>NZ_QKSO01000015.1:0-113321 GCF_003234215.1 Curtobacterium sp. MCSS17_006 | reverse complement strand
CCGCACCACCCGTTCCCCCCGAGCAGCCCGCTCCCGTCGTTCCCTCCGGAGCTCCCTCGCCCTGGTGGCGGCCTTCGCCGTCGCGGTGAGCGGCCTGACCTTCGGCACGGTGCTCGCGGAGCAGACGACGACCCAGTCGGCCTCGGCCGCGGTCGCCTCGGACTTCGACCCGGGCAACATCATCAGCGACGCGAACTTCTACAACGGCTCGGCGATGAACGCCGCCGCCGTGCAGTCGTTCCTGACGAGCGTCGCGCCGAACTGCCGGAAGTCGTCGAGCGGACCCGCCTGCCTGAAGGACTTCTCGCAGAAGATGAGCTCGATCGGCGCCGTCTCCGGCCGGTGCGCGGCCATCGCTGGTGGCACCAAGTCGGCCGCGACGATGATCGCCCAGGTCGGTGCCGCGTGCGGCATCAGCCAGAAGGTGCTCCTCGTGCTCCTGCAGAAGGAGCAGGGCATCGTCACGACGTCCTCGCCGACGTCCTACATGTACCTGCACGCCACCGGCTTCGCGTGCCCGGACACCGCCCCGTGCGACCCGGCGTACTTCGGCTTCGGCCAGCAGGTCTACGCAGCGGCCCTGCAGTTCAAGCGGTACCAGGCGTCGCCGACCTCGTGGGCGTACCAGGCGGGCCGGACGAACTCGATCCTGCTCAACCCGAACGCGGCCTGCGGTCGGAAGTCCGTCTACATCCAGAACCAGGCCACCGCGAGCCTGTACATCTACACCCCGTACACCCCGAACGCCGCGGCCATGTCGAACCTCTACGGCTCCGGTGACAGCTGCTCCGCCTACGGCAACCGCAACTTCTGGCGCATGTACACCGACTGGTTCGGTGCTGCGGCCGGCGGCGGCAACCCCTACGGCGACGTCGACTCCGTGACCGCGACCTCCACCTCGTCGATCACGGTCACCGGCTGGGCGGCCGACCCGGACACCACCAACGCCCTGCGCGTCGCGTTCTACGTCGACGGCGCCGGCGCGAAGACCGTCACGGCGGACAAGACCCGGAGCGACCTCGCCGGCACCCTCGGCGCGAACAACACCCGCCACGGGTTCTCGGCCGAACTGACCGGGCTGAGCCTCGGCAAGCACTCCGTCTGCAGCTACGCCATCAACCAGGGCCGCGGGGCGAACACCCTGCTCGGCTGTTACACCCGGACCATCACGAGCGCGGCCCCCAAGGGCGTCCTCGACTCGGTGACCGGTGGCGTCGGCACGATCTCGGCCACCGGCTGGGTCCTCGACCCCGACTCGTCCAAGCCCGGCTCGTGGAAGATCCTCGTCGACGGCGTGAGCAAGGCGACCGGCACGGCGGACAAGACCCGCACCGACGTGGCGAAGGTCTACCCCGGCGTCGGCAGCACCCTCGGCTTCTCGAAGACGATCGGCGGCATCAGCGCGGGCTCGCGCGCGGTGACGCTGTACGTGATGGACAAGCCCGGCACGAAGTACGTGAAGGTCGCGTCGAAGTCGGTCGTCGTGGACGCCCCGACCACCGGCAAGACCGGCAAGACCGGTGCCGTGCGCGGGTCGTACGACTCCGTCACCGGCGGCGTCGGCACGGCCACCGTGCGCGGCTGGGCGATCGACCCGGACGTGTGGGACCCGGTCAAGTACAAGATCCACGTCGACGGCGTGAGCACGAACAGCGGGGTCGCGGACGCCACCCGCACCGACGTCGAGGCGACGCACCCGACGTGGGGCTCCGACGTCGGTCTGACGCTCCGGCTCACCGGCCTGAAGGCGGGCAAGCACACCGTGCGCGTCTACTTCCAGGACCTGCAGGGCGGCAAGTACGTCAGCTTCGGCACCAAGTCCGTGACCGTGACCGCCGCGTCGACCGCCGAACCCGACGCGTCGGGGACGACCGGCAAGACGGGCAAGACCGGCTCGGTCAAGGGTGCGTTCGAGTCCGTGGTCGGTGGCGTGAACAGCGCCACGGTGCGCGGCTGGGCGATCGACCCCGACGTCTGGGACCCCGTCGCCTACAAGATCCACGTCGACGGTGTCGCCATCGCCCCCGGGACCGCGAACGCGAAGCGGACCGACGTCGAGGCCGTGCACCCCGCGTGGGGCTCCGACGTCGGCCTCTCGCTGAAGATCCCCGGGCTGACCGCCGGCACGCACAGCGTGCGCGTGTACTTCCGGGAGCTGCCGAGCGGCACGTACAAGAGCTTCGGCACGAAGAGCGTGACGGTCACCGACCCGCCGACCACCGGCAAGACGGGCAAGACCGGCTCGGTCAAGGGCCTGTACGAGTCCGTCACCGGCGGCACGGGCACCATCACCGTGGCCGGCTGGGCGATCGACCCGGACGTCTGGGACCCGGTCAAGTACAAGATCCACCTGGACGGCGTCGCCGTCTCGCCGGGCACCGTCAACGCGACCCGCACCGACGTGCAGGCCGTGCACCCGGACTGGGGTTCGGACGTCGGGCTGTCGCGGAAGTTCACCGGGGTGAAGAAGGGCACGCACACCGTGCGCGTCTACTTCCAGGACCTGCCGAGCGGCACCTACAAGAGCTTCGGCACGAAGAGCGTCACCGTGCAGTAGACGGTCACCACACGACGGACGGGAGGCCCGGTACCAGCTGGTACCGGGCCTCCCGTCCGTCGTGGGTCGCGTCGACCGCCGTCAGCGGCGCGCGCGCCGCGCCATCAGGCCCACGCCGTGCAGCAGCCGGTACTCGGGGGAGCGCGTGAGGCCCTCGAAGCGGGCCGCGATCTGGTCGCGCTCCGCCTCGGCCAGGCGACGGGCGGTGTCGTACGCGCCGACCTTCTGCTCCGACGCGACCAGGCGAGCGTTGATGTCGTGCACGCCGGCCAGGTGGACGTCGCGGTCGTGCTCGGTCTGCCGGAGCGTCTCGCGCTGGGCGGTGGCCCACCGCAGGAACGCGCCACGCTCGCCGCTCCGGCCCGAGGCGGCGGCGACGGCGGCGTCGAGCGACGGACCGACCTGTTCGGCGCGGCTGCGGAACGAGTGCCGCTCGACCACGACGGCGCGGAGCCGGGCGACCAGGGCGGTGCGCTCGTCGCGGGGCATCGCGAGCACGCGCTCGAGCGAGTCGGCGTCGTCGAACACCGGCACGTCGGACAGGCCGAGCTCGTCGAGCCCGAGCGCGCAGTCGGTGACCGGCAGTGCACCGGACGCGAGCGACTCGTACAGGCGGGAGTTCAGGGTGCCGTACTCGGCGGCCGGCTCGATGACGTCGTCGACGACGAAACCGGCGGCGCGGTAGACCTCGGGCAGGGCGAAGTAGGACACGGCCGGGCGGAGCTCGACGCCCGCGGAGGCCTCGACGTGGTCGACGTTCGCGGCGAACCAGACGACCGGTTCGGCCGGGGCGACCTCGGCGAGGACGTCCTGCACCCGGCGGCGGACGCCCCAGAAGTTGACGGTGGTCACGGCGCGGTCCGTGCGCTCGCGCGGCGCGGGGGCGTCGGTCGTGAACAGCTCGGTGTCGACGCCGATCGGCACCACCTCGACGGGGCCGGAGTACGCGGCCGCGATCGCGTCGCGGGCGATCCCGGACGACGTCCAGACCGCGTCGAACTCGTCGAGGTACGGCAGGGCTGCCCACTTGGCGGTCCAGTTCCGCACCCACGCCACCAGGGCGGTGCCGGCGGGGACGTACCCGGGCACGAAGGACTCGATCATGCTGACCACGACGGCGGTGTCGGCGGGGAGCTCCTCGCCCCAGCGCTCGAGCGGCCACATCGCGACGCCCCAGCCCTCGGCCCGGAGCGCCCGTGCCAGCCCGAGCGCGACGAACAGGTCGCCCTTGCCCTCGGCCGGGTCGGCGGTCGACACCGCGAAGCGGATCGTGCCGCGGGGGCCCTCGGCGTGCTCGTCGGCCGCGAGGGCCGCGTAGTCCTCGCGGAGGGGAGAGGACATGGGGGTGCTCGGGATCACTGCGGTCACGCACGCCATTCTGCACGAATCCGCAGCGGCGGCAGGGAGTCCCTGGGCGCGCCTTGTAGGGTGTCATCGGCCCGCGGCACCCCGTTGGCCGACCCATCGACCCGCGCCCGGTGCGCGGCAGCTGCTGGAGGAACTCGCGTGACAGAGCGCAAGCCGGGAGTCGTGTCCGTCATCCTCGTGAACTACAAGGGCACGGACGACACCCTGACGAGCATCGCGGAACTCCGCAAGCAGGACTGGCCGCAGGACAAGCTCGAGGTGATCGTCGTCGAGAACGGTTCGGGCCCCGAGCACCTCGGGCGTCTGAAGGCCTCGAGCCTCGACTTCACCCTGATCGACGCGGGTGCGAACCTCGGGTTCACCGGGGGGTGCAACCTCGGCGTCGAGAAGTCCTCCGGCGAGGTCGTGGCGTTCCTCAACAACGACGCCCGCCCGGACACCGGCTGGGTGCGCGAGGCGATGGCCACCTTCGCCTCCGGTGCCGACATCGGCGCCGTCGCCTCGAAGGTCCTCGACTGGGAAGGCGTCAACGTCGACTTCACCGAGGCCGCGATGACCTGGTACGGCATGGGCTACAAGCCCTTCGCCGGGTCGCCGGACACCGGCCGGTGGGAGAGCGAGACCGACGTCCTGTTCGGCACCGGCGCCGCGATGTTCATCCGCGCCGAGCTCTTCGAGCAGCTCGACGGCTTCGACGACCGCTACTTCATGTTCTACGAGGACGTCGACCTCGGCTGGCGGCTCAACCTGCTCGGCTGGCGCTTCCGGTACCAGCCGAAGTCGGTCGCGTTCCACAAGCACCACGCGTCGATGAACAAGTTCGGCGACTTCCGCGAGACCTACCTGCTCGAGCGGAACGCACTGTTCACGCTCTACAAGAACCTCGGTGACGAGCAGCTCGCCGCGGCGCTCCCCGGTTCCCTGGCACTCGCCGTCCGCCGTGCCGTGGGCCGGGGGGAGCTCGACTCCACCGAGCTCGACCTGCGCAACCCCGGCGACGACAGCGTCCCGACCATCCCGGTGCCGAAGACGAGCATGGCGGGCATCTACGGCGTCGACCAGTTCGTCGAGCAGCTGCCGTCGATGACCGAGTCCCGCCGCCAGATCCAGGCGACCCGCGTCCGGTCCGACCGTGAGCTCCTCCGCCTGTTCGGCAACCGCGACGAGCCCGCGTACCCGATCGAGAACTACCTGGCCGGCTACGACAAGATCGTGCACTCCCTCGGCGTGCTCGAGGTCGGTACCCGTCGCCGCGTCCTCATCATCACGGGCGACTCGATCGGCGCCAAGATGGCCGGTCCGGCGATCCGTGCCACGCAGATGGCCAAGCAGCTGGCGTCCGAGCACGACGTCCGCGTGGTCAGCCTGACCCGCTCGTCGCCGATCGACCCGTCGTACGAGGTCGTCACGGTCCCGCACCGCCACCCGCGCCAGATGGTCGAGCACGAGGGCTGGGCCGACGTCATCATCGTGCAGGGCCACGCGCTCCGGCTGTTCCCGGTGCTCGAGTCGACCAGCAAGATCCTGGTCGTCGACGTCTACGACCCGCTGCACCTCGAGCAGCTGGAACAGGGCCGTAGCGACGACGTCGACAAGTGGAACCGCCAGATCCTCGACGCCTCGGACACGCTGAACCACCAGCTCGAGCTCGGCGACTACTTCATCTGCGCCTCCGAGCGCCAGCGGATGTTCTGGCTCGGGCAGCTCGCCGGCTCCGGCCGCGTGAACGCCCGCACGTACTCGCGCGACGCCGACCTGCGCTCGCTCATCGGCGTCGTGCCGTTCGGCCTGTCCTCGACGCCGCCGGTCCACGACCAGCAGCGCGTCAAGGGCGTCGTGCCGGGCATCGGCAAGAACGACAAGCTCGTCGTCTGGGGCGGTGGGATCTACGACTGGTTCGACCCGATCACCCTGGTCCGCTCGATCGCCCAGCTCGCCGAGCGCCGCCCGTCGGTGAAGCTCTTCTTCATGGGCGTGCAGCACCCGAACCCCGACGTCCCCGAGATGGACATCGTCGCGAAGGTCCGCGCCGAGGCCGACGCGCTCGGTCTCACCGGCAAGCACGTGTTCTTCAACGACCAGTGGATCCCGTACGAGGAGCGCGGCGCATACCTGCTCGAGGCCGACGCCGGCGTCTCGACGCACTACGAGCACCTCGAGACCACCTTCTCGTTCCGGACCCGCATCCTCGACTACCTGTGGGCACGTCTGCCGATCGTCACGACGGCCGGCGACTCGTTCGGTGACCTCGTCGCAGAAGAGAAGCTCGGCATCGCGGTGCACGAGCAGGACATCGACGGACTGGCCACCGCGCTCGAGACGGCGCTCTTCGACAAGAAGGCCCGCACGGAGTTCATCGGCAACGTCGACCGCGTGCGCGAGCAGTTCACGTGGGAGAACGTCCTCGCCCCCCTTGTCGAGTTCTGCCGGAACCCGATCCGCGCTGCGGACAAGTCCGTGCGCGACACCGCGTCGTCGATCGAGCCGCACAAGATGCGCGTCCGCGTCCCGGAGCGCAAGAAGCTCTCCGGCGTCCGCTACGACCTCGGCCGTGCCGTGCACTACCTGCGCACCGAGGGACCCCGGAGCGTCGCCGGCAAGGTGAAGCGGCGCCTGAACCGGTGACCCCGGGGGAGACCACCGCCCTCGTCATCGTCCCGACGTACGACGAGGCCGAGAACATCCGTGCGATCACCGCCGCCGTGCTGGCGGCGGTGCCCGGTGCCCACGTGCTCGTCGTCGACGACGGCAGCCCGGACGGCACGGGGGACATCGTGCGGTCCCTGGCGGCCGCGGACGACCGTGTGCACCTGCTGCAGCGCTCCGGCAAGCTCGGGCTCGGCACGGCGTACGTCGCCGGGTTCCGGTGGGGTCTGGAGCGTGGGTACCCGCTGCTGGTCGAGATGGACGCCGACGGCTCGCACCCGGCCGACCGGTTGCCGGCCCTGGTCGACGCCGTGACCGCGTCCGACGACGTCCTGCTCGCCATCGGGTCCCGCTGGGTCCCCGGTGGGTCGGTCGTCGACTGGCCGCTCCGGCGCCAGGCGCTCAGCCGCGGGGCCAACACCTACGCCCGCCTGGTGCTCGGGCTCGACGTGCGGGACATCACCGCCGGCTACCGCGTGTACCGCTCGTCGGCGATCGCGCGGATGGACCTCGGGTCGGTGGACTCGAAGGGGTACTGCTTCCAGGTGGACATGACGCTGCGCGTGGACGCCCTCGGCGGACGCATCGTCGAGGTGCCCATCCGCTTCCGTGACCGCGTGCACGGCGTCTCCAAGATGAGCCGGTCCATCGTCCTCGAGGCGATGCTCCGCGTCACCCAGTGGGGCGTGCAGCGCCGCCTCGGTCGCCGCACGCGCCCGTAGCGCGCTCGCTTCGTGAGCAGGAACGGTCGGGTCGCCTCCGCGGAAGCGACCTTTCCTGCTCACGATGCGCGGGCCCGGAACGCTGGGCGCGACGGCCTGGAGGCGCGGTGCGGGGCCGCAACGGGCCTCCAGGCCGGCGGTGGGTCGCGCCGTACCGCCGCTTCGTGAGCAGCAACGGTCGGGTCGCCTCCGCGGAGGCGACCATTCCTGCTCACGAAGCGCCACGGCGCGCAGCGCGCAGCGCGCAGCGCGCAGCGTCCGCGCTACACGCGCGGCAGGTGCCGGCGCCACGAGCGGCGCCGCGCGGCGATCACGAGGACCGTCACGAAGAACATCAGCCCCGCGCCGTGCAGCAGGTAGCTCTCCGCCGTGCTGGTGACGGCGAGCAGCACGAGCACGGCGGCCGGCCACACGTACGCCACCCCGGGGAACGTCGTCGCCGTCACCCAGGCGCGCGCGAACGCGAGCAGCGCCGTGATGCCGAGAATGAGCGTGCCCGCGAACCCGATCTGCAGCCAGGCGTCCACGAAGGCGTTGAGTCCCGAGGTGAACCGGACGCCGGCGGGGTCGATGAGCGTGACGTAAGGCACGACGGGCTCGGTCGGCCACGTGCCCACCCAGCCCCAGCCCTGGATCGGGTAGCGCTCCACCAGGACCCGAATCTGCGACCACAGGTCTGTCCGGGTGGCCGTGCCGCCGGCCGCCCCGATCTCGGCGAGCAGACGGTGCCGGGCGAGCACCCCGACGGCCAGCGTCAGCAGGACGACCGCGCCGAGGACGCCGTTGACCACCGGTCTGGTCGCCGGTCGTGCGTGCCGGAGTGACCAGAGCGCCAGCGCGGTGACGGCGAGCGCGATCATCGCGAGCCCGGTGATGGGGGACTGCACGAGCATCAGGGCGATGACGGCGAGCGAGGTCGAGGCGATCGCGCGCCAGACCGTGACCGACCGGGTGAGGAACTCGACCACGAAGGTGACCAGGGCCATCGCGGCGATGAAGCCCATGAAGTTGCGCGTGCCGCCGATGCCCTGGATCGGACCGCCGTACGCGATGTCGCCGCGGATGCCGAACGCCGGGAACGGGACGTCGAGGACCAGGCCGGACAGGACCTCGAGTCCGAGGGCCGTCACGAGCAGGATCCGGAAGGCGTCGCCCGAGGCCCGGATCACCTGCACCAGGTCGCGGCCGAGGGCCAGGTACAGCCCGAGGCCGATGAAGCACACGGTCTGCACCAGTCCGCGGAGCGCCACCCAGGAGTACTCGCTCCAGAGCACGCTCAACGCGCAGTAGCCGACGAAGGCCAGCAGCGAGAGGGGGAGGACCCCGTGCCACTCGATCCGGTAGCGCTGGCCGAGCAGGCTCAGCCCTGCCAGCACGAACAGCGTCACGAGCACCGCCCAGGTCCCCGCCCGGCCGACCAGGGCCTCGACGGTGGGCTGCCCGAACCCGAACAGCACGATGACCGTCGCGAGCGCCTGGCTGAACCGTCCACCGGCCGAGAAGCCGATCCAGGCGGAGAGGTACCGGCGCCCGAGCACCTGTCTGCTCACCCGGCCGTCCGTCACGCGTCCATCTTGGCGCACGACCTTGTGACGAGCACACCGCATCGCGGTGTGGCTGTATCGACGATGCGCGATGACCGAACTATCCTCACCGGATGGACCTCGCGCGCAGGGTCGCCGGCGTCCCCCTCGTCGCGGTCGTCGTCGGCCTGCTCACGACCGCCCTGGCCTGGTACCGGCTCGGCCCGGTGCCGCGGAACACCGTCTGGGCCGAGGACGGCGGCGTGTTCCTGCGCGAACGGATCGCGATGGGTCCCGTCGACACCCTGCTGCACCCCTACGCCGGGTACGTGCACCTGCTGCCGCGGCTCATCGTCGACCTCGGGTACGCGCTGCCGCCCGAGCGGTACGCGCAGGTGGTGGCGCTCGCCGCGTGCACGGTCGTCGGCGGGGTCTGCGCCCTGGTGTTCGTGCTGTCCCGCGACGTCGTCCGCCCGTGGCCGTTGCGGCTGGTGCTCGCCGCCGTCCCCGTCGTCCTGCCGCTCGCCCCGTACGAGATCAGCGGCAACGCGGCGAACCTGCACTGGTTCCTGCTCGTCCTGGTGCCGTGGGTCTTCGCGTGGCGTGCTCGGTCGTGGTGGGCGGCCGGGGCGCTCGCCGTGGTCGCGGGGGTGGCCGTGCTCACCGAACCGCTCACCGCCCTGTTCGCGCCCCTGCTGCTGCTCGCCTGGACGCCGCGTGGCCGTGCGCCCGGACCGGCCGGCCGGTGGACCGCGCTGCCGGTCACGCTCGTCGTGGTCGTCGCCCTGGCGGTGCAGGGCATCACGACCCTGACGAGCCCGCGTGCCCTCGCCACGGGGTCGCCGGCAGTGCGCGACGTGCTCGCGGGGTACCTGCTGCGTCCCGTGGCGGGTGCCTGGGACCCGGACCTCGATGCTGTGCTGACGGCGGTGGTCGAGCACGGCTGGGCGGTGGTCGTGGTGCCCGCAGCCCTGCTGCTCGTCGTCCTGGTGGCGGCCGTCGTGGTCGGGCCAGCGCGCACCCGGTGGATGGTCGCAGCCCTCGCCGTCGGCTCCGTCGCGGTGTGGTGGGTGGCCCTGCTCGCCAACGGCGGCGACGGTATCCGCTGGTCGGCGCCGGTCGCCGCGATGGCCGCCGTGCCGCCGCAGCGCTACGCCGCGGCCGCCGGCCTGCTGCTGGTGAGCGCCGCGGTGGTCGCCGCCGCCACGCTCGTGGACGCCCGCAGCTGGTCGCGTGCTGCCGGACAGACGGGAGGCCCGGGTCGCCTGGTCGGCGCGCTGGCCGGTTGGTGCGTGGTCACCGCCGTCGTCGCGTCGGCGGTCCTGCACGTCGCGCCGACGGACACGCGGCGGAGCGACGGGCCGGTGTGGGCGGGGCAGCTGCCGGCGGCGGTGGCGGCGTGCGACGCGGACCCGGCGCTCGAGGTCGCCCGGGTGAAGTCGAACCCGTGGTCGTCCCCGGTGTCGTGCTCGTGGCTGTCGCGCTGAGCGAGCGTCCGGGTCAGCGCGTGCCGGCCCAGCGGAACTCGCGCTTGGCGGGCGGCGTGCGCGGACCGTCGCCGGTGGACACCGGTTCCTCGCCGGTCAGCACGATGCGCGTCTTGATGGCGAGCAGGGCGAAGAGCACCCAGTTCCCCTGGTAGAGCAGGCGGGACTCGGCGACCGACTGCACGAGCAGGGCGACGACGACCAGGAGCGGCAGGAGCGACACCGGGTCGAACGACCGCGGACGCAGCGCGGCGTCGTACCCGATGCGGGTCGCGCAGGCCCACGAGCGGGACAGCGTCGTGACCACGTAGATCGCGAAGAGCACCAGGCCGATGATGCCGGTCTGCATCCAGACGTCCAGGTATGCATCGTGGGCCTGCAGGTACGTGACGCCCTTGCGCTGCGCCAGGTCGGCGAGCGTCGGGATGCCCGGCCACCAGTACCCGATCCAGCCCCAGCCGCCCACGGGGTGCTGGTCGATCAGGCCGAGGACCTTGGCCCAGATCTCCCCGCGTCCGGTGGCGTCCGAGCCCTTGCCGAGCAGTTCGGACACCGGGCCGCGCAGCACGAACGCGGCGACGGCGACGACGACGGCACCCACCGCGAGCAGCAGGTAGCGCGGGGTCCGGCGCTCGGTCGGGACACGGCGCATCCAGACGGCGGCCAGTGCGACCACGGCGACCACGAGTGCGGCGGCGATGACCGTCGACGAGCGGGTGAGGACGAAGCCGAGTGCCGCGACGACGAGCCAGCCGATCGCCTGGTTCCGGCGGATCCGGCCCTCGGCGAACTGCACGGCGACCACGATCGCGACCAGCAGGGCCACCATCGCGAGCAGGTTGGCGTTGCCGGGCAGCCCCTGGATCCGGCCACCGGTGAAGAGCTCGGCGCGCGAGAAGTAGAAGGCGTCGGGGACGTCGCGGTCGCCGTAGTCCGTCCAGATCGGGGCGATCGGGTGCCGGACGAACACCGCGACGGCGGCCTCGAACAGGAGCGAGAGCATGAGGACCCAGCGGAGCGCGAGGCTCAGGGCATCGGTGATCCGGCGCCACGTCAGGGTCGAGGCGATCGTGAACGCCACGGCCGCGCAGATCACCTGCACGGTCAGGCTCGAGATCGTCGCGAAGCGCCAGTGCGACCAGACCAGGGTCACCAGGCACCAGCCGAGGAACGCCCAGAGTGCCCAGGGGGTGCGGACGAGCGGCGGCTTCGCCCGGACCAGGATCGTGATGCCCCACGCCGCGACGAGGGCCCAGAGGACGCCGGCCCCGACCCAGGTCAGGGTGTTCGGCACGGCGTCGCCCGCGAACAGCACGAACAGCGTCGTCGCCCCGAAGGCGAACGCCTCGCGCTCCGGTACGGTCCCGCGCGCCAGCGGCCAGGTGTTCGTCACGACGCCAGGCTACCGGCCGGTCGCCGTCCGCAGGACTCCACCGGCGGCGCCGGTAGGCTCTGGCCCATGTTCCTCGGCATCACGAACACCCCCCGCGACTACGCCTGGGGCTCGGTCACCGCGATCCCGGAGCTCCTCGGCCGCACCGTCACGGGTGCCCCGCAGGCGGAGCTCTGGCTCGGCGCCCACGCCGGCAGCCCCAGCGTCGTCGTCAACCCGGCCATGGTCGGCGGGGCCGACACGCTCCGCGACTGGATCGCCGACGAGCCGGAGACCGCACTCGGTCCGGACCGCACCGGCCTGCCCTTCCTGCTCAAGGTGCTCGCGGCGGCGGCACCGCTCTCGCTGCAGGCGCACCCGACCCCGGAGCAGGCAGAAGCGGGCTTCGCTCGCGAGGAGCGCGAGGGGATCCCGCTCGACGACCCGGCCCGCAACTACAAGGACCCGTTCCCGAAGCCCGAGCTCGTCGTCGCGCTGAGCGAGCGGTTCGAGGCGCTGAGCGGCTTCCGCCCGGTCGAGGAGACCCTGGCCGAGGTCCGCGTGCTCGACGCCGGCACCGGACGCCTCGGTCCGCTCGAGGTGCACCTGCTGCACGGGCTCGAGGACACCGTCCGCTGGCTCGAGACCGCCGACGAGTCCGCGCTCGCCGTGGTGCAGGCCGCGAGCGACCTGGCCGTCTCGCTCGACGACGACCTGCTCACCCCGAACACCGCGACCGTCCGCGACCTGGCGACCAGCTGGCCCGGCGACCCCGGCATCGTCGTCTCCCTGCTCATGCACCGGGTGACGCTCACCGCGGGGCAGGCCATGTACCTGCCCGCCGGCAACATCCACGCGTACCAGGACGGGCTCGGCATCGAGCTGATGGCGCCGTCGGACAACGTGCTGCGCGGCGGGCTCACGCCGAAGCACGTCGACGTGCCGGAGCTCCTGCGGGTGCTGGACTTCACCGCGTACCCGGCGCCGGTCCTCGAGCCCGAACGCATCGCCCCGGGCGTCGACCGGTTCGCGCCGGACGGCGTCGGCTTCGCGCTGCTGCGGGTGGACGGCGACGGTCGCCCGGTGGGACTGAGCACCGGCGGGGTCGCCCCGCTCGTCGGGCCGTCGATCGCGATCTGCACCGAGGGCGTCGTCACGCTCGTCGGCGCGCAGTCGGCGACCCTGCTCCGCAAGGGCGAGTCGTGCTTCATCACCCCGGACGAGGGCGACGTGACGGTCGAGGCGGACTCCTCCGACGGCATCACGTCGACCGTGTTCATCGCCACCGGCGCCTAGGGGCGCGGAGCCGGCACCGGGACCGGCGCGGGGCCGCACGCCGTGGCGTGGACCCGCACACCGCCACCGGGGCGTCGCCGACGTCCGCTAGCGTGGCGAGCATGAGTTGGCTGGTCACCGGCGGTGCCGGGTACATCGGGTCCCACGTCGTCCGAGCGCTGCGCTCGGCCGGCATCGACACGGTCGCGTTCGACGATCTGTCGAGCGGCTTCCGCGCGTTCGTCCCGGACGACGTGCCGTTCGTCGAGGGCACGATCCTCGACGGCGAGCTCGTCGCACGCACGCTGCGCGAGCACGAGGTCACCGGCGTGGTCCACGTCGCGGGGTTCAAGTACGCCGGCGTCTCGGTCGAGCGCCCGCTGCACACCTACGAGCAGAACGTCACCGGCATGGCGACCCTGCTGCGCGCGATGGCGGAGACCGGCGTCACCAAGGCGGTCTTCTCGTCCAGCGCGGCGGTCTACGGCACGCCGGACGTCGAGACCGTGGTCGAGTCCACCCCGAAGAACCCGGAGTCGCCGTACGGCGAGTCGAAGCTCATCGGCGAGTGGCTGCTGCGCGACATGGAGGTCGCCGCGGGCTTCACCACCACGTCGCTCCGGTACTTCAACGTCGTCGGTTCGGGGGAGCCCGACCTGTACGACGCCAGCCCGCACAACCTGTTCCCGCTGGTCTTCGACGCGCTGCTCGCCGGCCGGACCCCGCGGATCAACGGCGACGACTACGCCACCCCGGACGGCACCTGCGTCCGCGACTACGTGCACGTGGCCGACCTGGCGCACTCGCACGCGGTGGCCGCGCGGAAGCTCGAGGCGGGGGAGCCGCTCGAGCGTGCCTACAACCTCGGCAGCGGCGACGGCGTGAGCGTCCGGCAGATCATGGACGCGATGGCGTCGGGCACCGGGATCGCCTTCGACCCCGAGATCGCACCGCGGCGCCCCGGCGACCCGGCCCGCATCGTCGCGACCGGCGAAGCCGCCGCCCGTGACCTCGAGTGGGCCATGCGGCACTCCCTGGACGAGATGGTGTCGAGCGCCTGGGAGGCCCGTCGCAGCGCCTCCTGAGCGCCTGAGGACGAGTCAGTTGTCCCCCGGAAGGCCCACCCGAGCGGTGCGACACGCCCAAACGGGGGACATGACACGCTGGAGCGGTCAGTGCCTTCTATGATCCGCGACTTGACTCAGGCGAATGACACCGCTGTAATTACAGGCAACGGCCGCAAGAGTTGGGGTTCGTTGTCGAGGCGGCAGGGGTGATCAGGGTGAACGGTTCCGAGTTCCACGCCGGAGTTCCGGAGGACTGGCACGTCGATCCCGTGGCGCTCGGCGTCCCGGGTGTCCGACGTCCGGAGACCGACGACGAGGAGAACCCGCTCGCCTGGCAGGTCGACTCGCTCTGCGCGCAGACCGACCCCGAGGCGTTCTTCCCCGAGAAGGGCGGCTCCACGCGCGAGGCGAAGAAGATCTGCACCTCGTGCGAGGTGCGGGCGCAGTGCCTCGAGTACGCGCTCGAGAACGACGAACGCTTCGGCATCTGGGGTGGCCTCTCCGAGCGTGAACGCCGGAAGTTGCGGAAAAGGGCGTAGCCGCCCCACCCCGTCCGGGAGGCGCGTGGAGCGCCCGCCCCGCACCGTGCAGTGAGCGCGCCCACAGGTTCACGGCGCGCCGCCGTCCGCAGCCGACACCGCGCCTCCAGACCGTAGAGTGGCGCCCGTCATGCAGCCCAGAGTCACCGCGATCCTCGTCGCCGCCAACGGGGCGGCCCACCTCGACCGGACCCTGGACGCGCTCGCCGCCCAGACCCGCCACCCCGAGAACCTGGTGGTCGTCGACGTCGGCACGACCGACGGATCGACCGCCGAACTGTCCTTCGGCGGGTCCGCGCAGCTCGTCCGGCTGCCCGCCGGTACCGCGTTCGGTGACGCCGTCCGCCAGGGCGAGCGCAGCGCGCCGCCCGTGGCGACCGACGAGCCGGTCGACGAGTGGCTGTGGGTCCTCGGCCACGACAACGCGCCGGCGCCGACCGCGCTCGCCGACCTGCTGTCCGCCGTCGAGATCGCGCCGTCGGTCGTCGTCGCCGGTCCCAAGCTCGTCGCCGACGACGACCCCTCGCTCATCCGCGCTTTCGGCGAGAGCATGACCCGCTTCGGCCGGTCGATCGTGCTGGTGCAGGACGAGCTCGACCAGGGCCAGCACGACCGCAACACCGACGTGCTCGGTGTCGCCGCGGGCGGCATGCTCGTGCGCCGCTCGGTCTGGAACGAACTCGGCGGCTTCGACCCGGCGCTGCCGGACGTCGACGCGGCCCTCGACTTCTCGGTGCGGGTCCGTCTCGCCGGGCACCGCGTCGCCCTCGTGCCGGAGGCCAAGGTCACCAGCGCCGGACCGATCGAGGAGTTCGGCCGCAAGCGCGTGTCCGAGGCGCGGCGCGTCCGGATGCACCGGCAGGCGCAGCTGCACCGCCGGATGACCTACGCGCCCGCCGCGCTGGTCTGGCTGCACTGGCTCACGCTCGTGCCGTTCGCGATCGGCCGCGCGCTCGGTCACCTGGTCGCGAAGCACCCCGCCGCCGTGGTCCCCGAGCTCTCCGCCGCGTTCGCCGTCGCGTTCGGCGGCGGCACGGGGCGGGCGCGCAAGAACCTCGCCCGCACGAAGAAGCTCGGCTGGGCCGCCGTCGAACCGCTCCGCGTGAGCTGGCGTCGGGTGCACGAGCACCGCACCACCTCGCGGGACGTCGAACTCGCCCGGGCCGAGGACGCCCCGATCGCCCGGGCGTCGTTCCTGAGCGACGGCGGCATCTGGGTGGTCCTGGCCGCCGCGGTCCTCAGCGTCGTGACGCTCTACCCGCTGCTCGGGTCGCCGGCCCTGACCGGCGGGGGACTCCTGCCGCTCTCCGCGACGCCGGGACAGCTCTGGCAGAACGTCGGGTACGGCTTCCACTCGCTCGGCACGGGCTTCACCGGCCCGTCCGACCCCTTCGCCGCGGTGCTCGCCGTGCTCGGCTCGATCGTCTTCTGGTCGCCGTCCACCGCGGTCGTGCTGGTCATGCTCGTCGCGTTCCCGCTGTCCGCACTGGGGGCCTGGTTCGCGGTCCGCAAGGTCACGACCCGCACCTGGGTGCCGGTCATCGGTGCGTCGCTGTACGCGATCGCCCCGTCGCTCGTCGGAGCCGTGACGACCGGACACCTCGGCGCCGTGATCGCGCACCTGGTGCTGCCGTGGCTGTTCGTCGCCGTGCTCGAGGCGCACCGCTCGTGGGCCTGGGCCTCGGGAGCGTCGCTCCTGTTCGCCGTCGTCGCCGCCTCCGCGCCGTCGCTGCTGCCGGTCCTGCTGGTCGGCTGGCTCGTGGCGCTCCTGGTCGGCTGGCGCCGGGCCCACCGTCGTCTGTTCATCCCGGTGCCGACCGCGGTGCTCTTCCTGCCGCTGATCCTGGCGCAGGCCGCACGCGGCAACCTGCTCGCGGTGTTCGCCGACCCGGGTGCGCCGTCCGCGACCCGGGCGCCGTCCGCGCTCCAGCTGGCCATCGGACAGCCCCTGCCCGACTGGAGCGGCTGGCTCCCCGCGACGTCCGGACTCGCACTGGTCGCCACGGTCCTGCCGATCGTGATGGCCGTCCTCGCGCTCCCCGTGGCCGCCGCCGCGATCGGGGCGATGCTCGGCCACCGCTGGGCGGTCGCGGGCTCGGCGCTCGTCATCGCGCTCCTCGGCTTCGCCACGGCCTTCGCCGCCACCCACGTCACGGTGACCGGTGTCGGGTCGACCACCACCATCGTCTGGCCCGGCAGCGGTCTGTCCGTGTACTGGCTCGCCCTCGTGGTCGCGGCCTGCATCGGCATCGACGTGCTGCCGAAGGCCGCCCCGGTCACCGGGCTCGTCGCGACCGTGCTCGCCGGTGTGGCCGTGGCTCCGGCCTTCGCGGCGTTCTACCTCGGCACCGCCACGATCGAGCCGACCACCGGCCGGGTGCTCAGCGCGTACGTGAACGCCGAGGCCCAGGCGAACCCGGACGTCGGCACGCTCGTGGTCGTCCCGCAGGACGACGGTTCGCTCGCCGTCACGCTCGAGCGCGGGCAGGGTTCCACCCTCGACGACCAGTCGACGCTCGACGCGACCGCACTCCGGCTGAGCGAGTCCGGCGCACGGCTGACGACACTCGCCGGCAACCTGGCGAGCCGCAGCGGGTACGACCCCCGGCCGGCGCTCCGCGAGCTCGGCGTGAGCTTCGTGCTCATCGACGACGCCGGTGACGACCCCGAGGCGCAGACCGTGCACGACCGGGCTGCCGGTGCGATCGGTCAGAACGCGCTCTTCACGAGCATCGGCGAGACCACGAACGGCCAGCTGTTCCACTACGAGGGCGAGGTCGACCGCACCCGCTCCGGCTCCGCGGCGACCCAGGCCACCCACGTGCTGTACCTCGTCGTGCTCGGCGTGGTCTTCGGCGCCGCGGCACTCCTCGCGGTCCCGACGGCCCCGCGCCGCCGCCGTGCCACCTCGAACGTCATCGAGGCCGAGGAACCCGCCACCACCTTCGACGAGGAGCGCGACGAATGAGCACCAACCCCTCCTCGGTCCGGCGCTGGATCGTCCGCGGCACCGCCACGGCCGTCGCCGTCGTCGTCGCCGCGGGTGCCGTCACCGCGGCCCACGCCATCGGCACCGAGTCCGAACCGGGTCGACCGGCCGGGCGCACCGTCACGCCGGTCCCCGCTGCCGCCGAGCGTGTCTGCGCCGGCAGTGCGCTGCGCCTGTCCGACGACGCCGGCAACGACGCGACGCAGGCGAGCACCGTCGGCGCCGCGACCGTCGCGACCGCGACGACCGGTTCGACGGTCGAGCGGTCCTCGCTCGACTCCTCGACCACCGGCGGCAGCGACCCCCGGCTCCTGACGGCCCCCGCTGGCGAGACGACGCCGCAGGTCGCGGGCAGCAGCTTCCAGAGCGTCTCGAGCGGCGACCTGGTGGGGGCGGGCGCTGCCTCGTGCGATGACCCGACCCAGTCCACGTGGCTCGTCGGCGGCTCGACGGAGACCGGTCGGACGAGCCTCGTCACGCTCTCGAACCCGACCGACGTGAACGCCACGGTCGACCTGGCGATCTTCGACGGCTCGGGGACGGTCAGCGCCCCCGGGACCACCGGCATCGTCGTCGCGCCGAACACGCAGAAGGTCGTCCCGCTGTCGGGCTTCGTGTCCGACGCCGCCTCGACGGTCGTGCACGTCACGTCGTCCGGCGGCCAGATCGTCGCGCACATGCAGGAGTCCGTCGTCCGCACCCTCACCCCGGGCGGCTACGACATCGTCTCCGGTGGGGCCGCGCCGTCCCGCTCGCAGGTCATCCCCGCCGTCGCCCTCGCCGACGCGCAGGCCGCCCAGCGCGGCGACGACACGGCCGACGCGGCACCGATCGTCCGGCTGTTCGTCCCCGGCACGAAGTCGGCCCGCGTCACCCTCGGCATCAGCACGGCCGACGGCGGCGGCACGACCGTCAACGCCACCGCCGAGCCCGGGGTCGTCACCGATGTCCCGCTCGACGACTTCCCGGACGGCCGGTACTCGTTCACCGTCACCTCGACCGAGCCGATCGTCACCGGTGCACGCACCACGACGCCGACCGACGGTGCCAGCAGCGGCACCGACCTCGGGTGGTTCGCCTCGGCCGAGCCGCTGGGGGACCGGACGATCACCGCCATCGCCCCGGGCGAGGGCGTGCGGCTGAACTTCGTGAACCCCACCCGCCAGGACCGCTCCGTCACGGTGCGGTCGGGCGACGAGCGGCGCACGCTGAAGATCCTGTCCGGTGCGACCGTGACGCTCCCGGTGCAGACCGCGAAGCAGCTCACGCTGACCGGGACGGAGGGCATCGTCGCGGGCGTGACCTACCGCGGGGCCGACGGCATCGCCGGGTTCCCGGTGCGTCCGGCCACCGACGTCTCCACCCCGGTCCGCGTCTACCCCTGACGCCCGGCGCGGTCCGCCCGGCTCACCAGTGTCGGTAGCGGTCCGGCGCCAGGTCCCAGGGGTCCTTGCCGATCAGCTCGCCGACCGCGCGGAACACCGCGGTCTCGATGATGATGCGCCGGTCCGAGTCGTCCTTCTCGGGGCTCCGGTTCACCCGTTCGACGGGGATCCGGAAGACGGTCACGCGGCGGGTGTCGCGGTCGATGCGCCAGCGCGGCATCTCGTCCGGCAGGGTCGTGTCGCTCGGCATGTCCGCCACCTGGAACACCACGCCGGACAGTTCCTCGGGCCAGAGGCCGAGCAGGTAGTGCGCGCTGTCACCGACGATCCGGTCGAACGCCTCGGCGCGGGTGATGATCGGCGCGAGCTCGGGCCCGGTGACACTCGAGCGCCCACCGCGGCCGTGCCGGGAGCGCCCCCGACCGCGGTCGACCGGGGTGACGAGGCGAGGCTTCCGACGCATCCCCACATCGTACGCGGGGACGGGTGCGCGCCGGACGCTCCGCTAGGCTCCCTGTCGAGATGGACGTGCGGATCTGCAGCAAGGTGGCGTGTGCCAACAGCGCTTCGTCGACCCTGACGTACGACTACGGCGACTCCATGGTGGTCGTCGGTCCGCTGTCGACCCGGGTCGAGCCGCACGGCTACGACCTCTGCGCCCGGCACGCTGCCTCCCTGCGCGTCCCGCGCGGCTGGCAGGTGGTGCGGCGCGAGCCGCTGCCGCGCGACGTCGACTGACAGCTCGCGTCCGCGACGTGGGTGCGGGGGTCGGTCTGGAGGCCCGGGGAACGTGACCGGGATCGGCTGGTGATCCGCGCCTCCCGGCATGGAAGACTGGTGGGCATGCCCACCGAAACCCGCACCGCTGCTGCGTTCCGCGTCGCCGACCTGTCCCTCGCCGAGGCCGGCCGGCACCAGATCCGCCTCGCCGAGAACGAGATGCCGGGCCTGATGTCACTGCGTGACGAGTTCGCCGCGGCGCAGCCGCTCGCCGGCGCACGCATCGCCGGGTCCCTGCACATGACGGTGCAGACCGCGGTGCTCATCGAGACGCTCGTCGCCCTCGGCGCGCAGGTGCGCTGGGCCAGCTGCAACATCTTCTCCACCCAGGACGAAGCCGCGGCCGCCGTCGCCGTCGGACCCACCGGCAGCCCGGACGCCCCCGCCGGCGTCCCGGTGTTCGCGTGGAAGGGCGAGACGCTCGAGGAGTACTGGTGGTGCACCAGCCGCATCTTCGACTGGAGCGACGAGGCCGCCGCGGCGGGTGCCGACTGGACCGGGCCGAACCTGATCCTCGACGACGGCGGCGACGCCACGATGCTCGTGCACACCGGCGCCGACGCCGAGGCGGCCGGTGCCGCTCCGGTCGCCGAGCCGGACGCGAGCACCGAGTGGAAGATCGTGCTCGACACCGTCGCGCGGTCGCTCGAGACGTCGTCGGACCGCTGGACCCGCATCGCGGCCGACATCCAGGGCGTCACCGAGGAGACCACCACGGGCGTCCACCGCCTGTACGAGCTGTTCCGGAACGGCGAGCTGAAGTTCCCGGCGATCAACGTCAACGACTCCGTGACGAAGTCGAAGTTCGACAACAAGTACGGCATCCGGCACTCGCTGCCCGACGGCCTGAACCGGGCCACCGACGTGCTCATCGGCGGCAAGGTCGCCTTCGTCGTCGGCTACGGCGACGTCGGCAAGGGTGCGGCCGAGGCGCTCCGCGGGCAGGGTGCCCGTGTCATCGTCAGCGAGGTCGACCCGATCTGCGCGCTGCAGGCGGCGATGGACGGCTACCAGGTCGCGCGCCTGGCGGACGTCGTCGACACCGTCGACATGGTCATCACGTGCACCGGCAACCTGGGCGTGGTCGGTGTCGACGAGATGCTCGGGCTGAAGCACCTGGCGATCGTGGCGAACGTGGGGCACTTCGACAACGAGATCGACATGGCGGGGCTCGAAGCCCTGCCCGGCGTCTCGAAGGTCGAGATCAAGCCGCAGGTGCACGAGTGGCGGCTGCCGACCGGGCGGTCGATCCTGGTGCTGTCCGAGGGCCGGCTCATGAACCTCGGCAACGCCACCGGGCACCCGTCGTTCGTGATGAGCAACTCGTTCACGAACCAGGTGCTCGCGCAGATCGAGCTGCACACCCGGCGCGAGGAGTACCCGACGGGCGTGTACGTGCTGCCGAAGCACCTGGACGAGAAGGTCGCGCGCCTGCACCTCGACGCACTCGGGGTGCAGCTGACGTCGCTGCGTCCGGAGCAGGCGGCGTACATCGGTGTCCCGGTCGAGGGTCCCTTCAAGCCGGACCACTACCGCTACTGAGCGCGGCGGGGCGGCCTGGGGCCGGCGGAACCTGGTTCCGGACACAGCACCGTGGATCTCCGCGGTGCTGTGTCCGTTTCGCAGTGTGGCGCGGGGGCAGTCAGCGCCGCTCCGCGCGTCAGCGCGGGAAGCCCGGCGGGGGCGCGGCCGCCGTCGCCCCCGCGGCGGTCAGCAGTTCGGCGCGGGCACCCAGCGCCCGGATGTCCCGACGACGCCGCAGCACGACGACCCCGGCCAGGAAGACCTCGGGCGGGACCGGCGGCACCGGGTGCGCGAACGCGGACACCTCCGCCGCCAGGGTCTGCGCCGCCGCCTCGCGCAGTTCGGGGCGCATCAGCGCAGCCCCGCGGAAGAACGCACCGAGGCGGTTCTCCAACCGCTGCGGCAGCGCCGAGACGTCCGCGACACCGGCCCAGGCCGTCAGCTCCGGGGGCAGCAGCACCTCGGGGTCCCGCTGCTTCGGCAGTCGCTCGTGCTGCACGATCGTGCCCGCCAGCAGGTCCCCGAGGCGCCGAGGCCGACTGCCGAACAGCGCGACGAGCAGGGCGACCGAGCCGAACGTCATCCAGAGCTCGAACAGGCCGACGAGCGACCGGGTGAAGGCGTGCCGGAAGCCGATCGCGCCGCCGTCGAGCCGGACGACCCGGGTGCCGGTGGCGAACCGTCCGACGCTCCGCCCCTTCGTCACGGTCTCGACCGCCGCGGGCACCAGCACGAGCACGACGACGAGCAGCACGATGTTGAGCGCAGCACCCCAGGCCGGCTCGAGCCCCCTCGGCCAGAGCCGCCAGACGCCGAAGAGCGCGAGCACGAACAGGACGAGGACGCACAGGCCGTCCAGCAGCGCGGCCGCGAGCCGCAGCACGAGTCCGGCGGGCTGGACGTCGAGCGCGACACCCTCGCCCACCACCAGCTCGTCGGCGGTCTCGTCGAGGTCGCGCGAGAACCGGGCGTCGGCGAGGTCACGCGGCGTGCGGGGCTTCGGCATGGGATCATTCTGTCGGAGATCGCGCGACCTGAGGGGGAACACGTGGACCTGGACGCCTACACCGAGGTGCACCGTGACCGGTGGCAGGAGCTCGACCGTCTGGCGCGTGCCCGGCACCGGTCCGGCGCAGACGTCGACCGGCTCGTCGCCGGCTACCAGGAGGCCGCGACCGACCTCGCCCGCATCCGGGGCGCCGCACCGCGCACCGTGACCGGCGACCGGCTCTCGCTCACGCTGTTCCGCGCCCGTCTGCGCTTCACCGGCACGCCCGTCGACCCGTTGACCGCCGTCGCCCTGTTCTTCACGCGGCAGTTGCCCGCGGCGCTCTACCGGACCCGCTGGGTCACCATCTGGGTCGCGCTCGCCACGGTGGCGATCGGGGCGATCGTCGCCGTCTGGATCACCACCACCCCGGGTGCGACGGCGACGTTCGGCAGCGACGAGGCCCTGCGCCGGTACGCCACGCAGGACTTCGTCGACTACTACTCCGACCGTGGCCTCGGGGCCTTCACCGCGCAGGTCTGGACGAACAACGCCTACATCGCCGCGACGATGGTGGCGTTCGGCATCACCGGGGTCTTCGTGCCGTTCTCGATCATGCAGAACGCCGTCAGCCTCGGGGTCTCCGCCGCGATCATGCACTCCCAGGGCCGCCTGGCCGACTTCTTCCTCTACATCTCCCCGCATGGGCAGCTCGAGCTCTACTCGGTGTTCCTCGCGGGCGGTGCGGGGCTGATGATCTTCTGGTCGTGGGTGGCGCCGGGGCCTGGACGCACGCGCGCCCAGGCCCTCGCCGAGGACGGCCGCGCACTCATCACCATCGCGATCGGCCTGACCCTGACCCTGCTGCTGTCCGGCATCGTCGAGGGCGTGGTGACGCGGCAGGACTGGCCGTGGCCGATCAAGATCGGCATCGGCACCCTCGCACTGGTCGCGGTGCTCGCCTACCAGTGGGTGCTCGGCGGCCGCGCGTACCGAGCGGGGGAGCGCGGCGACCTCGAGGAGTTCGAGCGCGGCTCCACCGCCCTGGTGGCCGGCTGACGTCCGTCCCGGTTCAGAGCCGGCCGGTGGCCTTCGCCCGGATGTAGGCGTCGGCGACGAGCGGCGGGACGTCCGCCGGTGCGCCGCGCACGACCTCGGCGCCGGAGCGCCGTGCGACGTCGGCCGCACCGTCCGCGTCGAGCAGGGTGCGTTCGGCGGCCGCGCGTCGGTAGACGTCGCGCTCCGCGCCGGTCGGGAGGCCCGGCACCCGTCCGCCTCGCGCCGTGCGGATCGCCGTGGTCGGGTCCACCCCGCCGCGCGCCATCCGCTGGACGGCCGGGTCCTCGATGCTCGTCACGACGACGGCGTGCCGTCGGGACAGCCGGGGGAGCACGGCGAGCAGGTCGCCCGAGGCGCCGACGGAGTCGAGGCTCGAGGCGAGGACGACCATGGCGCGCGAGGTCGTGATCGAGTCGACGAGCGCGGGGACGGATGCCCAGTCGGTCGCGGCGAGCCCGGGCTCGGCCATCGCGAGGGCCTCACCGAAGCGCTGCACGACGTCGGTGCGGGTGGCGCCGTGCACGCGGTCGTGTGCGGTGTCGTCGAGGACCACCAGGTCGACGCGGTCACCGGCGGCTGCCGCGAGGGCACCGAGGAGCAGCGCCGACTCGATGAAGGTGTCGAGTCGGGGTTCGTCGGCGACGCGGCCGGCACCCGCCCGGCCCGCGTCGACCACGACGACGACGCGTCGGTCGCGTTCCGGCCGCCAGGTGCGGACGACGAGGTCCTGCCGCCGCGCGGTGGCGCGCCAGTCGATGGACCGCACGTCGTCGCCGCGCACGTAGTCGCGCAGCGAGTCGAACTCGGTGCCGTGCCCGCGGAGCTGCAGCGTGGTCTCGCCGTCGAGCTCGCGGAGCCGTGCCAACCGCGACGGTAGGTGCCGCCGGGAGCGGAACGGCGGCGTCACGACGAGTTCGCCCGGTGCCGCGACGACCCGCTGCCGTGCGGCGAGGCCCAGGGGACCGAAGGACCGCACGGCGACCCCGGTGGTGCGGCGTCGACCACGACGGAACGGTGTGAAGCGCATCCGGGCCGTCCGTCGCTCCCCGGCGGGGACCGTCATCCGGATCCGACGGGGACGGTGGCCGGCCGACGGCTCCCACATGTCACGGACCACACCGCGGACCGTCCGGGAGCCGTCGTTGGCGAGCACGAGGGTGCCGTCCGCGGTGCTGTCGCGTCGAGCGAGCCGGGGCATCCGCCGCTCCACGCGGACCCGTCGCAGGTCGGCGGCGAGCACGACGTCGAGTGCCGCGGCGAGCAGCACCACCCCGACCCACGCCAGACCGGCCCACCCGCTGCCGAGCAGCACGGTGGGCACGAGGGCGACGGCGAGGAGCGCGACGAACCGGCCGGAGACCGCCACTAGATCGGCACCCGCACCTGCTCGAGCACCTGCTGGAGCACACCGTCGGCGCCGACGCCCTCGAGCTCGGCGTCGGCGGCGACCCGCAGGCGGTGCCGCCAGACCGGCAGGGTCATGGCCTGCACGTGGTCCGGGGTGATCGCGTCGTAGCCGGTGAGCCAGGCCCAGGCCTTGGCGGCCGCGAGCAGTGCCGTCGCTCCGCGGGGGCTCACCCCGACGCGGACGGACGGTGCCTGCCGGGTGGCCCGGGCGAGGTCGACGATGTACGCGAGCACGTCGTCGCGGGCCCCGACGTCGCGGACGGCACGCTGCGCCCGCACGACCTCGTCGACGCCGACCACCGGGGTGATGCCGGCGGACCGGACGTCTCGCGGCACGAACCCGTCGGCGTGGCGCCGGAGCACCTGCCACTCGACGTCGCGCGGCGGGATGTCGAGCGTCAGCTTCATCAGGAACCGGTCGAGCTGCGCCTCGGGCAGCGTGTAGGTGCCCTCGAACTCGATCGGGTTCATCGTCGCGGCGACGAAGAAGGGGTCGGGCAGGGCCCGGGCGTCGCCGTCGACGCTCACCTGGCGTTCCTCCATCGCCTCGAGCAGGGCCGACTGGGTCTTCGGCGGCGTGCGGTTGACCTCGTCGGCGAGCAGGACGTTCGTGAAGACGGGGCCCTCGCGGAACGGGAACGTGCCGGTCGAGGCGTCGTAGACGAGCGACCCGGTGACGTCGCCGGGCATCAGGTCCGGCGTGAACTGGATGCGCTTCGTGTCGAGCGTCATCGCGGCGGCGAGGCTGCGGACGAGCAGGGTCTTCGCGACACCGGGGACGCCCTCGAGCAGCACGTGCCCCTGTGCGAGGAGTCCGACGATCATGCCGGAGACCGCGCCCTCCTGGCCGACGACGGCCTTGGCGACCTCGGTGCGGACCCGGCCGAACGCGTCGCGCAGGTCGGAGCCGGCCGCAGTCGTGGGGTCGTGCTCCGGTGCGGTGTGCTCGGTGGTGGCAGGGGGCAGGTCGGTCACGGTCGTGCTCCTGGTCGGTCGGGGTCGGAGGTCGGTCGGTCACCGGAGGTCGCCCGGCGGACGGCGCGTTCGAGGTCGTCGAGCGCGGCGGTGCCGTCGACGAGCGCACGGTCGTCGTCGGTGGTCCCACCGACGAGCACGGCGCCGACACGGGTGTGCGGGATGCCGGTGGCCTGGGCCGCGGTCCGGACGACCTCGTCGACGTGTGCCGATCGGGGAAGTCCGAGCATCCGGCCGATGCGGCGGACGGCGGCGACGCGCAGGGTGTCGAGGGCGTGGGTGCGGTCACGGGTGCGGGCGTACATCCGGGCGCGACCCTCGGTGGTCTCGGCAGCACGGACGACGACGGGCAACCGCTCGACGACGAGCGGGCCGAGCCGTCGGCCCCGCCAGACACCGGCCGCCACGGCCACGAGGGCGAGCAGTGCGAGCGCGCTCGGGACCCACGGCGGGGCGAGCTCGCCGAGCGTCGGTGCGGCGTCGGGGGTGCCGACGGCCGGGGCGTACCAGACGAGTCGCTCGTCGGCGCCGAGCAGCCCGAGGGCGAGCGCGGCGTTCCCGGCGGTGGCGATCGTGTCGTTCCGGAACGCCGAGGTCGTGCCGAGCAGGGTGACGTCGCCGCCCGGGGTCGTGGTGCGCACGAGGCCCCAGACCCGGGAGCCGCCCTTGCCCGTCGGCGCGCACCGTTCGGCGGCGTCGTCGTCCACGGTGTACCCGGAGCCGGCGGTCGTCACCCGCGCTGCCGAGGCCGCCGCCGGGATCCCGCACGAGGCCGTCGAGACGGTGGCGTCACCGTCGATCTGGGCGGGCGGGTCGACCGGGAACCCGAGCAGCGCATCGAGGCCGGCGCCGCTCGTCCCGACGACCACGACGTGCCGGGCCGTGCGGGCGATGCGTTCCGCGACGGCGGGGTCGAGCGCCCCGTCGGAGTCGTCGATGAACACCGTGCCGCCGTCGATCCCGCCGACGCCGTCGACGGTGTCGGTGACGGAGACCGCGGTGCCCCGCTGCTCGAGCACCCGGACCAGCGCGGCCGAACCACTGGCCGTCGTCGAGGTCGGGTCGAGTGCGCGCGGTGCGTCCGGGTCGGTGCCCTGCACGACGGCGGTCAGCGCGGCGAGCAGGACGCCGACCAGGACGATCGCGACCCAGAACCCGATGCGGAACCGGCGTCCCTCGGCCGGAGCCGGAGCCGGAGCAGGAGTCGGTCCGGCGCTCGTCCGCGTGGCGGTGTCGGTCGTCATGCCGGCACCACCGGTTCTTCGGCCCGGGCGGGCCGGGCCTGCCGGACGGTCCGCTCGGTGTCGAGCACGCGCAGGGCCGCGGCTTCGTCGGCCTCGGCACCGAGGTACCGGACCGCGTCGAAGGCGGTCGCTGCCGCGTCGAGTGCACCGGCCGACGCGGGGAACGGCACGGCACCCCGCGCGGCGATCGTCCGCGCGGTGGCTCCGGGCACGTCGGGCACCAGGTCGCGTTCGCCGAGCCCCCTGGCGATCGCGCGGAACCCGTCGAGCACCGCTGCCGACCAGTCGGCGCGACGGACGGCGGCCTGGGCCGCTTCGAGGAGTTCCCGGGCGGAGCGCAGGTCGTCGGCGTCGAACACCCCGCCGGTGTCACCGTCACCGGCCCGGGCGCGCCGGCGGGGGAGTCCGCGGGCGACGACGACGAGCACGACGACCGCGACGAGCACCACGATCGCGATCACCAGCGCCGTGCGGGCCGCCGCGGGGGAGTCGATGCCGTCGGCGCGGAGCGATCCGAGCCAGTCGAGGAAGGAGCGCGAGGCACGGTCCCACCACGTCGGCCGGGCAGCGTCGTAGGCGGACCGCTCGAGTTCGCGCTCGAGCAGGCGACGCGCTTCGTCCGGGTCGACCGCCGTCACGCGGAGCCGTTCGGCGGCGCCTGACCCGGACCCTGCTGCCACGGCTGCTGCTGCGGCTGCTGCTGACCGGGCTGCCACGGCGGCTGCTGCTGACCGGGCTGCCACGGCTGCTGCTGCTGACCGGGCTGCCAGGGTTGCTGCTGGTGACCGGGCTGCCACTGCTGCTGCCCGGGCCACGACTGCTGCTGCGCCTGCCACCGCTGGCCACCCCACTGCTGCTGCGGCGGCCACGGCGGGCGTGCGACGGGCTCGGACGGTGCGAACGGGTCGGTCGGCTGCCCGGAGTCCAGGTGCGATGCGATCCGCTGGTCGAGGGCCTCGGTGCGGATCCGCCGGTCGATGGCGAGGAACGTGGTGATCGAGGCGCTCAGCACGTCGGTGATGCACTGCACCGCGATCGCGAGCAGGCTGCCGACGACGATGGCGATGACCGCACCGGTGCCGGCTCCCGACGTGCCACCCGTCTGCCCGAGCGGGTCGAAGGTGCCCCCGACGAGCACGGCGCCGATGGTGAGCGGGATCGACGCGATGGACGCCGCGAACCCGAACATGAGCTGCACGAGCAGCAGGATGCCGAAGGTCCGCCAGAAGGCCCCGCGGGTCAGGCGCCACGACTGTGCGGCTGCGGCGAAGACCGGCCGGCCCTCGAGCGCGATGGTCGGGACGGTGAGCACGAAGCGCGTGGCGAGCCACACGACGACGACACCGATGCCGAGCACGAACAGCACGAGTGCCAGCACGAACCACCCGGTGCCGGAGTCGGCGGCGCCCATGGCCGCGAACACCCCGAAGAACACGAGCCCAGCCAGGAGCGCGAGGACCACACCGGCCCCGATCTGCACGAGCATCCACGCGACGACGGACCACCGGCGGCCGGCGAGCAGCGCCCACAGCCCCCGGAACGTGGCGCGACGGCCGAGGACCCGCTGCCCGGTGTCCGCGGCGACCGGCGCCACCAGGAACCCGCGACCGAGGTAGGCGAGGAACGGCAGCACGACCGAGAGCAGTGCCGTGAGCGTCAGCGTGCCAGCGACCACCGAGTCGGCACCGCTGCCGCCGTCGAGGGCCGAGAACATCCGCGACTGCAACGCCTGCTGCCCGAAGGTGCTGGCCAGCGTCGAGAGCAGGCCGAGCACACCGCTCAGCAGCACGCTCCAGAGCAGCAGCACGCGGGCGTTCCGGCGGAAGACGGTGAACGCCCCGGCCAGGATGTCCCCGAGGCCGAGCGGACGCAGCGGGATCACCGGACGCGAGCCACCGGACGGACCGCCCGGTCGCCCCGGACCCGGCCCCGGGGCGGGCTGCGGCGACACGGAGAAGCGGGACGGGCCTCCAGGCTGGGGTCCTGGTCCCTGCGCCGGTCCGGACGCCGGCGGCGTCGGCGCACCCTGCTGCCCACCGCCCGGTGTGTGCCAATCGGACATGACTCCAGCCCCCTCGTCGTGTCGGACCGAGCCAGCGATGCACGGTCCACCCCCATCCTGGCGGAAAACCCGGCGCGGCGGGGCCTCGGCTATCGTGTGGGGACACGTGCCGACCACGGCACCCGCACGCCACCCGGAGTCCAGATCACATGACACCGCGCATCCTCGTCGTCGACGACGACCAGGCCCTCTCCGAGATGATCGGCATCGTGCTCCGCTCCGAGGGGTACGAACCCGAGTTCAGCGCCGACGGCAACGACGCCGTCGACGCGTTCCACGCCACCAAGCCGGACCTCGTCCTGCTCGACGTCATGCTGCCCGGCATCGACGGCATCGAGGTGTGCAAGCGCATCCGTGCCGAGAGCGGCACGCCGATCATCATGCTCACGGCGAAGAGCGACACCGCCGACGTCGTCCTCGGGCTCGAGAACGGTGCCGACGACTACGTCGTGAAGCCCTTCAACCCGAAGGAGCTCGTCGCGCGCATCCGGACCCGCCTGCGGCCGAGCGCGTCCGACGCCACCGTCCTGCACGTCGGCGACGTCACGGTCGACGTCGCCGGGCACGAGGTGCGCCGCGGTGACACCGTGATCGCGCTCACGCCGCTCGAGTTCGACCTGCTCCGGGCGCTCGCCGAGAAGCCGAACCAGGTGTTCACCCGCGAGATGCTGCTCGAGCAGGTCTGGGGCTACCACTACAAGGCGGACACCCGCCTGGTGAACGTGCACGTGCAGCGGCTCCGCGCGAAGATCGAGCACGACCCGGACAACCCGAAGACCGTCACCACGGTCCGCGGCGTCGGGTACCGCGCCGGAGGAGCCTGAGCACCGTGCCGCCCTCGACGCGCCCGTCGGGCTCGGCACGCTCCGGCCGGGCCACCGGGGCCGGTGGGTCCGGCGGTGCCGGTGGGTCCGGCAGCACCACCGTCTCGATCGGCGTCGTCGACCGCAGCCGTCGCCGGATGCGGCGCTGGCTCCGACGCGCCTGGCGTCCGATCGCCTACCTGTGGCGGCGCTCGCTCATGTTCCGCTCGGTTGCCATCACCGTGATGACGACCGGGCTCGCGGTGGGGATCATCGGCACCGCGGTCATGGTGAGCATCTCGACGAACGTCTACTCGCAGCGCCGCGACCAGATCGAGTCCGAGTCCGCACGGGCCACCATCGTCGCCCAGGGGATCTTCGACGCGGCGACGGCGGCCGAGGACAACAACCAGTCCGAGCTCGAGACCCTGCAGAACGAGGCGCAGCAGGCGATCCTGTCGAACACGACGAGTCCGGGCGGCACGAGCATCGCCATCGAGCGGAGCCCGGACCAGTCCACCCCGCAGACACTGCAGACCATCGCCAGCCAGGACTTCCCGGACGCGGTGATCACCGACGCCCTGCGCAAGGAGGTCGCGCAGAACACCGGTCGGCTCAGCCTGCAGCCCGTCGAACTCGACGACGACGGGCGCCGGGTGCCGGGCCTCGCCGTCGGGTCCACGCTGCAGATCCCGAGCGCCGGCCAGTACGAGCTGTACCTGGTCTACGACCTCTCCGACGCGCAGCAGACCCTGGACTTCGTCTCCCAGACCCTCTCCATCGGCGGTGTGGCGCTCATGGTGCTCATCGCCCTGGTCACCTCGCTCGTCGTCCGGCTCGTCGTCGTGCCGATCCGCGGAGCCGCCGAGACGAGCCGGAAGATCGCCGCGGGGCGCCTCGACGAACGCATCCCGGTGCGCGGCCAGGACGACCTGGCGACCCTGGCACGGAGCTTCAACGGGATGGCCGAGGCGGTCAGCCGCCAGATCACCCAGCTCGCCGAGCTCTCCCGCGTGCAGCAGCGGTTCGTGTCCGACGTGTCGCACGAGCTCCGCACCCCGCTCACCACGATCCGGCTCGCCGGCGACATGCTCTACGACTCCCGGCACGCGTTCGAACCGTCGGTCGGCCGGTCCGCAGAGCTCCTGCACGCCCAGGTGGAGCGCTTCGAGATGCTCCTCGCCGACCTGCTCGAGATCTCCCGGTACGACGCCCAGGCGGTGCAGCTCGACACCGCACCCGTCGTGCCGGCCTCCCTCGCCGCGGACATCGTCGAGGAGTTCCGCCCGCTGGCCGAACGCGCCGGCATCGACCTGCAGCTCGCGACCCCCGGCGGCCACACCACGATGCGGCTCGACGCCAAGCGGGTCCGCCGGATCCTGCGCAACCTCGTCGGCAACGCCATCGAGCACGGCGACGCGAAGCCCGTGCAGGTCGTCGTCGACAGCGACGCACGCACCGTCGCCATCGCCGTCCGCGACCAGGGCGTCGGCATGCCGCCGGAGGACGCCGCACGGGTGTTCGACCGCTTCTGGCGGGCCGACCCGAGCCGCAAGCGAACCATCGGCGGCACCGGCCTCGGCCTCGCGATCAGCCTCGGCGACGCGAAGCTCCACGGCGGGCGCATCGACGTGTGGTCCCGACCAGGCGCGGGATCGACGTTCGTGCTCACCCTGCCCCGCAACGAGCAGGGCACCACCGCCACCTCGGCCATCCCGCTGCCCGAGCTCGACGAGTCGTACGACGGCCCCCGCGCCGTGCGAGAGGAGTCCTGATGCGCCACCGGATCCGCCACGTCCTCGCCGTCGCGCTCGCCGCGGTCAGCCTGCTCGCGGTCACCGCCTGCGCGGCCATCCCGACCGACGGTGCCGTGCGCACCGGGCAGACCATCAAGGACGAGTCGCTCTCGGGCGTCGACTTCCGGCCGGACAAGCCGATCACCGGGTCCGACCAGACGGCGATCCTCCGCGGGTTCATCGCCGCCGCCACCGGCGCCCAGGACAACTACGCGATCGCCCGGCAGTTCCTGGCCGCCGACTTCGCCCAGCGGTGGAACCCCCGGCAGGGCGTCACGATCCGGGACGGCAGCGGCACCGTCGAGCGCGCCGACGACCGCGAGCTCACCTACACGATGACGGCCAGCGCCACGGTCGACTCCGACGGGGAGTACACCCAGGCGGTCCGCCCGACCTCGTCGACGCTGACGTTCCAGTTCGTCCGCGAGGACGGCGAGTGGCGCATCGCCTACGCCCCGGACGGCATCATCCTGTCGCCGGTCAGCTTCGAGTCGGTGTTCCAGGCGCACGCCCTGTACTTCTACGACCCGACCTACCGCTTCCTGGTGCCCGACCAGCGCTGGTTCCTCGCTCGGTCCTCCACCAGCACCCGCATCGCCAGCGCCCTGCTCGCCGGCCCCGCCGACTGGCTGAAGGGCGCCGTCGTCTCGTCGTTCCCGGAGGGCACACAGCTGTCCCTCAACGCGGTGACGATCGACAGCGGCACCGCCCTGGTCGACCTGTCGAGCGACGCCCTGCGTGCGAGCACGGTCGACAAGGTCCGGATGCGCGAACAGCTCAGCAAGTCCCTCGCCTCGGTCGCCACCATCTCGTCGGTGTCGATGACGATCGAGGGCGCGACGCTGTCGGTGCCGGACTCCGGGGGAGCGGACGCCCAGCAGAACCCCGACGTCGACCCCCGACCCCTGGTCGACGAGGACGGCGTCGTCGGCTACGCCGCCTCGGGCACCGGCAAGGTCGCCGAGCTCGGCAGCGGCGTCGGGGCCGCGATCGCCGGCCTCGACCCGACCTCGATCGCCCTGTCGGCGTCCGGCACCACCGCCGCCGTCGGCAACCGGGACGGCGTCGTCGTCGTGCGTGGCAAGGACCGCCTGCGCGTCGACGCCCGCGAGGGCCTCGTCGCCCCCGCGGTCGACGACCTCGGCTTCGTCTGGGTGGGGCAGCAGTCCGACACCCGTCACATCACCGCGTACGGCCTCGGCGGCGACCCCCACCAGGTGCGCACCACGTTGCCGCGCGGCGACCTCGTGTCGTTCCAGGTGTCCCGCGACTCCACCAGGGCCCTCGCGCTCATCGAGACCGCGGACGGCCCCGGCCTGTACGTGATGGCGATCATCCGCGGTTCCGACCGGTCACCGACCTCGTTCGGCGCCCCGGTCCGGGTGCAGGCCGCCAGCGGCACCGCGGTCGACGCCACGTGGGTGAACGACACCGACGTCGCCTCGGTCGGGCAGACGCCGACCGGTCCGAACATCGTCCGCACCACCATCGGCGGCAAGTCGAGCACCCTGCCGAAGCCTGACGGGCGCGCCACCGCGATCAGCGGCGGCAGCGGCGGCGCCCTGCTGCTCCGGATGTCGAGCGGCGACGTCCTGCAGTCCACCGGGGGCGGCTGGGACTCCACGGGCGTCACCGCCGACGTGCTCGGCATCCAGCGCTGACGCCACCGTCCTCCACACCCCAGCCGGCCTGGAGGCCCGTTCACCGTCCGGCACACCGGCCCACCGCCGTCGTCCGGTCACCGCCACAGTCGTGGGCATGCCCCCTGACGACGCCCCCACCCCGTGGCGTGACGCCCTGCTCGCCGTGCTCGGGCTCTTCCTGCCCGTCGCCTGCCTGGGCTGCGGCCGCCCGGACCGCGCGCTCTGCCCACCGTGCCGCGCGGCGCTCGACGCACGGCCGAGGCGGGTCCGGCTGGTCGCCGGCGTCCGGCTCGACGCGGCCTTCGAGTACGAGGGGCTGGTCCGCACCCTGGTGCTCGAACTCAAGCTCCGGGGCCGGGTCGACGTCGCCCGTCCGCTCGGTGTCCGCTTCGGTGCCCTCGTCCGCGCGGCGCTCGCCGCGGCCCCGGACGGCACCGTGGTGCTCCGGGTGCCGCCGTCCCGCGCGGGTGCCCGCCGCCGTGGGTTCGACCCGGTGGTGCTGCTGCTCGCCCGTGGTGGTGTCCGGCACACGGGGCGCCTCGGCCGGACCCCTGCCGGACGACGGCGATCCGGACCGGGGCAGAAGGAGCGGTCGGCGGTGGAACGCGTCGCCGCGACCGTCGGTACCCTGCGGGCGACCGGTGTCGACGGCCGCGACGTCGTGCTCGTCGACGACGTCGTGACGACGGGCGTCACGATGGCCGAGGGCGTGCGCGCGGTGCGGGCGGCGGGCGGTCGGGTGGTGCGCTGCGTCGCCGTGGCGAGCGTCGACGACTGATGATCGGTGAACACCCGGTGGCCGCTGTGTGTCCGGTGAGTGTCCGACGGACTCGCCGCCTCCCCGTGACGCCGAGGGCGCGCCGGGTCTAGCCTCGCGACAAGGCGTTCGGGTCGCCGGACGGAGGCGACGCGCCGACACTGGATGGGAGCCGCCACATGGACGTGACGATCACGGGCCGGAACGTCGGGGTCACCGACCGTTTCCGCACCTACGTCGAACAGAAGTCCGAGAAGATCGACGTGCTCGCCGACCGCGCCCTCGCCTTCGAGGTGCGCATCAGCCGCCACCACGAGAAGTCGAGCGGCAGCCAGGGCGAGGACCGCGTGGAGCTCACGCTGATCGGACCGGGGCCGCTCGTACGGGCCGAGTCCGCGGCGTCGGACAAGTACGCCGCCTTCGACCTCGCCTTCGCGCGGATCATGGAACGCCTCCGTCGGGCGCGTGACCGCCGCAAGGTGCACCACGGCCGGCACCGCCCCACCTCGGTCGCCGAGGCCGCCGGCAGCGGCTTCGACGGCATGGGCGTCGTCCCGGCCGACGGCAAGCTCATCGAGGACGTCGCGACCGGTGCCGTCCCGGTCGTCGATCAAGAGGCCGCCGAGGACGAGAACGAGGTCTACAGCCCGGTCGTCATCCGGCACAAGGTCTTCGAGGCCGCCCCGATGACGGTCGACGACGCCCTGTACTACATGGAACTCGTCGGGCACGACTTCTACCTGTTCCTCGACGCCGAGACCCGCCGTCCGAGTGTCGTGTACCGACGCAAGGGCTGGGACTACGGCGTGATCGGCATCGACGAGGTGCCCGCCGGCCAGGCGCCGGCCGCGGTCGACACCGATGCGGAGCGCGCAGCCGCGATCGCCTGATCCGACTCGGGACCTCCGGTCCCGCACCGTGTGCGCGGTCCGTTCGCGGGCCGCGCACACCCGTGTCCGCGACAGCCGCGCCGCTCACAGCGCCGTGCGTTCGCGGGTTGCTAGCATGACTGGTCGATCGGGCGTGCAGGTCGCGCGCGACGACCTCGTAAGGAGTTCACGTGGCAAACGTGCTGGAGAAGGTCCTCCGCATCGGCGAAGGACGAACCCTCCGCCGGCTGAAGGCGTACGCCTCGGCCATCAACGACCTCGAGGACGACTTCTCGAGCCTCACCGACGAGGAACTCCACGACGAGACCAAGGAGCTGCGCGAGCGGTACGCCAACGGCGAGACCCTCGACGACCTCCTGCCCGAGGCGTTCGCCGCCGTGCGTGAAGCCGCGAAGCGGACCCTGGGCATGCGGCACTTCGACGTGCAGCTCATGGGTGGCGCGGCACTGCACCTCGGCAACATCGCCGAGATGAAGACCGGTGAGGGCAAGACCCTCGTCGCGACGACCGCCGCGTACCTCAACGCGATCCCGTCGCGCGGCGTGCACGTCATCACGGTCAACGACTACCTGGCGTCGTACCAGTCCGAGATCATGGGCCGCGTCTTCCGCGCGCTCGGCATGACCACCGGCTGCATCATCGCGAACCAGACCCCGGCCGAGCGCCGCGAGCAGTACGCCGCCGACATCACGTACGGCACGAACAACGAGTTCGGCTTCGACTACCTGCGCGACAACATGGCGTGGCAGGCCTCCGACATGGTGCAGCGCGGCCACTTCTTCGCCGTCGTGGACGAGGTCGACTCGATCCTCATCGACGAGGCCCGCACGCCGCTCATCATCTCCGGTCCCTCCTCGGGCGAGGCCAACCGCTGGTTCACCGAGTTCGCCTCGATCGCCAAGCGCCTCACCCCGGGCGAGGACTACGAAGTCGACGAGAAGAAGCGCACGGTCGGTGTCCTCGAGCCCGGGATCGAGAAGGTCGAGGACTACCTCGGCATCGAGAACCTGTACGAGTCGGCGAACACCCCGCTCATCTCGTTCCTCAACAACTCCATCAAGGCCGTCGCCCTGTTCAAGAAGGACAAGGACTACGTCGTGATGAACGGCGAGGTGCTCATCGTCGACGAGCACACCGGCCGCATCCTCATGGGCCGCCGCTACAACGAGGGCATCCACCAGGCGATCGAGGCGAAGGAAGGTGTCGAGGTCAAGGCCGAGAACCAGACCCTCGCCACCGTCACGCTGCAGAACTACTTCCGCCTCTACCAGAAGCTCTCCGGCATGACCGGTACCGCCGAGACCGAGGCGGCCGAGTTCATGTCGACCTACAAGCTCGGCGTCGTGCCCATCCCGACGAACAAGCCGATGCAGCGCATCGACCAGACCGACCTCGTCTACAAGAACGAGAAGGCGAAGTTCGAGCAGGTCGCCGAGGACATCGCGGAGCGCCACGAGAAGGGCCAGCCCGTCCTCGTCGGCACCACGAGCGTCGAGAAGTCCGAGTACCTGTCGAAGCTCCTCGCGAAGCAGGGCGTCAAGCACGAGGTCCTCAACGCGAAGAACCACGCACGTGAAGCCGCGATCGTCGCCCAGGCCGGTCGCTTCGGCGCCGTCACCGTCGCGACGAACATGGCCGGTCGTGGTACCGACATCATGCTCGGCGGCAACGCGGAGTTCCTCGCCGTGCAGGAGATGCACGCCAAGGGCCTCTCGCCGACCGAGACCCCCGACGAGTACGAGGCCGAGTGGGACGACGTGTTCGCCCGCGTCAAGGCCGAGGTCGAGGAAGAGGGCGACAAGGTCCGCGCCGTCGGCGGCCTGTACGTGCTCGGCACCGAGCGCCACGAGTCGCGCCGCATCGACAACCAGCTGCGTGGTCGTTCCGGCCGTCAGGGTGACCCGGGCGAGAGCCGCTTCTACCTGTCGCTGACCGACGACCTGATGCGCCTGTTCAACTCCGGTGCCGCCGAGAGCCTGATGGGCCGCTCGAACGTGCCGGACGACCTGGCGATCGAGAACAAGCTCGTCGGCCGTGCGATCCGGTCCGCCCAGGCACAGGTCGAGGGCCGCAACGCCGAGATCCGCAAGAACGTCCTGAAGTACGACGACGTCCTGAACCGCCAGCGCGAGGCGATCTACAGCGACCGCCGGCACATCCTCGAGGGCGACGACCTGCACGACCGCGCGCAGTCGTTCCTCAAGGCCGTCATCGACGACGTGATCGACAGCCACACCGGCGAAGGCTCCCCGGACGACTGGGACCTCGACGCCATGTGGACCGAGCTCGGCACGCTCTACCCGATCTCGATCTCCATCGACGAGGTCATCACCGAGGCCGGCTCGAAGGGCAAGGCGTCGCGTGACTTCCTGGCCCGCGAGATCCTCTCCGACGCCAAGCTGGCCTACCAGCAGCGCGAGGAGCTCCTCGGCGACGAGGCGATGCGTGAGCTCGAGCGTCGCGTGGTGCTCTCGGTGATCGACCGCCGCTGGCGCGACCACCTGTACGAGATGGACTACCTGAAGGACGGCATCGGCCTCCGCGCGATGGCGCAGCGCGACCCGCTGGTCGAGTACCAGCGCGAGGGCTACGCCCTGTTCCAGACGATGATGGGGCAGATCCGCGAAGAGTCCGTGGGCTACCTCTTCAACCTCGAGGTCCAGGTGCAGTCCGACGGCGAGAACGCGGTCATCGAGGCCAAGGGGCTCGGCGAGGACGAGGTCTCCGGCCTCGAGTACTCGGCACCGTCGATCGACGGCGAGGTCGAGGTCCGCGACGAGAAGGGTCGCCTCGAGCAGGCCGCGACCGCTCGTGCGCAGCGCGCCCAGGCCGAGGCCGAAGCGGCCGCCGAGCCGGAGCAGGGCTCCGCGTTCGGCAACGCGGCCACCGCCTCCGGTCAGGCCGCGGCGAGCAACCGCGCCGAGCGTCGCCAGGCGGCCAAGAAGAACTAGCGTCCGCGCGCGAGCGCATCGTGAGCAGGAATGGTCGGGTCCCACGTCGGGACCCGACCATTGCTGCTCACCATGCGTGACCGACGACGGACGGGAGGCCCGCTGCCAGCTGGCACCGGGCCTCCCGTCCGTCCGCATCCCGGCTACAGGACCCCGATCGCGGTCGCCTGCCACCGTCCGTGTCGCTCTTCGAGCCGCATGGCGACCGCCCGAGCGTGACTGCGCGCGTGCACGACGACCGTCGCCTCGGCGACGCCCGCCGCGGGGCGGCAGACGAGGACGCTGCCGACCCGGAGCACCGGGCGTCCGCGTGCCCGCCGACCGGAGCCCCGGGCGTGCGCTGCCACCGCGGCGCGCTGCTGCAGGTGCCGCTGCACGTCGTCGCTGATCCACCGGGCGATGCTGTCGACCTCCCGCGCGCCGGTGAGCACTTCGGCGACGCAGAGCCCGAGCGCCCGTGCGGTCGTCGCCGGGTCCGGGGGACCGGTCGCCACGGCGGGCTCCGGTGCCGGTTCGACGATCCGCAGCGGCGGCGGGTGCGCCGTCGTCGTCTCGTGATCGATGCGGCGTGCCTGCTCTGCCACCCCTGCCCCTTCCGTCGTTGGAGCGAGCGTATGGGGCGTGCGACATACGAAATACATACCGGTCTGTCCTGTGGAGAGGGCGACGTTCTCCACAAGGCGGCGGACCTAGACTGGCTGGGTGTCGACCCTCAGTGACCTCGTCCTCGCGCAAGGCCGTTCCTCGGAAGCAGACGTGGAGTGGCTCCACCTGCTCGTGGGGGACTGGCAGCTCCTCGCCGACCTGTCCTTCGCCGACATGGTGCTCTGGGTCCCGACCGCCGAGGACGGCTCGTTCGTGGCCGTCGCCCACGCCCGGCCGAGCTCCGCGGCGACGCTGTTCTACCGGGACATCGTCGGCCAGGAGATCCGCGAGGAGTGGCGCGGCCAGGTGACCGAGAGCTTCGCCGGGTCCCGCGTCGTCGACTCCGCCGAGCCGGACTGGTACGAGGACACCCCGACCCGCGTCCGCGCGATCCCGGTGCTCCGCCGCCTGAGCGCGAAGAGCGCCGAGACCACCGAGCGACCGATCGCCGTTGTCACCCGGCACTCCAACCAGGACGAGATGCGGACCCCGAGCCGTCAGGAACTCAACTTCACCGCGAGCGCGAACGACCTGTTCGGCATGATCGCCACCGGTGACTTCCCCGACCTCGGCGCACCGGCGGGCCCCCGTCGTGGCGCGCCCCGTGCCAGCGACGGCCTGCTGCGGCTCGACACCGCCGGCATCGTCACGTTCGCGAGCCCGAACGGCCTGAGCGCGTTCAACCGGATGGGCTTCGAGGGCGAGCTCGAGCGGAAGTCCCTCGCCGAGGTCACCACCGAGCTCATCGGGGCCCAGCTCGACGTCGACGAGTCCCTGCCGCTCGTCGTCACCGGTCGCGCACCGTGGCGGGCCGACATCGAGTCGAAGGGCGTCACGGTGTCGCTCCGCTCGATCCCGCTCCGCGACCACGGTGAGCGCATCGGTGCCATCGTGCTCTGCCGCGACGTGTCCGAGCTGCGGCACCAGGAGCGCGAGCTCATCACCAAGGACGCCACGATCCGCGAGATCCACCACCGCGTGAAGAACAACCTGCAGACGGTGGCGTCCCTGCTGCGGATCCAGGCGCGTCGCACGCACTCGGACGAAGCGCGGACCTCGCTGCAGAACGCCATGCGCCGCGTCGCTGCCATCGCCGTCGTGCACGACACCCTGTCGAGCGGGCTCAGTCAGACCGTGGACTTCGACGAGGTGTTCGACTCGGTGCTCAAGCTCGTGACCGAGGTCGCCGCGTCACACAACACCACCGTGCACCCGAAGAAGACCGGCGAGTTCGGGGTGCTGCCGTCCGAGGCCGCGACGCCGCTCGCCCTCGGCCTCACCGAGCTTGTGACGAACGCCGTCGAGCACGGGCTGGACGGCCGGGACGGCGAGGTCGAGATCGTCGCCCGCCGCTTCGACGACCACCTGGAGATCGAGGTGCGCGACAACGGCGTGGGACTCCCCGAGGGCAAGGTCGGCTCGGGCCTCGGCACGCAGATCGTCCGCACGCTCATCCAGGGCGAGCTCGGCGGCACCATCGACTGGCACACCCTGACGGGCAGCGGCACCGAGGTGACGATCACCATCCCGTTCCGCTGGTTGACCGCCCCCGCCGCCTGACGCCACCCGGCGGTTCGAGTCCGCAAAACACCGGTGTTCACCGGTCGCACACCCGCGTTCCGGTGTTCGACGCGTGAACACCGGTGTTTTGCAGAACCCGCACCGCGCGCACGACGACGCCCGCCGCCCCCAAAGGGACGACGGGCGTCGTGGTGTCAGACGACCGGGGTCAGGACGCGCGGCGAGCCCGGGCGGCGCGACGCTTCAGCGCACGACGCTCGTCCTCGCTGAGACCACCCCAGACACCCGAGTCCTGGTTGTTCTCGAGTGCGTACTGCAGGCACATCTCGGTGACCGTGCAACGCGCACAGACCGACTTGGCCTTCTCGATCTGGTCGACGGCGGGCCCGGTGTTCCCGACGGGGAAGAAGAGCTCGGGGTCTGCGGTGAGGCAGGCAGCCTTGTCACGCCAGTCCATGTGTGGTGCTCCTTGATGTCGATGCTCGAACGGCAGGCCGGGGCCGTGGTTCGGGGGATCGGACCGCTGACCATGCATGCGGCATGGAGGGGACAACTGTGGGGAGGAGTCCGCAGGAAGCGTGTCTGACGCCCGCGAGACGCTCGGGGGAGGAGCGATGAACCACGGGAGACGCACACCACATCGTGCCGTCCAAACGACCTCCAATATCGTTCCATACTGGTAGGGCCAAATCAAGGGTTCCGATGCTGGAGGATCACTGTGCACGACGACACCCCGAACGACACCGAACCCTCCACGCCCGTCGCGCGCCGGTCGCCGGCGATGCTGGGGCTGCTCGCCGTGGTCGGCCTCGAGTTCCTCGCGCTGGTGGTCGTGACCGTCGTCCTGGTCGTCGAACTGGTCGTCGCCCCGGCCACGAGCATCGCCTCCGGCATCGCCCTCACGGTCCTCGTCGCCATTGCTGCGCTCTGGCTCGGCGCGCTGCTGAACGGCCTGTGGCAGGGCCGGCCGTGGGTGCGCTCCGGCATCATCGTCTGGCAGGTCCTGCAGGGCGCCATCGCGATCGGGGCGTTCCAGGGCGTCTTCCGGGTCGCCGCGGTCGGCTGGGTGCTGCTCGTCCCGGCCCTGCTCGGCATCACGCTGGTGCTGTCGCGGTCGGTGACGGCCGCGCTCGCGCGTCCGGCCGAGTAGACGGTCTGGTCCGCCACGCACTGGAGGCCCGGTGCCGGTTCTCGGAACCGGCACCGGGCCTCCAGTGCGTGGCCGGCCCTCAGACCAGGCCGAGCTTCTTCCGCAGGCTCGCCACGTGCCCGGTGGCCTTGACGTTGTAGAGCGGCAGCTGCACGGCGCCGTCCTCGTCGACCACGATCGTGGACCGGATCGTGCCGGTGACGATCTTGCCGTAGTTGTTCTTCTCACCCCAGGCCGCGTAGGCCTTGTGCACGGCGAGGTCGGGGTCGCTCAGCAGCGGGAAGGTCAGCGCCTGCTCGTGCTGGAAGGTCTTGAGCTTCGCCTGCTCGTCCTTCGAGACGCCGAGGACCTCGTAGCCGGCTGCCTGCAGGGAGGACATGTTGTCGCGGAAGTCGCAGGCCTCGGTGGTGCAGCCCGGGGTGGACGCCGCCGGGTAGAAGTACACGATGACCTTCTTGCCACGGAGGGCAGCGAGGGAGTGCTCGACGCCGTCCTGGTCGGGCAGCGTGAAGTCGGGGGCGGTGTCGCCGGGGGCGAGACGGTCGGTCATGGTGCTCCTGTTCGCGTCGTGCGCCCGCGAGTGGTCGTGGGCGCGCAAAACCCATGCTATTGTTGATTCCCGTTGCGGCACGGAAGCCGGAACATGCACCTCTAGCTCAATTGGCAGAGCAACTGACTCTTAATCAGTGGGTTCTCGGTTCAAGTCCGAGGGGGTGCACCGATCGGCCCGGTGGTTGCATCCCAGTATGCATCCCACCGGGCCTTTTGCTGTCCCCGGTGCATCCACTGACCGGCGCGACACGCCCAAGCGTGCCCAGTGTCTAGTTTTTCTGACCGGCGCCTAGTCCACGTCCGAAGTGACGTGTAAAGTGTCCATATGGACATCTCCCCATTTGAACTACAGGTAGCAGCAGAGCTTCGCGCTCACGTTGCTCGACACGAGGTCACGCAGACCGAGCTCGCAGCAGTCATCGGCCTGTCGCAGTCACAGACGTCGAAGATCCTCCGAGGCGTGCGGCACATCACCGCCGGCCAGCTCGGAGCAGCAGCGCAGCGTCTCCACACCACCGCCAGCGAGATCACCGCAGCCGCAGAGAAGGGCGCCGAACGCCAGCCGTACTTCTTCAACGTCCATCCCGCGGCAGGGGAGCGGGACGTAGCAGCGGTGCTCAATCGGGCAGCACAGATCGGGGTACTCGCATGATCCGCACGAACGCCGTCCGGTCGTCAGCGACCGAGTTCGACGCGAAGGTGGCGCCAGCCGACTTCGACGCGTGGCTGAAGCAAGTCCACGACGACGCGTGGAACGACGGACACGCAGCATGCATGTCAGAGGCCCAGCGATGACCGCCCTGCACATCTACCGGCCATCCGAGGGTGAGCCGCCCACCCACCGCGGATACCCCATCTGCGGGCAGGCCAACACGTACGGCGGCGTCTACCTCGACGACGGTGAAGCTCTCCCGGAACCCAGCGGCGAACACGTCACCTGCAAGCGGTGCATCAAGCGGCAGGAGGACACCCGATGACCGCCCCCACCCCGGAGCAGACATACACAGTGTCGAAGGCCGGCATGCAGTACGCGGTTGTGTACACCGCTCGTCCGTCCGCTTGGGTCGCGGTGTTCCGCCGCGCCGTCGACGCGGCCCAGTTTGTTGCTGGTGACGCAAGCCTCGACGTGGTGCGCGTCACTGGATTGCAGTGGGTGCAGCGATGACCCCGGAGCAGATGCGCGCGCTGGCGGATGAGGCGACTGAGACGGAGTGCTCAGTTCGCGTTCGCGCCGTTCTCCGTGCCGCCGCCGACCAACTCGAAGCGGTGCAGGTGACTCTCAACAAATACGCCGTCACGGACGAGTACAACCCCGGCACAGAGTGGACCGAGCCGGAAGACGTATGGCGGCTGTTCCGCGACCTGCGCGCCATCCTCACCGCCGGCACCGCACCCCAGGAGAAGATGAAGCATGACTGACACGAACATGCCTTCGCGCGACCAGATCAAGTACGCCGTGCAGTCGGTGAACGCAGAGCATGGTTGGCCGATGTCGTTCGACCTGCAAGATGATCTGGTCGACGGAATTGCTGCTCTCTTGCCCAAGCCTGAGTCCGATGATTGACCCGGTGGACACGGACGCGCTGCGGGACCTGCTGGTCATCGGAGCGCCGCCTTTGTCGGCACCAGCGGCAGGGCACGACAAGTGGATCGGTCAGGTGCGCCTCGCTGGTCTCGCTGCCGCTGACGAGGTGGACCGGCTGCGGGCGAAGCTTGCAGACCTCCCACACGACTCTGGCTGCCAGTTCTCGTTCCTACCCGATGACAAGCCACGACGCTGCACCTGCTGGAAGGCGGAGCTGCTGCCCTAGGCGAACGTCCGCGTCGCCCGTGCGGCCAGTGCGCGTTCCGTCGCCCGCTGCACCCGGTGCGCCACGACCGGGAACTCCGCGACCACGTCCTCCCGAGCGGTCAGCCGCAACAGCACCTGCCGGTAGCGGACCCACGACACAGCGAGCTCGGTTCGGATCGCGGCCTCCTTCCGCCGGTCGTTCCTCGGGTGCTGCTCCTCGAACGTCAGGACTGCTCTCTCATCGCCGGTCATAGCTGCAGTGTCCGTCCGACCGCCGACACGCCGATAGATCCCAGCGCCAGTGTGAGGCTTGCCGCATGCACACCACAGAACGCAAGGACGGCAGTTGGTTCGCTCACCGCGACGACGGCACGATCATGGGGAACATCCGTCGAGAGGGCGAGCAGTACCGGGCGTATGCCGTGAGGGCGGAGGACGACATCGACGATCTGGGCCTGCACAACTCCCGGGTTGAAGCCCTGCACGCCATAGGCGAGGAAGACTGACCCTGGACGGGGCACACAAGCGCGGGGGACACTGGACGGCATGGGGTTCAAGGAGTGGCTGGCAGGAGCCGACGAGCGGGCAGCGAAAGCGTCAGCCCGACTCGACGAGATCAACCGCCGCCAACGAGAGACGGGGAAGTTCGCCGGCGTCTACCTCACCGACGGGATGATCGGCTGGACCGACCAGGGGCATGCGCGCCGTGAAGCCGTGACCGGAGCTCGTGCGGAAGTCGCTGTCGGCGCCGACGCGCAACGACGCATCACCGCGACCCGCATCGTCCTCATCGGGGTGTTCGCCCTCGCGTTCCGGAAGCAGAAGGGCACTGGGTTCCTGACGATCGAGAACGCCTCGTACTACCTGGGTGTGCCGTTCCCGATCAAGGATGAGCGGGACGCTCGAGCGTTCGCGGCGAAGGTGAACGCTGCAGCACGGAACGGCTTAACTTCGGCGGAATGAAGCCCACAGCTTCATGTCGGCGGATGGAAGGACACTGCCCGCATGCAGTACCAGTGGTCGCCACCGATCCACCCCGACCCGCCCGAGGACCAGCCGGAAGGCATCGACGGCGTCGAGTGGTCTGAAGCGGTCGATCACGCACCCGTCTGGGTTGACGTCGTCTTCTCCCGCAGCGGCCGTCAACGCGTCCCCGGGTTCGTCCAAGCCGACGCGGGCGACCGCCTGTACGTGCAGCTCGTGTTCATGGGGTTCGTGCACCACCTGTGGGTGCCACGCTTGTCCGCAACCGTCCGGCAGCTGAAACCACGCCGCTGAACGCAGAAACACGCCCCACCCCCGAGTAGGGAGTGGGGCACATCTTGACTGTCACTTACGATCGGATCATCATGGGGAACTTCATCGGCTGGTTCGAACGCAGCTACAAGGGCATCATCATCGTGCTCGTCGCGATCATGGCGATCACGCTCGTCGCTCTCGCCTTCCAGCGCATCAACGAATCAAAGCCCGCAGCGGGCGCGGAACCGGGCCCGATCCCCACCTTCACGTCCGACGCGACCGCAGAACCATCGGTGGTTTGGCTCGGCGACTCATACACAGCCGGAGCAGGTGCGAGCTCACCGGAAAAGGCGTACCCCGCTCTCGTCTCCGCTGAGAAGAACTGGCGCAGCACCGTCGTCGGATGCGGCGGCAGCGGCTACGTCAACAACGGCACTTGCCACGAGAACTACGCCGTCCGCGTCGCCGACGTCATCAAAGCAGCCCCCGACGTCGTGATCGTGTCCGGCGGCCGCAACGATGTCGACTTCCCCGCCACCCAAGTCGCTGAGAACGCCAACACTGTGCTGTCGAAGCTGCAGAAGCAGTTGCCTGACGCGAAGGTGTACGTCACTTCACCGGTGTGGGATGACGACGCGGCTCCCCGGAACTTCGCCGAGCTGCAGTCGGCCGTCCGCGCATCGGCCGAAGAGCACGGTGCAACGTACCTCGAGATCGGCGAACCGCTGGCCGGGCATGCAGACGAGGTGATCGCCGACGGTGTCCACCCCAACGACAAGGGATACCGTTCCCTGGCCGACGCGATCACGAAAGCACTCCCCGCAACCTGAACCACGAAAGGCCCCCGGATTTTTCTCCACTCGAGAACATCCGGGGGCCTTTGCGTGCTTGCTACGCGATGACCGGGTAGTGCGACCGCAGCGCAGACCGGACGGTTGCTCGGTCGCTGTCGCTGAGAACACGGTCCCAGACGATGACTTCCGCAGTAGCCATGTCGATCGCTGACGTCTCACCGCCACCGACAACGAAGGTGGTGGTCGTCGGAGTGCCAGGGGTCCAGGCCCCGGTCTTCGCAGCGCCGCTGGTGTCGATGCCGATCAGGTTGTTCGCCGCATCAACCCACCCGAACACCACACGCCATCCGGCGACTTCCGCGTCGGTGTCGGTCGCGGCGCCGGAGCCGATCCCGGACGTCACAACCGTCTGGAATGTGCCATCCGCGGCGCGCTGGATCACGAACCCGGGTGAGGCAAGGGACGCGATCACGCTCTTCACGTCCGCCGGGGTGGTGTTGTTGTAAACGACCGCGACGGTCTTCGCAGTCGGGATGCCCGTCGAGTTGAACAGCCGCTGCGTGTTCGCGGCCGTCGTCGTATTCGGGCGAGCGATGGACTTGTCCACACCGCCAGGACCCGCCGCGACGACGAGTGACGACGACGCGTTCGCGAGAGCGATCGACCCGATCTTGTCGGTCCACGACGTGAACGTGGATCCGTTGGATGCGGTCACGTCGTCAGTGACGTAGCGGTGCGATGCATCGGTCAGGCCGTAGGTGTGGATCGGCGACGTCGGCGTCACCGGGTCGTTGTACTGGACGATGCCGCGAGCGGCGAACTCACGGAGCAGCATCGGCTGCAGGATCTGGTACGCCGTCGAGTTGAAGTGCAGCAGATCACCACTGTTCCGCAACGACTGGGGCGTGATGCCGTTGGCGATGTCGCTCGCATCTGTCCCTGAAGCCGTGAGCCCTGCAAGGTCAAGTGCGGCCTGCGAAGCGAGGAACGCTGCCCAATCGACGACGTTCCGCGGGAACGCAGCTCTCAGGGCCGCGTTGATCGCATCGATGTTCGTGCGGTTCGTCGTGCCCGCGTTCTCGCCGTTCGCTGCCGGGATCGTGAGGATGATGTGGTCGTTCGGGTTCCGACGGTTCCAGGCAAGCATTTCGCGGAACTGCTGCACGATCGTCGCCGGGTCGTCGGTGAGGTTGTTGCGACCACCGTCGAGCAGCATGACGTGGTCGCGATACTGGTCACCGGTCCGGAACGGAACCGGCTTCGGCACGGGCACCTTGTACCCCTCGGTTGAGCGAGTAAACGAGTACGTGTAGGAACCGTTCGCCTTCACACCGGTCAGGGTGCCGGGAACGCCTGCGAGGAACCCCGCCTGCGTCTTGGTGGCGCTCGTCGAGTTCGTGTAGAAGATCTGCGCGTCGCTCGTCACTGCAACGGACCCTGTGGCGGGGATCACTCCGCCCGTGACGGTGATCATCGCTGGGCGGCCACCCTGCAGGGCGGCGACACCGGATGAGCCGATGCCGCCCACAGCCGTGTTCGCGACGTTTCCTGCACCGAACGTGCTGGTGAGCAGCGCACTGGTGCCGGCGAAGTTGGCGATGAGTGAGTCGCCGTGCATGAGCAGCTTGGGCGTCTGCGCCAGCCCCTTCGCGACTGCGAGTACCGCCGCCCCCTCCACTGTGCCGGGGTCAGAGATGTTCTGCGCCATCCGCTGACGCACGGTGGTCGGGAACTGCTTGGTGGTTGCGTCAGCTGCGTGGAACGAGGGCACGGGTGCCATGAGTGACCTCCTGGTCAGTTCGGAACGTAGGCGCTGTTCGCCTGGTCGTAGGTGATACTGGAACCCTCGGGAACCGAGTAGGAGGCCGTCGCCTCGTCGTACACCAGAGGAGCCCCGCCGCCACCACCGCCGCTGTTCGCGATGGCCTCGGCGATTGCTGCACCCTCCGGGGTGGACGGGTCCGCGAGGTTCGCCGCGAGCTGCGTTCGGATGGGTGTGGGAAGGTCGCCGGTTGAGGTGCCGGTCAGGTAGGTCGGGAGGTCGGCCCAGAGGCTGAACCCGTCACCGATCTTCGTCACCCGCGACGTCTCGTCGTACCCCCACTCACCCACCTCGAGCGGTCGAGGGCTGTTCTCCCACGCATCCGCGTTCCCGCGCCGCACCACGATCGTTGCGTACTGCGTTGCCATGCTGGCCTCTCTCAGAAGTCGTACTGCGGCGTCAGACGTCGTGCGTCGTGTCGCCCTGGAAGTTGGCGCGGAACTGCGCGATGCCGTGCTCATCGAACGTGCCGTCGAGGTCGTCCTCAGCGAGGAGCTCGCGGATGTGCGCGTCGACGGCGGGTGGTTCCACAGCGGAACCCCACTGCGCGCGCACCGCGCGGATGTACTCACGGAACGCCTGCCGGACAGACCGAAGCGTCCGCACGAGCTGCGCGTACCCGGTCTCGAGACGGCCGATGCGTTCCTCGTACGGCTGCACGGCCTTCGCGACCGCCGCCTCCACCCGGTCGTTGACGTACTTGTCGAGCTCTGTCGCCTGCGCGAATTGAGTCGTCGTCTCCGACGCCCGGTTCTTCACTTCCTCTACCCGCGTGGACCGACGCGACGTGTATATCGCGAAGACACCCGCGACGACCGCGACGACGACGGGAGCGACGTAGGGCAGCCAGTCCTTCACTTCCACTGGTGCACCTCCCGGTCACGGGCGATGTCGCTCACCCTCCACGCGGGCACGACAGCCATGCCGAGGATCGCCCAGCCCACACCGGCACGGCCGATGTCGCCACCGACGATGCCCGCGAGGAACACGGACCCGGCGTACAGCAGCAGCAGCCCGAGCATGAAGCACTTGCCCCAGAACTCGAGCCGCCACAGCAGGTTCGGGAACGCGATGCCGACGAGGCACACGAGGGCGGTGACCGACAGCATCAACCCGAACGATTGCGCGTACCCCTCACCGAACGAGTCGCGGAGAGCGGGGATGCCGCCGATGTAGCCGAACACCCCGAAGCCGATCGCGAAGACGTCGAACAGGGGCAGGCCGACTCGGAGCAGCCACCGCACACGGTCGTCGCTCGCGTCGACCCCGTTCGGCCCCCAGATGGACACGGCCCAAAGCCGTTTGATGAGTCGCATCATGCGGCCCCTCTCGTTGGGGGCTACGCGTTGCCCTGGTCGTTGCGGAGGTCGACCTGCGACGGTTCGAACTGCGCCGGCTGCAGCTCCTGCGACTTCGCAGCCGCCGTCTCCACCGCCACCGCCTTCGGCACCGACCCCAGACCGATCAGCGTGAGGAGCTCGTTGATCTTCGGGATCGCCATGATCTTCGTCAGCGCAGCCGAGACTGCAGCGAGCGTCGCCACAGCACCCGTCAGCCACGCCAGGACCGGCCCAGGGACAACGTCCGCGACGGCCTCGAGCACCTGCGGGGCCACAACCACCACGACAGCGAGGACAGCAGCGGCGCCGATGACGACCTGCACGACCGTGCGGAGCACCCGCTTCGACTGGTACCAGATGGTCTGCACGTCGATCGTGTCGACGGCCTCGTGCTCGCCGCTCACGCTGCGTCCTCCTCAGCCAGAGCCGCCTTCACAGCCGACTCGAACTTCGCCGACACCGCGACACCCAGCGAGTCCCGACGGTCACGGCAGTCCTGGATCAGACCGGACACCTGCGCCGAGGACAGCTCCTGGAACAGGCTGGTGTCGCCGGGGATCGCGTTGGAGTACGTGATCGCGCGGGACGAGGACACGGCGGTGAACGACAGCTCACCGATCGCGTACTTCTTCTGCGTCTTCTTGGACGTGACGTAGAGCATGTCTGCCTCGACTTTCGGAGTGGGTGACTTGACGGGTGCCGGCGTTTTCACCGGCGGCTTGGCGGATGCGGGCTGCTTCGCGGCGAGGCGAGCTCGAGCGTCCGGGTACGGGGGTGCCGCTTCGGTACGGGTGGCGAACTCGTGGTGCCACGGCTCGCCGAAGTTGACGCCGGTCCACGTGCCGCCGCGGCCCTCGACGATCTGGTGCAGCCGGGTGAACTCGTCCGCGTACAGCGCACGGTTCGACCCGTCCGGCATCGTGATGCCGAAGTCGATCGCGTTGCCGTGCAACACCTCGTCATGCCGCGACGTGAACGGTGCGGCAACCACGACACCGAGCGCGGCCCGGTTGTTCCACAGGTACGACTGCCGCCACCGGGAGCGCATGCCCTCGTTGACCGACAGAGAACCCGACCGGCCCTTCGACCGCAGGTACGCGTTGAAGTCGATGATCGTGGACAGCACCTGCAGAGCGATCCGCTCCGACATGACGTACTGCTCCACGCCGCGGAGATCCCCGAACGAGGACTTCCCCACGCTGAACTTGGCGACCATGACGGCCCCCTTCCAAGACGAAAGGCCACCCCGAACGGGATGGCCTGGAAGATTGAGTGGGTGGGTCAGAACGAGACGACGCCGATCTGCACACCCTTCGTGCGGATCGTGTCCGAGTCCTTGTCGGTGTCGACGAACGCGCGGACTACGTTCGCACCACCCTTCGTGCGGGCGATGCCCGTGACGGAGAAGAAGATCCCGCCGGACGTGATCCGCGACAGCCGGCACGACGATGGGTGGAGCACGTTCTCGTCGTTGAACACCACCGAGAGCACCCCCGACGCGTTCTGCTGATGCGCACCCACCGCGGTTCCCGTGACGGTGATGAGCACCGTCCGGTCAGCGTCCGTGTAGAACTGCTGACCCGCGATTCGCACCCGCCCAGCAGCCGGTGTGACGTCCGTGTCGACGTTGTCGTCAGCGGAAGGGAGCGCGTCGATCGACTGTGCCCGACGCCACTGCGGCGAAGACGCCGTGCCCGATGACCGGTAGGCGAAGTCCACGTCTACGCAGTATGCCTCCGTCCCGCGGAGGAACAGCAGCGGGCTCATCTCCATGAGCGCGGCCTTCGAGTCCACCTGAACCGACGGGCGGATCGACGGCAGCGGCGAGTACAGGGTCGAAGCTGCGAGCGTCTGACCGGCGCCACGGCTGAACTGGTGCAGGGTCAGGAACTCCTGCCCCGTCTCGAGGGGCACCTCAGCACCCTTCAGCACCACCAGCTTCACCGGCTGTGCAGCGTTCGACGGGGAGTACAGCAGGCCCACGTAGTACCGGGTCGGCGACGACACCGCCGGCACCGAGAGGGTCACGTCCGCGTCGATCTGGTGACCGAACCCGTTCACCACCGCCCGCGCGTACCCCGACACCGACGACCGCTTGATCCGCACAGTGTCGTTCGTGTTCACCACGATCGCGTACGGGGAACCCCAGTCGTCGAGGATGCCGTTCCCAACAGCACCAACCGTCTGCGCCCACGCGCCGTCCGTCAGCTTCTGATCGACGATCGGGAACGAGGTCTCCGTCATGATGGTCTCCTTCTAGATCGCCTGCAGCAGCCGGACGCTCTTCAGCGCCTTCGCCACACGTGTGTTCGTCTTCGTCGTCCATGCGGACGAGTCCCTGGACCCGACCACCGCGGACACGGTCTCCGTCGGAGACCCGTCCTGCGCCTGCACTGTTGTCGTCACCTCACGGACCAGGTTCGACAAGTCGAGACCGTCGATGAAGACACCGACCTTGTCGCCGACGAACCAGTCACGCCGGTACCGGACGTCCGGGGAGTCCGTGATCGTGAACGACACCGACACCGGGGAGTCCCCGTCCGACAGTGCGTCGTCGCCTGCATCGGCGAGCTCCGCCGCGACCGTCGTCTGCCGCTGGTCGATGAGCTGTTCAACCTTCGCGCCCCACACCGCTTCAGCAGCAGTCGAGACACGCTCCGCGAACAGGCGCTGCTGTCCCTGCCCTCCGCCCGCGACGATCGCGTCGGTGACGGTGGGGCGGGTCAGCGTGTAGGACCAGTCCTCGCCGATGATCCCGCCGGTGAAGTCCGATGTGGCGCCGAACCGGACGTTCGCGGTGCGGTCGGTGATCGGCCGCACTGTGAACTGCAGGTAGGGGGCGTCGTCCTCGCCCTGCAAGATGTCGACGTGCAGCTTCCCCGACTCCGCGATGTCCGCGACGGTTGAACCGAGGAGGTCGAGTCGGCCCTTGATGGACACGTTCCGTCCACGCCCCAACGTCGCCGGCAACCGCAGCCGGGGTACGCGCCGTTCCGCTCGAGCAGCGTCCCCGGCGTTGAACCGGACGTAGCTGAGGAGCACCGACTCGGCAGGGCCCGACCGGTTGTCGTAGGCGGCCGGTTGCGACGTGATCGGTGACGACGGGTCGGGGAACAGGATCCGGTCGTTGAGGACGTCGAGGTCCGACACCCCCGACACAGTCGACACGGTCGCGCCGCGTTGGATGCTCGTGATCGGCCCCGACATGACCAGCTGGTCACCACGGGTGAGGAGCACCCCGTTCCCGGGCGTCAGCAGCCCCGTCAGTCCCTCGTTGCGGGCGGTGACGGACCAGGTACCCGGGTCGGTGCCGGTGACGTTGTGCCGCTCCACGACAGTCAGCGAGGACCAGAACTTCACGGGGTCGTAGGAGCGGCGGAGGTTCTTGTCCCGCGGCTGAATCATCCACTGCGGCATGCGACCTCCCAGATCAGAACGCTGCGAGCCAGCGCTCGAGCCATCGGACGGTCATCGACGTGTCCGCCCCAGCCGAACCGAGCTGCACGTTCACACTGTTCATCCCCGGCCGGAGCGGAGCGAACGTCGAAGTCGGGGAGATGTACGGCCACGCCACCTGCCCGCCGAGACGAGCAGACCGGCGCCGAGGATCCGTGACCAGGATCAGTTCCTGGCCGTCAGCGACCGACGACGTCATCACCATGTTCGTCCCCGGGAAGCTGAGCTCCGCGATCGTCGCGGGACCATCGACGAAGACCTCCACCCACGCCGGCACATCACCCTGCACCGCCATCTGCATGCCGTTACCGATCGTCACCGAAGCGGAAATCGACCGCGGCCACACGTTGTCGTCGGTGGAGGAGAGGAACACTTCCCCGTCGGCGATGCCGTACGTGAACGACGTGTACTCCCGGGCGTGGAAGAACGGATCCACCGCGAGGAGTGTCAGCCCGAAGTTCTCGAACCGCGTCCCGCCAGCAGACCCGCCGTGCTCACCCGTCCACCCGTCCTTGTAGACGACGTCAAGGAGCCGTTCCCCGTTCAGGGACGACACCCCGAGGCGGAAGGTTCCCGTGTCGCCCACGTTCACCAGGTCCCACATCGGGGCGATCAGCCCGCGGAGCTCCGTCAGCTTCCCCATGAAGTCCGCGTGGGACGTGTCGGAGGCGAACTTCAACGGCAGGAACACTTCCCGCTCGTCGACGTTCACCTCCTGCAACGACGACCCCGGCATGCCGGGAGTCTTGATTGTCACCACGTCCAGCGGGGGCAACTGCAAACCAGTCGCCCCCGCCTTCAGGATCCGGTCCACGTCAACGTTCAACGGGACCACGAGGGAACCGTCCATCGACTCGAGCCAGATCCGGCGTGTGTCTTCCCGCACGATGACGGGCGGGGTGGTGGGGAAGTCGGGCCCGGTGGGGCCGTTCCCGTCTAAGGTGTCGACGAACTCGTCCGCCGGCCCACCACCATCGATGGCGTCGGTGATGGTGAGCGACGGTGAGCCGCCGCTGATCAGTGTCGCCACAGAGTCCTCCGATCAGCGGCCACCGGCCATGACTTCCTTCTTGTGCACCCACGACTCGAACTCGCGGACAGCGCCACGGTCCGGGTTGTGGAACACAGGTGCGTACGTGTTCCCGCCGCCACCGCTCTCGGTCGAGACGATCTCCCGCAGCGTCTGCATCGGCAGCGCCACCTCCGGGTCGCGGAGGTTGTTCTGCACCAGAGAAAGCCCCTGCGGCAGCACCCCGCCCTTGTCGTACAAGGTGGGGGTCAGACCGCCGACGATGCCGCCAGCTGCCATGCCGCCAGCAGCCTTGCCGCCCTTGTACTCGAAGTGCCACGGCTCACGCTGCGCGAAGGACAGTCCCGTCGGGTACCAGCCGAACCGGGGACCGTTCGCCCGCATCCACGCCTGCGACCCGCCACCAACGTCAGCAGCGAGCCCGTACCCGTGGACCGACGTTCCAGGCGTCGCCGCGAGGTTCCCGCGGCCAGCCCGGTACGCGGAGTACCGCATCTGCTGGTTCGCGAGATCCCGGTATCCCTCCGTCAACGACAGGCCACCACCGAACGACCGCTGCATCGCCTCCCACGCGACCGCAGCAGCCTTCCGGAGGTACCCGCCGATCGGGCCGACACCAGGACCGCCGGTGAACCCGGACACCTTCGACAGCGCCGACTTCGGCAGCTGCCCGTTCGCGCCAGACCCGCCGAAGTTCCCGACGTCGCCACCGCCGCCCATGTTTTTCAGGACGGAGACAGCACCGGACAGGAGCTTGTTGCCCATGCCCGCTGCAGCGTCGACCATGCCGCCCGCGCCGGGGATGTTCCCGATCACGGACTTCACGAGCTTCCCGAGGGTCCCCATGGGGTCGGACACCACCTGCGAAGCGGTCTCCGCAGCGTTCTTCGTCCAGTCCCACGCAGCGCCAGCGGCGCCCTTGGTCCAGTTCCAGGCAGCCTTCGCACCGGACAAGAGCCCCTTGCCGTTGCCTCCATCCGAACCGGAACTCTTCTTGACGACGCCACCCTTCGCGTACCCACCCTGCAGGAGGGACGCGAAGCCGACGCCCCGTCGCCCAGCCGCGTTCGCAGCGAGGAACGCGCTGCGGTCGGCCGATGTGCGCAGGCCCTCGGAGACGAGGACACCCTCACCTTGGCGCATTGGGCGCAGGTGATCGTCGCCGTTGCGCATCCGCGATCGTCCGGGGATGATGCCGCCGCCGGCGAACCCCTTGGGGAGCGAGATCGGGTCGATCTTCTTCGTCCCGAAGAACCCGGCGACCTTGTTGAAGTTGCCGATGAGTGCCTTGTTGATAACCGTCTCGACGACGAACCGGATCGGCAGCTTCGCGGCCGTCTTGATGGCCTCCCACGCCTTGCCGATGCTGTTCTTCATCACACCGAACGCAGCCGGGATCGTGACCTTCGCCACCGTCGCGAGCTTGTCGAACACCGGCTTCAGCCACGACCAGAGCGCACCGACCGCAACACGGATCCCGGTCATCGCCGGAGCGATGATCGAGCGGTTCAGCCAGGTGAACACCGGACCGAGCGTGCCGCGGATGTACGCGTTGGTGGCTGCGAAGATCACCCGCACTCGAGCCCACCAGGCTGACGTCACAGCGCTGATCGCTGCGAACGCGATCCGCACGATGCTGCTGACCCAGGTGAAAGCGGCGCCGAGCGTGCCGCGGAGGAACACGACCGCGATGTTGAACACGGTGGAGGTCAAGCCCCACCACCAACGGACGCCTGCCACGATCGCCGCGAACGCGACCTTCGCGACCTGCGCCACGAAGTTGAACACCGGAGCGAGAGCGAACTTCACCATCGCGATGACGAGGTCGAAGATCGCGGAGATCGTGTTCCCGAACCAGCCCGCGACGGCAGCGATGCCGCGGAACACGGGCATGGTGACGTTCTGCCACCACCAGGTGAACACGGCTCCGACAGCGCGGACCACGGTCATGATGCCCGAGAAGACAGGCTTCAGGACCGTGTTCCACGTCCACATCGCCGCAGCGGCGATGCCCTGCCACGCGGGCACGAACACCGTCTGCCACAGCCACACAGCTGCAGCTCCGACAGCCTTCGCGCCGACCTGGATGCCGGACCAGATGGCATCGACACCGGTCTTGAACCAACCGAGGTTCTTGTACGCCCAGATCACACCGGCGACCAGCAGACCGATTGCGGTGATGATGAGACCGATCGGGTTGGCCCGCAGAGCGAAGTTGAACGCCTTCTGCGCACCGACCGCGAGCCACGTGGCAAACGTCCACGCCTTCTGAGCAGCAGCGACAATCCGGATCTGCGACGCCCACGCTGCGAAACCGCCAGCAGTGACGATCTTCTGCTGCAGGATCCACGCCTTGTACGACAGGACCAGGCCGCCGATCGCCGCCGCCAACGCGATCACTGCGACCTTGTTGTTCCGCATGAAACTGGTGACAGCGACGAGTCCCGGCCCGATAAACCGAAGGACTGCGGCTGCAGCGCGGAACGCGAGGAGGAACGCCCCACCGATGATCGCGGCGACCGGGCCGATCGCGACCAGCAGGTTCTTGAACGACGGCACGAGAGCAGTCGTCACGAACGTCCGCACATCGTTCAACGCATCGACGACGACCTGCCGTGCGGCGAGGATCGCTTTCACCTGAGGCGAGTCCGGGACGAAGTTCGTGGTCGCCGTCAGACCCAGCGACACCTTCCCGGTGAAGGCGAGCTTGCCAAGGCCTCCCATCAGGTCGAGGAAGTTCGTGACCTTGCTGCCGGCGCCGTCGAGGCCCTTCGCAGCACCGTTCGCGATGCCCTCGAGGGCCGGGGTGACGGTCTGGTAGATGCCGAGGGCGACGTCTTCAAGCTGCGACTGCAGCTTGTCCATCGCACCGCCGAGACCCTTCATCTTCGACTGCGCGACCGCAGCTGCGCCGCCCTGACGGGTCACCGCGCCAGCCATGCTGTCGAAGTTCGTGGCACCGGTCTTCGCGAGGGCGGCGACCGCAGCGAGCGGCTCACGGCCGAACGCGAGGACCGCCTGGGACGCGAAGTCCTCCTGCGTCATCACCTTGCGCGCTTCGGAGAGCTGCTCGATGACGGTGCGGAGACCGACGAAGCGGCCTTCCTGGTCGAAGACGGACAGGTTCAGCGAGTCGACGGCCTTCTGCGCCTGCTTCGACGGCCGCGCGAGGGACGCGAGCATGCCGCGGAGGGCGGTACCTGCCGTGTCGCCCTTCAGGCCGTTGTTCGCGAGGATGCCGATCGCCGACGCGGTGTCGGAGATGCTGATGCCGAGGGTGTTCGCGACGGGGCCGACGTACTTCATCGACAGGGCGATGTCGTCGACACCACCAGCGGCAGCGTTCGCGGTGTTCGCGAGGACGTCGGCGACCATCGCCGCGTCCTTCGCCGCGAGCCCGAACTGGTTGATGGAGTTCGCCTGGATCTCCGCAGCACGCCCGCCCGACACCTGCGCGGCAGCAGCGAGCTGGATCGTCCCGCGGGCCGCCTCCATCGCGTCAGCAGCCGACAGACCACCCTTGGCGAGCTCCAGCATGATCGCCGCAGCATCCTTGCCCGACGTCGCGGGGAGCGTGAGATCAGAGCCCAGCTGACGAGCCGTGTACCCGACCTGCATCATCTGCTTGTTCGTCAGGTTCGCGACGGCCTGCAGCTCGTTCATCGTCGCCGTGTACTCGTTGCCGAGCTTGATGACCTGGCTGACGCCGATGATCGCGCCGAACCCGGCAGCCATCCCCGCGAGCGGCTTCAACGTAGCGAGAGCGCCAGCAGCGACGTTCTTCGCACCAGCAGCGACCTTCCCCAACCCAGAGGACAGAGGAGCGCCAGCCGCAGCGAGCTTCGAGAACCGTCCCGTCATCAACGCGGACTGCTTCGACGCCTGACCCTGCGCCGCAGACAACTGCCCAGTGACCGTCTTCTGCTCGTTGAAGGCAGCCTTCAGCTGATCCTCAACCGCGACGACCTTCATCCCCGCGAGCTGCTGCTTACCGCGCGCGGACGTGAGCTGCTGCTCCGCCTTCAACGCCTGCGACGACGACGCCGCGTACTTCTTCCGCTGCTCAGCGAGACGAGCCTCAGCCGCCTGCACACCGACAGCGGCAGCCTTCTCCTCCGAACGCGCCTTCGCGATCGCGACCTTCTCCGCCTGCACTACCTTCGCGGCACGCTTCGACGCGACCTCGAGCTCCGAAACAAGCGTCTTCGCCGCCGACGTGGAACCGCCAGCCGCGACACCAGCCGAGAACTGACGGCCAGCAGACAGGCCCGCAGCTTTCGCCGCGGTACCTGCCTGCTTCGACATAGTCGACGCGAACTTCGACATCGAGGGGAGGACATCGAGCCATACAGCTGAACCGGCCACGAGGCACTCCAATGTCTAGTTGTTGACGAACCAGCCCGCCTCAACGACGGCCATCTCGGCCCGCTGCTGCGCCAAGTACTCGGCGTCCGCTTCGTCCTGCTCCGTGGGTTCCACGACAGGAGCGGGCAGCAGGTCCGGCTTCGGGATGGCTGACTTCGACAGCGCCGACTGCACCGTGTACAGCAGGACCCGCATGATCGAGTTCGTGTCCCGGGCGATCCAGTCCGAGTCCTGCCAGTCCGTGTCCCGATGGGCACGGTGGAACGCTGAATCGGTGGGTAGACCTTCGACGAGGACCCTCAACTGCCAGGTCTTGATGCGCCCCTGCAAGTACTCCGCCAACGGGTCCCGCGGCGAGTACGTCGACTGCAGCGCAGCATCCCCAGGACCCTGATGGTCACCGAAGAGCCGCAGCATCGCCTCGGTGCGGACCTGCACAGCGACGGGGTGCGTCGCCGGCAGGTCCGCGATCTCGAGGTCGAACTCGTCGAGGTCTACCCCCGTCAGTTTCCCTGGGTCTTCTTCAGGTCCTGCTGCACGGCGACCATGACGATGTTGAGGGCGTCGTCCGTACCGCCGGCAGCGATGAACCGGTCGTACTGCTCATCGCCGAGGAGGATTCGGCCCTGGGCCTCGTCGTCCTCGTCGTCCATCTCCTTGAAGGCCTTCTTCGTGGCCTTGTCGTAGAAGTAGGGGTGCGGGATGTAGAACGGCTCCCCGCCCTCTTCGACGAAGATCTCGATGCGGTCACCGCCGACGGACTCCTCGACCTTCCGCCGAGCGGCGGCGAGGGTGTACGACGTGCGACGGTTCTTGTCAGCCTGACTGGTCATGCGGGTCTCCTAGTGAGCTTGGTGAGCTCGTGAGCAGGGGTAACAGGTGGCGGCGGCGCAGCTCACCAAACGACGCCGCCACCTGGTCTTGGGGGAGGGAGGGGTCAGCCGCCGGAGACGACGACGCCGCCGGCAGCGGTCTGCGCCTCCGTGTACGACTTCCCGACGATCGGGTCCTCGTAGATCGTGAACGTGCGGTTCACCTCTTCGACGTCGGACCGGTTCAGGGCCCGGTCGTCGATGTCAGTGACCTTGATCCGGTACGCGGCCTCCACGCGGTACACGGCGGAGTCGCCGACACCGTCCTGCGACAGGGTGATCGCCCGGTAGTACGGGTACTCACCCGACGTCTCGTCGTAGATCCACGCCGCGTTCTTGTCCGCCGGCCACTCCGACACGGGCTGCTTGTACGCCAGCGCCTTCGTCCAGCCGTTCGTCTCACCGAACGCCACCTGGAAGGTGTGCGTCTCCGACGTGACGTCCGATCGGACCGACTGCGTGGTCTGCAGCATGTTCGTCTCGTCCGACGACACGTCGTACGAGTGCGAGATGCCGTCGGTGGTGATGTAGCCCATGTTCTTGTACCCGGTGGGCAGCGCGATCGGCTTCCCGTCGGTGGCGAAGAACGCCTCGGGGATGGCAGTGGAGTAGTCCGCGATCGCGAGGATCGTGGTACCCCACTTGTGGACGTTGCGGTTGTCGTTGGCCAGCTGGCCAATCACGTCAGGCATGCGTTCTCCTTGAACGACAAAGCCGCCCGACGTGCGGACGGCTGAATGGATGATGAGTGTTGGTGAGCGGCCTATTGGGGGCGCGCGTCGAGCTCGTACGTGCCGACAGCACGACGCAGCGCCGTGTTCGAGTACGCGACGTTTCCGAACGAGTCGGACTCGCGGACCTCGTCGAAGAGGTTGCAGAGGACCATCGCGACTTCGACTTTCTGGACGAGGTCCCACACGGCGCCGCGGGTCTTCGCGAACACCGTCAGATCGACGTGGAACGTCTTCTCGTAGTCGCGGCCGAACCCGCCAGGGATCCGCTCCACGACGATGCACGGCGCCACGGTCTCGAGGTTCGACGGGGTCTCCGTGTACGTCGCAGCGCCCGTCTCCTGCTTCAAGTAAGCGAGGAGCACACGCTCGACGTTGGGCCACACCCCGTACACGTTCATGCGCCCATCGCTCTCCGCAGGATCGCCTGCTTCGACACACCCACGTCGCCGTGCTCCACCTGGGTCGCGTCAGCAGACGTCGCGATCACACGAGCGAATGGACGCTTGTACCCGCCGTTCGCCTTCGTGCCAGGACGAGTGCCCTCCTCCACACGGAGGGAGTCACCGAAATGCTTCGCACCAGCCGAGTACGCCAGCCGTTGCGCGCGCGGCAGGATCCGGTCCGCTTTGTCCCGCATCGCCTTCCGCACCGCAGGGTTCCGGACCGCCTGATCGATGATCCCCCGGCCGATGACGACCTTCGGCATCAGTACTCCTTGCGGCACCGCTCACAACGCACGGGCGCAGGAGCCTGCGTGTACGCATTCACGAACCGGGGGTAGCAGTGGAGCCCGAGGCGGCAGAGGATGCTCTTCTTCCGAGACATCAGCTGACCGCCCGAGTCGCGTACTCGAAGTCAGCGATGACCGCCAGCTTCTCCGCCTTCGTCTTCGCCCCCGACAGGTCGATCCCATGAGCATCAGCCCACGCGTCGATCTCCGGGACCGTCCACACCTCCGACGGAACCGTCTCCACCACCGGAGTGTGCTTCGGCTCCACCAACCCCAGACGCACCGCATCCTCGAGCCGGTACTCGTTGCCGTTCACGCTGATCTTGTCCGACATCCGTCAGCCCTTCGTCTCGGTGATCACGAACTCCGTGTGCGGGAGCACGTTCCAGTACGTCTGCGGCCGGCCATCGACGTAGTACGTCTGCCCGCGCCAGATGACCGTGTCCGCAGCCTGGATCCAGTCCTGCGGTTCACGGGTCGACACCATCCACCGTGAGGTGACGATGTCGTTCTGCCCGAGAGATTCCTTCGTCCCCACCGGCTGCACGTTGCAGCCGTCGATGTCCTGGTTGATGACCGTCTTGGTGGGCACGCCGTCCTCGTCAGGCGCACCCTCGGCGATGCGCTGCACGGTGACCGTGTCGCGGTGCAGCATGTTCGCGAGGATCACCAGTGGTCACCGCCGATGCGGTACCGGGCGACCGCTCGAGCCCACTGCGACGTCGTCCCGACAGTCGCAGCCGCCGCCATCGCGACCTGCTCCTGCCCCGACGTGAACTGCGACAACCACGGCGACGCCTCGGAGATCGACGCAGCCTGGTCCAAGACCACTTCCTGCACGTCACCCGGGACGTCGGCGAAGCCATGCGTGTACACGACCTCGACCGACCGCCACACATCGGGGAACCGTGCGGGGAGGCGGAGCAGACCAGCAGCCGACCACTCAGGGTCAAGCACTGTCTGCCCCGCCACCGTCAAACTCGCGACAGACACAACGGGCCACACCGGAAGCCGGAGCACCCGGGCCCCCGCCCCGTCGAGAACGATCGTGTCGTCCTCGACGAGGCTGATGGGGTTCCGGGTCTGACCGCGGAACCGCTCCGACGCCATCCGCAGCGCCAGAGCGATCCCCGGGTCACTCGCCGGTTTGCCGAGCCTTGCCGCGAGATCGGCTGGATCGGCCAGCGGGGGCAGCGTCGTCTCCTGCAGAGTCACGTCCTGCCTCCTCCACACCGCGTGCCTTGTTGTGCACCAGACCGAGACGGTTCGCGTCTTCGATCCGATACCGGATCCCGTTGATGACGACCATGCCGTCCGTCATCAGCCGGCCGCCACCGTGCCGAGCTCGACGAGGGCGAGGTGCGCCGGCTTGTAGATGACCTGCGCGGCACGCAGCTCCGCCCGCACGTACACGAGGTTGCGTCGTGCGTAGTCGGCGTGCTGGTTGAACGCGACCACGGACAGCGCCTCACGCTCGAGGACGTTGATCGTCGACAGGTCACCGACGAGCGCGGTGCCCTCCGGAATCGCCTGCGCGGTCACGTACGGACGGCCCCACAGAGTGCGGGGACCAGCACCGAACGGACCGTTGCCGTAGAAGCGCTGGTTCCCGTCCTGCATGAGATCCAGCACCTCAGCGTCGGCCGGGTTGAGGACGATGCCGGTGACCTGTGCTCCGACCTCGTCGAGGGCGGTGAGCGCCTTGCGGATCGACACCGGGATCTTGACCGGGTCGGTGCCAGCAGCGGCGATCTGCTGGATGCCTGTGGTGTTCAGGATGCCCGTGGGCTGGCCTGCAGCACCCGTGCCGTTGAGGAGGTAGTTCTCGATCACGGCCCGGATGTTGTACGCGAGCTGCCCGTTCAGGTAGGACGCGAACGCTCCCGCGTCGGCGAGGAGCTCATTCGTGACGGTGTAGCCGTCGGCGTAGGTGAACACCTTGCCGGTGGCGATCGCCGTCGACAGGTCGGACAGGGGCTTCAGAGCAGACGCGGGGTCCGTCGGCAGGATCTCGTCCTTGACGATGCCCGCGTTGCGGAGCACCGAAGTGATCTGCACGTAGTCGAAGCTGTTGCCGGTGATCGACCCGGTCGAGATCAGGTCGAGCAGCGTCAGGGGACGCTGGTACGTCAGGTCCACCTGCGGCAGACGCGTGGGCTGCAGACGGCCCACGGCGACCGACAGGGGGTTCGGGTCCGCCTTCAGACCGCGACCCTTCGCCCCGACGGTGACCTTCGGCAGCTGGATCAGCGACCCCTCACCGAACCCACCCGGGTTCGACTTGATGAGCTGCTGGTACGGCGCCGACTCCGTGTACGCCTCACCGAACGACTTGAAGCCGTCGGGCTGCTCCTCGGCCGGCTTCGGCTCGTCGTCGGACTTCGCAGGCGACGTCGACGCGAGGAGCGTCTTCATGTTCGACTGCGCGTCGTCCGCGGCCTTCACCTGCACGGTGAGCTCGTCGGCCTGCGACTTCAGCTCACCGATCTTCGTGATCTCGTCTGCCGTGAACTCACGGTCCTCGGACTTCGCCAGATCGGCGATGCTCTTCGCTTCGGCCAGGACGGCCGCGAGCTTCTCTCGGAGCGTCTTCATCGTTCCTCCATCAGGATCAGTTCTGCTGCGGTCGCCCAGGCCGCCACTTGGGCATGAGTAAGGCCCGCCGATTTCGACGGGCCTGACGGTTCCCCATCCTGGGGAGGTGAGCTTTCCGGCGGGGCGCCGGAAGATTCGGTGGGGTCGGGCGGAACCTCGACGTTGGGTGTCGGCTCCACCTCCCGAGGGTCGGCGGCAAGTTCCTCACGCACGATGCGGCGGATGTCCTCGTCGGACTTCGTGCCGAGCAGCTGCGTGTCGGGGTTCATGCCTTTGAGCGTGGGCCCGAATTCGATCAGGTTCAGCTTCCGGAGCTCGAAGAACTCGTCCTCATCCTGCGTGACGTAGCCACCATCGACGACGTCGTACCCGAAGGAGAACTCCTTCACCCGACGCTGCTTCAGCAGCTTGTACGTCTGCAGCGCCGTCGGGTTCTCGAGGTCCAGCTGCGCGGTCACGAGGAGCCCGTCAGCGGTCTCCGCAGCCGACAGGCTCCACCCGATGTGCGCGAACGGGTCCGACCACTGGTGCGACCAGATCGCGGGGATCGCGTCACCAGACGCCGCCCAGTCGCGCAGCGACTCAGCGAACGCACCAGGGACGATGACGTCGCCGCCGTGGTCCTTGTTACCGAACACCGCGACGAGCGCCGTGAACTGACCATCACCAAGACCGTCAGCGGTACCGACGGCCTTCACGTTGGCGTTGAAGCTCTTCGTCTTCATGCGCTTGCCTCCAACTGCCCGGTCGCCCAGAGCACTTCCATCGCCTGCTTCGGTTCCAGCCCCTTGCTGCGGAGCAAGTCGTACGCCTTCGCCACCTCCGGCGTCGCATCCCCGGGGGACGCCTGTGGGCCACCGCCACGCACCACGTTGAGGGGCGTGATGATGTCGTCACCGCCCTCAATCGCCGGCCGGTTGTCCATCGCCCGGGCCTCGTTGATCGTCAACCAGGGGCCACCAGTCGCCGTCGACATGATCGCCGCGGACTCCTCGAACGACCCGCGGAGCTTCGCGCCCAGGTCGAACTCGACGTACAGCGACTCGTCGCCACCGTTGAGGAGCGGAGTGATGTGCGCGTTGAACGCCTGCTCGAACTGGACGAAGTGCGGGCCCAGAGCATCGCGGTACAGCGACTGCCGGAACGCCTCCATGTTGGAGTAGTTCCCCTGCCGCGAACCGATCATCTCCGGAGGGATGTGGTACGCCGACGCAACCTCGATGTCGGTGAGGGTGCGCCCCTCAACCTCCTGCATGTCCTTCGGCGAGAAGATGTCGACCTTCTTGACGTCCGCACCGATCGGCAGGACAGGCATCTTGCCTTCGCTGCCACCACCGTCGGACCAGTTCGACATCTCCGCCTCGAGGCGACGCATCGCCGAACCGTCAAGCGATTCGACACCGTCCACGGGCTGCTGGGTGACGACTGCGGGGAACCGTGCGCCCTTCTTCCAGATCGACCGCCGGTACTTCACCGACTCCGTGTACTCGTCGAGGATGTGCCGCAACGTCTCGATCGGGGGGGTGCCGTTCCCGGACCCGTACCCCCGGTCGAAGAACAGCCCGTCGAGGCTGATGTGTTTCGGCTTCCCGTCTCCCACGTACAGGTCGACCCCGTCAACGAGCGACGTGCCCGTGAACGTGAACCGCCACGACTGCGCCGGCCAGTGCTGCAGCACCACGCCTGCTCGCGAGTCCGCGGACGGCACCAGCTGCGCCATGAACCGGTCGTAGACCAGGAAGTCGCACAACAGGGTGTGCCAGAACCGGTACTGCGTCAGGTGCTTCTGCGGCTCACGGATGAGCTCCGCAAGCGGCCCATCCGTGACTCGCTTCCGGTCAGTGTCCCCGTCACGGCGGTACACCTTCATCGGAGTCGACGCGATCTTCGTCGCGATGAAGTCGACGACCTTCCGAACCGATGGCTGCGACTGCCAGATCGAGTACGCCGACTGCGCGTAGTCCGTCAGCGGCATCCCCGGGTCAGCGACGATCGACCGGCCGTCATACCGCCACGGCGTCGACAACGACGGGAACTCCGCGAGGATCTGACCGTTCGACTGGTCAGACGACTTCTTGAAGAACAGGCTCACGTCATCCTCCAAGCGATCAGGAACAGGGCCACACCCGCGACGACGAGCGCCGCCGGCCAGTACACGGCCGCGACACCCGCGGTGATGAGGAGCACCCCGAGGATCTCGAGGAGGATCACGACAGCTGCACGAGTCATCAAGCCACCTCCGAGGTGCCGAACACGCTCGCGTCCGGATCGTTGTACGGGTTCTTCTTCTTCGGCTTCGTGACCAGAGCCTCCGACAGTGCATTCACCGTCGCCGCGACACCATCGATCTTGTCCATCGAGTGCGCCTTGTTCGGCTTCACGTTCCCGTTCGCGTCGATGTCCACCGACAGGTTGTCGACGTTCCACCGCAGCACCGGGTTCCCACCCGACCGGAACAGGGGCTTCTCCTTGCTGCCGGTCAGCAGTAGACGCTGCAGCTCCTTCAACGGAGGCGACAGGCGCCGGAAGTCCTGGTACACACGCACCAAGTTCTTCACCCCGGAGTCCTGCAAGCTGTTGACCATCTGCGTCGAGTTCCACGGGTCGAACCCGATCGACACGACATCGAACCGGTCGAGGTCCGCTTGGATCTGAGCCTGCACGAACGCGTAGTCGGTCACGTTCCCCGGAGTGGTCCGCAGGAACCCCTGCCGAACCCACGCTGATGCGTTGCCCGCGGTGCGCTTGTTTAACGCGTCCATGGCACCTTCAGGGATCCAGAACCGCGCCAGGATGTCGTACCCGTTCCCATCCGGGAACAGCAGCACCCACGCGGTGAGGTCCGACGCGGATGCAAGGTCCCAACCGCCGAACGCCTTCCGCCCGGTGAGCTTCGCCTCATCCACCGTGCCGGCGTTCCGATCCCACGAATCGAGCGTCAGGAACCGTGCCTCCTGCTTCGTGCGGATCCCAAGGTGCAGCCGCAGGAAGTCGCCGAGCTCCGCGGGGGAGTTCTTGGCCTTCAGCGCCGCAGCATCGAGGTACTTCCGTGACGGGCTGATCCCGTAACCCGGATTCGCCTTCCGCTGGGTCTCCGGAGCGAACGGGTCGTCCGTCTCGTCGGCACCCCAGATGGCGCCGTACCAGGAGTGATCCTTGATCGTCCCCGCTGCCAGCTTCTCGACGTACAGCCGCGTCTCGTCGTAGATCGTCCCCGACTTCGATGCGTCCGGGGTTGTGATCCGGATGCCCAACGGCTGCGTCCGCGAACCGCGACCAGTCTCGAGCGTCCGGACCAAGTCCGGCGTCTTGTGGACGTGGAGCTCATCGACGATGAAGCAGTGCAGGTTCGCGCCGTGCTGCGCATCAGCAGCCGACGAGATGACCTCGATGTACGACCCCGACTTCGGGTGCACGATCCGCTTCTGGTGCGCCTTGAACCGACCAGCAAGAGCCGGCGTCTTCTCCACCAACTGCTTGATCGGCCCGAACACGAACCCCGCCTGACGCTCCGTCGAAGCGGCCGTCACAACCTGACCGCCCGACTCACCGTCAGCACCAGTCATGTACACGGCAATGCCACCCGCGAGAGTCGACTTCCCGTTCTTGCGAGGAACGTCGACCATCACGTCACGGATGATCCGCACCATCGCGAGCGCGTCCTCATCCCACTGCACCCACCCGAACACCGGCGCGATCACGTACGCGATCTGCCACGGGTCAGGATCCAGCGGCTTCCCCGCCCACTTCCCCTGCGTGTGCCGCAGCAGATGGAACGTCTTCAGCACCTTGTCGACCCGCTCCGGGTCGAACTGTGCACCCTCAACCTCACGCGGCTCAGGCGTCTTGAACTTCGGCGGGATCTCCGGCAACGGGTAGCCACGGTCCTGCAAGTACCAGGCAACCTCCGGAGACAGCTTCAGCCGCTCGAGAGTCGCCTCGTCGAGGGCGTCAGAACGGGTTGTCGTCTTCCCCATCGTCGGACTCCTTCGCCAAGCTCTGCTCCGAGCTCGGCGTCAGTCCAAACTCCCGTGCCAGCAGCTGCAGCCGATGCCCCGCATTCCGCCTGATCGCAACCGCCGGATGCGGAATCTCACCCTGCTTCGCATCGATCGTCAACGACCCATGCTCCTGCAGAGACAACGTCGCAGCCTTGAACTCCGACCACGTCTCGCAGTACGTCGCCAGAACCGCCCGATCCTCCGCCTTCACAATGTCCAACCGCGTCAACTCCGGAACCACACGGTTCCACTCAGCGACCGCCTCATCCGACAACCACTCAGGCGCCGACGGAGGCACCCGCTTGAACGCCGGAGCATCCACAACCTTCCGACCACCACTGTCACGACCATTCCCACGACCCTCAACGAGCCTGAGAGCTGCCGGTCTCGCTGCACGAGGCATCGGAGACCCCCTTGTCGTCGTAGTGAGACGCGAACAGCGGGCGCACCGGCGTGCGCTCTTATGTGACATTGATATATGATCTAGACGCCCCTACCCCAGTAGCACCGCCGAAGCACCGTTCCTCACACCCGTTGTCTGGGCTGCCGTGTTGTAACTCACCGTCAGGTGGTCGCGCACGCTACGGCAGCTGCTTCCAAAGGCGAGCTGCGAGGGTTTCGGTGTTGCGGTCTTGGTGTCTCAGGGTGGTGAGGCGTTGGACCCGTTTGAGGGCTGCTTGTCGTGTCTTGTGGTCGTGGTGTGGGTTGCAGAGGGGCTGCCAGTTGCCGTGGTCCCACATGGCGCCGCCGTCGGCGAGCTCCACGATGTGGTCGACGACGGTTGCTGGTCCGTCGCAGACTCGGCATCGTGGGTTGCTGCGGAGGTACTGGGTGGACTCTGTCCGCCACCGTGCGGTGTTGCGTCCGTCGCCGGGGATGACGCGGTGTGCGCCGCTCTTCCGCTTCCGCTGGTGTTCAGCGCATCGGCCACGGTTGGTGGCGAGTTCGTCGCAGTCGAGGGCTGAGCAGCGCATGGGCGCGCGGGTGGGCATCAGTCCCGGTCTTCTACGACGTCGGACATGGCTTGGTCGATCTCGGCCACTGTCTGGGGGTGCAGGGTGAGTGGTGCCGGCCACCGGTTGCTGCGCGTTCGGTGGCTGCTGATGTCGTCTTCGGCCATCATGTACCCCGTTTCGGAGGCGGTTCTGGTCTGAGCCCGTCTCAGCGGAGCCGGTTGTACCCCATCAGTCGACGGTGATGCCGAGATCGCGGATGGTTTCCACGACTTCGTCGCCGTACATGCGGAGGCCGCGTGCTTCCCAGGCGTTGGCGACTTGCTCTTCGCTGAGGTGCACGTCCGCGTGGGCTGTGTTCTGCGCGATCAGGGTCAGCTGCTTCTCGATGCCGGCGAGCAGGTTGAGTTTCGCGCTGCGGTACTCGCCGAGGCTGAGGTCACCCGCGGTCATGCGCGTCACCCTGGTAGTTGGTGAGCGTCCGCAGACCGAGCGGGTTGCGCATGCCCTTGTGCTTCTCGTTCGCGATGTCCGCGTGCTGGATCTGGAAGTCGATGGGCATGCCGGTCGCTTGTGCCAGGTACTCGCCGATGGTGATTCCAAGGAGCTCCACCACGTTGGGGCCGGCAGCACGAAGGGCTGCGTACTTGTCGCTGTCGAGCATGAGTCGAACGTCAACGTCCCGGTAATCGTGCGCCTCACCGAGCTTCCCGAGGGTTCGCTCAACGGATGACCCGACGAGGTAAGGGTTGGCATCGAACGCTTCCGCGATGGGCTTGCATGCCTCATCGAGGCGGAACATCTGCCGGGGGCTGAAAGCGCTCATGCTTTCACCGGTTCCGGGTCGCCGTACGTGGTGGTCTTGACCACCGTGGCGAGGGTCACGTCGGGTTCCAGCATCGCGGCCCGCATGTTGCTCTCGATGCGGTGCAGTTCGTTGACCGCTTCGGCCTGGTCGACGACGTACGAGCTGATCGCCTTCCCGCCTCGAGCGACGGTGAAGACGGTCTCCTTGATGGGCTCAGGCATGCGCTGCCAGGTGCTCGTCAAGCTTCGTCATGTCAGGCAGCATGTCCACCCAGATCGACGAGCCACGCTTCATGGCAGGGCCGGGGAGCACATCGACGGGGACGCGCTCAGCGCACTCGTCACACTCGATCGTGATGCTTTCCATCGTCGCCTCCATGTGTGCCATGTACGTCAAGTAGTCGACCGCTCACGGCTGAGTTCCGCGCGCCACAGCGGGTTACTCAGGGTCACGGTCTTGAAGGGTCCTCGTGCTCGCGCCGCGATCGTTAGGTTCGCTGTGCGGCCGGTGTCGCCCTGACGTGACAGGTCGGGGCCGGCGGCTAGGTGCGGTGCTGATGCGTGTCGGCTGGCACGAGGAAGTGTGGGGCACAACGAGTGGGCCGTCACGTGGCTGATGCGACTTGCTCAGCCGCTGACACGTACCCGGCCCACTCGAAGGCGGTGCATGTTGTTGTCGCGGACTGCTCGCCGCGGGTGGACTACCACCATCGTCGGAGCCAAACCGAAGCGGCTCCGACAGCCCATCCCAGGGCGGTACATGCGAGAAGCCCCGACCGGTCATGGTCGGGGCTTCTCCGGACAGACTCGTCCGACGTGTCTCCATTCTGCCACAAAACGTGTCCGAATGGACGTGTTCCAGGGCATGGATCGGTCAGCGTGTCGCAGCTGGTCTACGTGGTCAGCTCCTCGGCTTTCTCGGTGAGTTCGTCGCCGAGTTCCGCGACCGCTTCGAACCCGACCCACTCGGTCGCGGAGCCGATGATCTCCGGGCATGCCCTGCATGTTGCGCGGGGGCGGATGGGTTGCCCGTCTACCTTGCGGTACTCGACGACGATCGGCCACCGGAACACTTCCCCGTTCTGGTCCGTCCAGAACTCGGACCGGCAGACGGGGCACACGGTGCGGATCTCAAGCCGCTTCGGCGGTTCCAGCTGCGTGCGGATGACACGCACCCACCTTCGCAGTTCCGTCGTGTACCAGCCGATGTCGGCGGGTTCGTTGCAGCGGGCGTTGAAGGTGACGTACCAGCGTCGCAGGGACCCTTGCACGTCGTCCTTCACCCAGTCGGCGCCCCAGTTGCAGCACCACCCTCGGACCGCTTCGCTGATGCGGCCCCACTCGGCCAACGCTTCAGACTTCACCATGTTCCGTTCACGGGCGGCGACGGACTTCGATCCGCCGTCGTTGCCCGCTGAGGGGGTGATCGACGCGTACAGCTGATCGAGGAGGCTGGGGTGCTGCACGGAGTGGATGCCGACGTACGTGCCGTCATCCGCTGTCTGCGTGATGTGCTCCGTGGACGGCTTCGTGAGGACGTCCACGACGTCGAGGAGATCGGTCATGCTGCGCCTCCCAACTTCATGCGCTCAGCCGCTTCGACAAGTGCCCTATCGGTTCCCGCAAGCCTCAGGGTCGTCTTCGTGACCGCTCGCGAGAAGGTGGCCTGCTGGTGGCGCCCGAACGCCTCCGGCTCACGCCGTGCGGGCTGCTTCAGCGCGCGCAGGGTGCTCCCCGAAGCGACCATGAGGCCCCAGCCGTCGGGCAGGTCGTCACGGACAATCGCCTTGTCTGAGACGACGAGCCACCAGAAGTCGCAGTACCGGGCGAACGCTTCTGCCTTCTCGGGCTCCTTCAGCTCGTGGAGCCAGTCCGATCGGGAAACCTTCACCTCGTGGCCGTGGAGCAACGGCCCGGTGGCTGTGGTTCCGTACCCGCCAGGCCAGAGGTCGAGAGCCATGTAGTCGCAGATCCGGCGGGTGTCGAAGCCCGCGGTCAGCTTCACGTGCTCGGCGCGGGCGTAGCGGAAACCGTTGCCGTTGAACGATCCGTACCGAGTGTTGAGGCGGTCGAGCATCGTCCGCTCCGTGTGCTTCACGGGTTCGTCCCACAGCTGCTCGCTCTCGCCCATCAGAACGGCGTCTCGTCGTTGAACCCGTCGGACGGGGCGGACCAGACGTCGTTCGACTGCTGCGAGCCCTGCTGCTGTCCGCCCTGCTGCCCCGTCTTAGACCGGCGATCGTCGATACCGATGCTCGGGTTCCGGAGGACCACCGTCGCGCCGGCACCGTTCTTGCCCTCGTAGACCTGCACCTCCGGGTCGCCCGAGATCGTCACGTAGGTGCCCTTCTGGACGCGGCGGGCGTAGTACTCGGCGTCCTGGTCCCAGAACGTCGCTTCCGCCCACGTGGTACCGCCGATGGTCTCGTAGCCGCCACCCTCCTGCTTCTTCGACCAGGAGTGAGCGACACGGATCGACAGCACCTTCTTCCCTGTCTGTGTCTGGTTCTGGCGGGGCTCGACGGCCCAGCCCTCGACGGTCATCGTTGCGTTGCTCATGCTGCGAACTCCTCGGTGTTGATGTGCTTGTCCATCAGGTCGGGGCGGAAACCACCCCAGGTCTCGACGGTGAACCCGCCGGGGACGGTCGGGTCGGGGTTCTGCACGATGACGATCGGCGCCGCACTGATCCCGAGCTCACGGGCGGCGGCGATCACCCCGTCGTCCTCCGCGGAGTCGTGGATGTACGGAACCTTGTGCTCCGTCAGCCACTTCTCCGTCATGCGGCACTGCACGCACGCGGGCTTCGAGTAGACACGGACGGTCTGCTGCGTGGTCATGGATTCTTGCCTTCCTTGCGGGCCTTGTAGGCCGCGATCTGTGCTTCTAGGTCTGGGTCGTACGGTTGTGTGCCGTGCGCTGTCCGGTGCCACCGGTATGCCCGCTTTTCCCACGGGTTCAGGTCCGCGTACTCGACGGTCGCCATGAACAGGTCGAATGCGGCGTCGGCGACTCCTACGCCGTCAGTGAAGCCAGCGCGGTCACCGGTGCGTTCCACGGGATCAGCCCTTCGCTACGTGCCTGGTCCCAGCGGCGGTACGTGTCGCTGTCCGGAAACCAGTTGCTTCCGAGGGTCATCCCTTGCCGGGCAGCCCGGTCGGCCTCGTACGCTGCCTTCACGGGCGCGGGGAGGGGCTTCCGGTCCGGCCAGTCCAGCGGAACCACACCGCGGTCCTTGCCCTCACGGACCATTGCGACGTTCTCCCGTGCGATTCGCTTTGCGCGAGTGACAATGTGCGCGGGCTTCAGGTACTCGGTGGATTCCTGGAAGTGCTCCACCCCTGCCTGGTAGGCGAACTCGACGTCGAGGTCTCCGATGATGGCGAACCACATTTCGACGGTCTCCGGCTCAACCTGCCTGTGGTCAACGATCGAGAAAGTGGTGAGCAGCTTCGAGAGTTCGAGCTTGTTCATGGTTGTTCTCCTGTTCGAAGTAAGCGACGACGTCGAGGGCTTTCTTGAAAGCGGGCTGCTTGTCCTGTCCGCGGCGGACGGGGAGCGGGTCGTTCCACCCCTCACCGGACAGCCAGGACTTGAAGTACGGCACGTACTGCAACGGGGTGCCGATGCGGGTGTGCTCCGTCGCGTGGGCGAGAGCGGCCTGGATGATTGGTGCCATGTCGGTTCGCTTGCTCAGGGACAGCCAGACCTTGAGTGCGCGTGCCTTGTCGTTCTTCCGAGGCCACTGCTTCCACACCTGCTCGAACGAGGCTGCGTGCGCATCTACCTCTGGTGATTCCTTCTGGGGATTCACCTGGTGGTTACTATGCGCGGAAGCTGCTTCCGGTAGGTCAGGCGTAGATTTCCGGTAGCCCTCGCGTGGATTTCCGGTAGCCGATCCAGCGGAAGAATCTTCCGGTAGCGCTCCGACGTTCAACACGTACCGGTCGCTGGACCGTGTCCCGTCGTTCCGGAGGCGCCGCGCCCGGGTCAGTAGACCCATGTCCTCGAGGTCAGCGATCGCGTCCCGAACGGTGCGCGACGTGGAGCCCGTCATGCGGGCGATGTTCTCCTGCCCGGGGAAGCACGAGAACTCCTCGTCCGCCCGGTCAGCGAGGGCGATAAGCACGAACTTGCGGCTCATCTTCAACGGCAGGGACCATGCCCATGTGATCGCTTCGTGAGCCATCAGGCAGCCGCCCCTGCGGGCAGACGGTCTAGTATGGTGAGCATCAACCCACCACCTCCAATCCAGGTGTGTCGGGCTAGGCCCGGAATGGTGTTCCACCACCTTCCGGGCCGCTTTCTGTTCTGCTCCAATTCTACCCGAACAGGTGTTCGAAAGCGTCTATCCACACCTGTGTAGAACTGCTTTTTTCCGCGGCTTTCCGGGGCATTCTTTCCACAACCCCGGTGCACGTCACGGTCGACCATGTGCAGGTGCGTGACCGCTGCCTGCTGCCTGCCGTTCATGCGAGCCACCCAGCGATCGGACGGACTTGCATGCCGAGGGAGGTGGCGACGTGGTTCTCGAGCTGCGCCCCGCGGGACTGCTCCCAGCCGGGTAGCAGCGCGAGGCCTTCGGAGTCGACCACCATCCGGAGGGCGTGGCGCATGTACCAGTCCCACGCTTGGGGTGCGCCGGTGGTGTTGTGCTGCTCGGCGTCGACCGGGTTGAGCACGTCGAAGCCGGCAGCGCGGAGCTGATACTCAGCGGAGCGGAACGCGGGGTAGTTGAAGTACTCGTACCCGGTCATGGGCCCTGCAATGTAGAGCTTCACGAGGCACCTCCCGCAGGGACCTTCGTGATCCCCAGGTCGAACAGGCGCTGCTTCGCGTCCTCGGTGCGGACCGGCGCCCACTCCTGCTTCACGCTCTCGGTGAACAGCACCCACCGCTTCGAACCCGACGGCGACGGGACGAGGATCGGGACTTCCTCCGACTCCTCCACCCACGACGGGATCGCGTAGCCGGTGGCGCGGGCTTCCTCACCGTGGCTGTGGACGTGCTCGTGGCAGTGGAGGCACAGGGCGACGAGGTTCGACATGGTGTGCCGTCCGCCGCGGGATCGGAACTTCCGGTGGTGAAGGTGCAGGGGCGCATACGCCAGTGCTCCGCACCGCTCGCACTTGTTGCCGGCACGCGAGAGGACGATGTTCCTGACCGCGGTCGGGATGCCGGCGCTCACGAGTCGTCTCCCATCGGGATCCATGTGGCGCGGAGAACTGCTTTGGTCGTTGTGACATCACCGAAGGCGTCACGTACGCGAACTTCCTCATCGCCGATCACTGCCAGAACTTCGAGGTAGACCCGGGGGTGAACCCTGGATTCCATCCACGTGCCCGGTTCGATGCTGCTCATGCGTCCGTCTCCTTCGCGAGAGGCTGACCGCCGACGGCGCGGGCGGCGGGGATGCCCATCCGTGCGCGGCGTGCTCCGATGGCGCCTCGTGACTGCCCGAGCTCGCGTGCGATCTCCCCGTCGGTTGCGCCTTCACTGTTGCGGCGGCGGATGATGGTGTCGCGTTCTTCGCGGGTCACTCGAGCGGGCAGGGTGGTGGGTGCTTCGGGGATGACCTTGATGACGAGTGCGCGGAGCAGGGTGGACACTTCGGTGCCCTGCTTGGTTGCTTCGCGGTTGAGGGTCTTGAAGCGGTGGCGGGGGATGTGCACGAGGACGGGAACGTCGAAGTTGTCGTCCATCAGGCACCTGCCGCGGTGAAGACGTCGATCTCGGTGCGGGGGTTGTCGGCGTCGTGGTGCTTGCTGATGATCAGCGACACGATCTGGGAGTCGTCGGCCCAGGCGAGCCCGTTGAGGGCGTCGAGAGGGACTTTCGCGAGGTTGTCACAGTCGACTCGTCGGTTGTCGTTGCGGAAGAACCGCAGACGGACGTTCAGCTTCCCGGTGACGGGGGTCTCGATGGTGTGGCGGACACCGAGGGTGCGGTGGAACTCGGCGGCGATGCCGGCTTCCGCAGACAGGGTGCGCTGGTCTGTGAAGGTGCGGCCTCGGCCGAAGCGGGGCCTGCCCTTCGGGATGGGTTGGCCGGGGATCGTGAGTTTCAGGATCCGGTACGTGCCAGAGTTATCGAACACGCTGGTCTCTCTTCCTGGGATGGAGGGGTTGCGAGGGTGGAAGGGGCGGCGGGTGTTACAGCACCTGCCGCCCCGGTCCAGGTCAGGACTGGTCGACCTGGACGGCTTCCTCGGGGAAGAACTCCCGAGCGGGGATGCCATCGACGGTGACCGTGGTGTGGATGCGGGCGAGGGTGCCGACGTCGCGTGCGGTCCAGTCGGCGATGGGGCGTCCGATGCGGGTGACGAGCTGTCCTGCGGTGACACCGATGCCGGCGAACTTCTCGATCGCGCCGTCGATGCGCTGCTCGAGCGGAACACCTCCGCCGCCTTCGAGGGTCTTGCGCAGGATGTCTTCCGCTTCCGAGACGAACCAGCCGGGGAGCATGGTGAAGATGCACTCGCGGACGGCTCGGGCGCCGGTGTTCTGGTTCGCGAGGTAGATGTCGCCGAGGTCGGTGAGCTGCTGCCGCTGGCGTCCCTTCATCCGCTGGTGGGGTTGGATGAACGAGCGGGTGGAGCGGACGTTGGTCTGCTGGTCCCACGCCCACACCTGCATCTCGGAGATGCCCTCGGCGTCGTCGCGTCGTAGTTCGCGGACGCCGTAGTCGACGTTCTGCCAGATGCGGACGAGTTCGCGGGCGATGTGGATGCTGAGGCCAGTGCCGCGGTTGGGGACTTCGTAGAACGCTCGCTGTGCGACGGAGAGGGATGCGCAGAGTTCCCGCATCTCCTGTGCTGCGGTGTCGGTGTTCCGGGGGAACTGGCGGGCGACCTGCACCGCTGCTGCCACTTCGGCTGCGGCTCGGGTCTGCTCGACGACGGTGCCCTGCGATGCGGGCCTGGGCTGGGGGAGTGCGACGTCGGTCATGATGCGTCCCTCTCGGTCTCGAAGACCGCAGTGAGGCCTTCCTCATCGCCGACCACGTAGTAGTCGTCGTCGTAGTCGACGCCACGGCCCTTGGCTGCTTCGAACGCGGCGTCTGCCTGGTGGAGGAAGTCACCGATGTCGCGGCGGCTGAGGCCAGCGGGACCGGTGTTCTCGATCCGCACTTCGTGCCGCGTGATCTTCTTCTTGTGGTGCTGAGCGGTGTTCATGCGTACTGCTCCTCGTGCTGGTAGATCGCCCACTGGGGCGGTGAGATGAGGCCGACGGCTTCGGGGTAACCGGGCCAGGTGTCCGCGGCGGCGCACTGCGCGTAGAGCTCACGGGCGCGGCGGGCTTTCGCGTGGCCCATCTCCCGCCAGACGACGTCGAGCTGGTGCACGCCGACGAGGTACGGGGCAGTGGTCTCGGCGACGACGAACACGAACGGGAGCTGCGCCTCTGTGGCGAGGTACAGGGTGTCGTCGTAGTGGCCTTCCTGTGTCTCGTACCCGAAGTTCGCCACGGTCTTCGCGAACCCCTCGGGCGACGCGGACTTCCCGGTCGTCTTCAGGTCGACGGCGATCGGGTTGCGGCTGTCCAGCAGCGGGAGGAAGTCGAAGCGCGCCCTGAGCTCCACACCGGTCTCCGGGTCGGTCGCGAACACGGATGCTTCCGAGTTGCCGGGCTGCTCGAACAGCAGCCGTGCGGTCGGGTGTGCGAGGACGGCTTCGGACATGTCGTGCACCGTCTGGTGCACGTCGGACTTCACCGGGGTGTTGCCGGCGGCACGCTGTTCCTCGATCCACTCCTTCGCTGCCTTGGTGGAGGCGGCGCCGTTCGACGCGAGGAGGTCGTCGGGGATCGCGACGGTCGGTGCACCGGTGCCGAGCACCTTGGAGTGGACGGCGGTGCCGAGGTCGAATTCCTTCTTCGGTGCCTGCGGGTGGTCGCGGTCCCACTTGTAGCGGGCGGGGGAGTCGAGGAGTTTGCGGGCTTGGGTGGAGGACAGCTCGGGGCGGGAGTGGTACTCGGCTTCGTCGAGGTCCAGGACGATGCCGTTCACCATGTGCGCATCTCCTTCTTCCACTGGCGGAGCATGAGCCAGCGGGTGAACGGTCCGGGGAGGGTGGCCCACTCGGACGGGTCGGAACGGTCCCAACCGACGGGGTTCACGCGTCCACCGCCCGGGCTTCGCTGTCGAACCCGTAGTGATCGCGGGCGAACTCACACCAGCAATCCGTCACCCAGAACTCGACTTCACCTTCTGCATCGATCACAGCGCTGTGCATCTTGTGCTTCGCGCCGACGTCGTAAGTGCCGCTCATGCGACGACTTCCATGCGGGTGAAGGGCGCGAACTGGGATGCGTGCTGGGCGGTGAACCACCGGTCCTCGCAGTGGCCGCGCGACACGTCCATCCACGGTGTCTCGGACTCGACCTTGGTGTGGTACCAGGGGATGCCTTCACGGTCCTGGTACATGCCGGGTTCGGTGGGCATCGGGTGGCTGTGCACCGTGGGCTTCCGGAACTGGATCTCGTACTTGGGGGCCGGTTGCTCGTCGGTGAGGAAGTGCAGGATTGCCATGAGGGCGTGGGTCTGGGCGGTCTGCTGGTTGCCGGCGCGGTAGTTGTGTTCGGCGGCGTCCGCGGCTTCGGCCACATCGGCGCTGACGGGCCTTCTCGTGGTGGTGGTCATGGTGTGTTCTCCCTGGGATGGGTGCGACGTCAGTCGCAGGAGTCGGTGTGGTCGTGCTCAGCGGCCCGGGCGATGGCCTTGCCGAGTCGGTCGTCGTCGAGGTCTTCGGTGACCCAGCAGACGGGGCAGGCGCAGAGGACACCGTGGGTGGTCATGCGCTCATCCGTTCGTCGGCGGCGAGGATCGCGCCGACGATGTGCTTGATGAACGTCGGGATGGAACCTTCGGGGATCCGGCGGTACAGGTACAGGGCCTCGTCGATTGCGTCGAGTAGGGCGGGGTTACCCGCGGTCAGCATGATGAGATCGGTGTCTGCGTCGTTACGCAACCATGCACGCCAGTCGCCGGGAGTCGCTGATCCCCGGTGCTTCTCGAGCACGTCGCGGGCGCGCTGGATGTCGGTCATGCGGCCACCCCCAGCATCGCGAGGACGTCGGCCGGGTCGCCGGGGCACGTGTTGAGGACGAGCTGGCGGGCTGCCTGCTTCTCCCCATCGGTGAGCACGAACTCGGGTCGCGGGTCCACGGAGGACAGGTCGGTGGGGCCGGTGAAGCCGGTCATCGTGGAGCTCATCGGTTCACCCCCGGGGCGTTCACGACGGCGTGGACTCGGAGGAGGGCTGCAACGAACAGGACGACGACAGCCCACACGAGGACCGGCCACAGGAGGGACACGGTCGGAACGCCGGACGCGAACACGGCTGCGACGAACGACAGGTACAGGAGGACAGCGGCGGTCTTCACAGCGCACCCCCACAAGCGATGCCGACAGCGGCGACGACGAGCGTGACACCGACGAGGGTGAGGAAGGCGCCGATGATGCGGTTCTCGAACCGCTCCTGCCGATTCACGACTTCGGCTCCGTCGGGAGGGACACAAACTCATCCGCGTGGGTGAACATGCGGCTTCGCAACAGCGCAGCGGCTAGCGCGGCTTCGTCAGCGGTTGTGTGATAACCCGCCGAGTGCTGCTTTCCGTTGTGCCTCACGTACGCGTAATACGGCTTGCTCCGTCGGTCGGGCCGCTTGTATACGCCTCGTAAACGCGAGGCGCTAGACGCGTTAGCTCCTTGCCGGTGCTCGATGTTCTGCTTCGGCGTGACGAGCCGGAGGTGATCCGGGTTAACGCAGCGCCGGTTGAAGCAGATGTGGTCAACCAACATGCCATCTGGGATCTGGCCACGAGCGTTGACGTACGCGACCCGGTGTGCGTCTTCCTGACGCCCGTTGATTCGGATGAGGCCGTAACCGGTTCGGGTGCAGGCCGTCCAGTTCCAACACTTGTCGGTCCTGGCGACGTTGGTGTCGAAGCGCTGCATGTCGCTCGCGCTGGCAATGATGGCGCTCATGCCTTCGGCTCCGTCGGCAGGTTGCGGAGCCACTGCAGTGCGTCTTCGCGCGTGATCAGCGGCTTCTTCTTCGCTGGGTACCGGCGGACTAGGTCGCCACGCTTAGCCGCTTCGTCGACGGTCGTTCGGCTAAGGCTGACGAGCCCAGCGAACGACTCGACGTCGTACGCCAGCCTCTGGTCCTCTGCCACTGCCAGGTAACGGACAAGCGCGGGGAGGAGGTTCGCAGAGATTCGATCAGCCAGAGAGTCGGAGAGGCCCGCCTGCTGGATGATCGCAGCGATCGTGTCGTTGAGCTCGAGTTCCCGGGTGGCGCTCATGCTGCACGCCCGAGCTCGAATCGGGTGTCACCGAGTTCCAGAGCGACGGTGGCGAAGTCGGCCCAGTCGAAGGGGACGACGCCGTCGAGCTCTGCGGTGAGTGTGGGGAGTGGAATGCCTGTGGCCTCAGAGAGGTCGGCATCGGTGCGTCCCGTGGACTGCATCCGCTGCCTGATCCTCCTGGCCGTGGTCTGACTGGTCATGATGGACACACTACACCTCAAAAGTGAGGTGTTCAAGACGGCACGGTACCGCCGTGTCGCTTTTTAGCCGTTGAACGCTGCTAAAGTGACGTAGTGCGAAACGACAAGAAGCAGGTGCAGACGAGCGCCTTGAACCGATCTATGGCCGCCGTGATCCGAGGCGAGTACAACGCGCTCGATCTGTCTCAGGCCGAGCTTGTTCAGGCGACGGGCATCTCGCTGGCGACCGTGCAGCGCCTCCTGAAGGGCGAGCAGAAGTTCAGCTTTGATCAGGTCGAGGCATTTGCGAAGGCGCTCGGCCTCGAGGTTGACGAGCTGTCGCGCCGCGCAGTCGAGTGGCGCTCAACACGAATGTCGGAGGCTGCACCCGACAATGTGACCCAGCTGCAGCCCCGGAAGCGCGTCGAAGACATGACCGTGGAAGAGATCGAGCAGCTGAAGCATGCGGCCACCGTCGACCCTGAGATGGATGAGCCGGAACAGTTCGACTAACCACCGGCCTGGGGGCACCTTGTACGACCCGTACCAACACGCGGAAGAGCTCAGCATTCAGGTGCTGCACCGTCCGCTCCGCACAGCACACGAGATGTGGCTGCCGGACCACAACATCATCGTCGTCAGGTCCGGCCTGCGAAGGATCCACGACCGGTCAGCGCTTGCTCACGGCATCGCACACGCGGCCCTCGGTCACCCCGACGACCGACCGAAGCACGAAGTGCAGGCAGACCGGTATGCCGCTGAGCGCCTGATCGATGAAGACCAGGCGCTCGCACTGTGCAGGTGGACGCAGGACCCCGCCCGCATCGCAGCGGAGCTTGGGGTGTCAGGACGACTCTGGCGGGTGTGGGCAAACACCCACCGGCAGGTCGCCTAGAACTCCTCGGCCGAGTCGCGCAAGATGTCCCAGCCGTCGTCGTAGTACATGGCAATTGCTTCGAACTCAGTGTCCTCTGCCGCCTTGAACCGCTCGATAGCAGCAGTCAGGCCGTTCAGCGATGCCGCGGCCTGCGCGAAGCCCTTGGCGATGACCTCCCGCGCGTAGAGCATGGCGTCATCGGCGCGAAGCATCAGCATCTCGTACTCTTCGTCGCTCATCTCGCTCATGCTGCTTCTCCTTCGTCCGTGGTTCCAAGGGTACGGTCCGGCCGCGTCAACGGCAGGTACGCCCGCGTGAACGCTTCGCGGAGCACTTCACGGTTCTGCCGTGACCGGTAGTGGCGGGACATGACGACGGTGGAGTGGCCGACGATGTCGATGATCGTCATCTCGTCCACGTTCGCCGCGTACAGCATGTCCACCGTCGTGTTGCGTGCCGTGCGGAGTTGCGTGTCCTGAACGCCGGCACGGGTAAGGACGTCGTGCCAGTACGCAGTGTCGGTGGACGGGTCGATCGGTGAACCATCAAGGGCAGGGCCCCCCGGGGCGCGCTTGGGTTCCGAGGTCCACAGCAGACCGTGCGGGTTCGGTTCCGACGCTGCCGTCTCCACCCGTCGTTCGATGATGGACCGGAGCGGGTCAACGAGGGGGATGATCCGCCACCCCGAGTCCGACTTCGGCCGGGACAACCACAAGCCACCCTCCAGGTGTCGGTACTCGCGATCCTCGGGCGCGTTCAAGTACCGTTCCGGGCACTTTGCTCCCTGCTTCTCACCACAGTGCGGTTCCCACGGCTTCGCCGGGTTGCAGCCGTGCGACCACGAGAACCGCTTCAACTGCCACGACAGGTCCAGCTCGTCGGTGACACGGTCGAGCTCGAGGCCGATGACCTCACCCTGACGTGCACCGGCAAGCAAGGCGGTCGCGACCCTGGAGCCGAGACGTTCATGCTGCACCGTCTCGAGAACACGGATACCACCGTCCACGTCGAGGCGGGGGAGTTGCGCCTTCTTCTTCTTCGGCTGGTCAACCAGGGTCGCGACGTTCCGGCTGACACGTCCGTCGCGCATGGCATCGCGGAGAGCGAGGGACAGCACCCGGTGCGCCTGCTGCGCGCTCGCACCCCCCAGCCCCTTGTCGCGGATCGCCTGCTCCACCTTCCGCACATGCTGCGGGGTCAGCTTGTCGAGGCGGGTCTTCCCGATCGCCGGCACGATGTACTGCTCGATGCTGGTCCGGTACGACGCGATGGTCTTCGGGGCGATCTTCTTCGAGTGGATGTGCGCGAACCAGTATCGGATCCACGACGTGAGCGTCTGCGACGCGGTCGGCATGTCCCCGATGTCGGCGAGGTCTTTCTGCAGCCGCTTCAACTCCGCGACGACAACGGCCTTCGACTTGTTGCGGACGAACTTCCGGCGCCGCTTCCCATCCATCGACGGGAGCTCCAGGACCGCCTGCCAGTACTTCAACGGCTTCGTCGGGTCCTTCGGAACACGGAACAGGGCACCCTCACCAGCACCACGCTGAATCGCACCCATCAGGCGGGCCCTTCCGTGTCGAGCCAGATGTCGACCCAGTGGCCGTTCTCGTCCGTACGCGCGAGCTCCGCGCCAGCGACGCGGAGCGCGTCGGGGTGATCCGACATGTAGGCCTTCACGGCGATGTCCTGCGGCTCCGGCCCTTCTAAGCGCGGATCGATACGGTACGTGACTCGGTGCCACACGCTGTCGATCGCCATCGTCAGTCCTCTTCCCTTCTTGCTGGCAGCTGCACGTCGCGGATCGTGGACGGGTCGACGTAGTCCGGGCGCGCGCCGGTGCCGTGCGTCAGGCAGGTCAGCCAGCGGACGCCGCCTCGCTCCATGAGGTGGAAGCGATGCGGAGTGTCCGGCACGCCTGCGCCCTCGGCGGTGAACCGCGTTCCCGGCTGCATGGTGTTGAGGTCCGCATCGTCAGCCACGGTCGGCCCCCTTCTGGAGCAGGGCGAGTACGGCGTCAGCCTGGACCTCATACCGGTTCTCGCCCCAACGCGCGGTCTGGTCCGCGCGCTGAATCACTTCCGCGATCTGCTCGCGCGTCGGCAGGGACGAGGGCTCGTCGGGCGGCAGTGGCAGACCGACAAGCTCATGGATCACGACCGTGGTCGGCACCGGGCGCTCGATGCGGACGACAGTGTCATCGTCGGACGGCCGGCCGGCCGCATCGGCTGTGTACCGATCGCGTGCCTTGACATCAACCCACTGCGGGTCGTCGCCCTTGTCCCTGTCCGCGATCACGCGGTACTGCTGCTGCTCGGTCATGCTGACATCGCCTCCGTGTGCTCGTGCGCCCATTCGGGGTGCTGTCCTGCGATGTGCTCGCGCACGTTCTGAAATGACCGCCGGCAGTTCGGCACGGGGCAGACGCCATTCGCGATCTTGTTGCGGAGCCGAGTCAGGTGACCTCGGTACGAGCGTGAAGATCGCTCTGCCGCGGCAGCCTGATCCTCCGCGGCTTCACGGGCCACGCGGGCGTAGTCGCGGGAGCGCTCGGCTGCCTTCCGCAGACGGCGTTCCTTGTCGACGTCGGACTCGCCGTTGAAGACGAGGGGGTGACCGTTGGGGCAGTAGAAGCCGTCGTGCTTGCGACGCCGGTCCTTCTCCCAGAGCTCCGGCACGCCGAACGTCATGTGGCAGTTGGCGCACTCGATCGTGGTCAACGTAATGGTGTGTTCCGTGATCATGTCGTCCTCCTTCTTGGGCTTCCGCCCTGTCCTGTCCTCCTGTCGTGTGCAACCCAGATACGGCAGGTGGGTCTCCTACGTCGGTGGTTGGTCGTACTGTCCACTTCTGTTCCTTCCGGTGCTTACTTCACTGGTGGGGGCGGGGCTGATCCGTGAGCGCGGGTCAGCCCCTTTCTCTTGCTGAGGTCAGGCGTTGATGCGCTGGTCGGCGGCGATGATGACACCCGCGAGAGTGATGGCTTCTCCGACAGCGCCGGGTTCGTCTGTGCGACCAAGCCGCCCGCGTGCCGCCTCGAGGTCTGCTTCCGAGTCGCGCAGGAAACGATCGATCCAGTCGAGCAGTTCCGGGTTGCCCGCGGTACCGACGATCAGGTCTGCCACGGCGCCGTCAGGCTGGCGGTCGTCGTCGAACTTGACCACGTACTCCTTCTGCGCCGGGGCGAAGAGTCCGACGAGGTCCGCGCTGAACGGCAGGTTCTTGTCGACCTCCCACAGGCTGTTGAAGCGGTTGGTCCGCCACTTCGCGAGCACGTTGCGGGCCTGCTGGATGTCGGTCACTGTGTCCTCCTGCGGTGGTGCAAGGTGTTCTCTTCCTGGTGGTTCGACGCGTCAGCTTCGGGTGAAGACGCGGCGTGTGCGCTGGGGTGCGGGCGGCAGTTTCGTGCCGCTGCGGTCTCCTGCGGGCGTATTTGGGGTGCATCCGCCTCGTGTATCCATCGGTGCGTGTCCGTACGGGTTCGTGCGGTCACATTGGACACGTTACACGTCCGAAAGGACGTTCGCAACGTCCGAATGGACATCTTCCAACTGACTCTTAATCAGTGGGTTCTCGGTTCAAGTCCGAGGGGGTGCACCGCAGGACGAACGCCCCGGCTCATCGAGTCGGGGCGTTCGTGCGTTCCCGGCAGGCTTCCACGCCGACGCGGAGACACGCCCGAGGTGTGCAGGAACGGCGAATTGCGTCCGCGGGGACGTCAGCCGGCGCGGACGTCAGCCGGCGCGGACGTCGACGATCCGCTCCTCGCCGATGACGGGTGCGAGCGAACCGGCCGACGCGGCGGCGAGGTCGGCGGTCAGGGCTCCGAGCGCCTCGTGGGGGACCCACACCTCGAAGGTCGCCGCCTGGCCGTACTCGGTCGGGCCGAGCGTCGCGTGGTGGTGCCGGACCCAGTCGCGCAGCACGTTGTCGAGCCGCCCGGCGTCGGCGTGGTCGACGTCGAAGCGCACCTGCGTCAGGGCCTCGCGACGGACGAGGACCGCCGTGTCGAGCGCCTCGGACACCGAGGTCGAGTAGGCCCGGACCAGTCCGCCGGCACCGAGCTTGACCCCGCCGAAGTACCGCGTGACGACCGCGACGACGTCGGTCAGCCCGCGGCGTCGCAGGACCTCGAGCATCGGGACGCCAGCGGTGCCGGAGGGCTCCCCGTCGTCCGAGGATCGGGCCTGGTCGCCGAGCACGCCGGTGACCATCGCCGTGCAGTTGTGCCGGGCGTCCCAGTACCGTCGGCGGACCTCGGCGATCACGCGGTCGGCGTCCTCGACCCCGGACACCGGCGCGACGGTCGTGATGAACCGCGACTTCGTGATGACGATCTCGTGCTCGACCGGTGCCGCGACGGTGGCGGGGAAGCGGCGGGACATGCCCACGAGGGTAGCGGCGCGCGTGCCGGGCACCCGCGCTAGCATGGCGTCCACGCGCCGGACCCACAGGTCGCGCGGACACGGCTGGGGAGGAGTCCGAGATGGACACGGGTGATCTGAAGGGCGGGGCGCTCGACGCCGCCGAGCTCGCGCGCCGCCTCAACCTGCTCCTCGACTTCGAGGAGTCGCAGCGTGGCGCCCCGGTGCCGTTCTCCTCGATCGAGGAGTACGTCGCGGCGCACGGCGGTTCGCTGTCGCGGGCGAAGTGGACCTACATGCTCTCCGGCGACGGCCGCCGCAACCGCGACACCGAGCTCCTGCGCCTGCTGGCCGGGTACTTCGAGGTCGACGAACGCTTCCTGCTCGAGGACAGCGAGGTACCGGAACGGATCGGTGCCCAGCTCGCCCTCGTCCGGTCCCTGCGGTCCGCCCGGGTGAGCGGCTTCGCGGCCCGGACCTTCCCCGGTGAGCTCTCACCCGACGCGCTGCGGCGCATCGCCGAGGTGCTCGAGGAGGAATCGCAGCGGGGGAGCGTCGCATGACCGACGCCCTCGTCGAGGCGTTCTGGGCTCGTGGTGCCGCCGAGGGGTGGTCGGACGTCGACCAGGCCGTCGCCGCCGCCGCTGACGTCGTCGGCAAGCCGATCGTGGTGCGCGAGGAGTCGTTCCTGGCCGCCGAACCCGTGTGCGGCTTCGTGGCCACCCTCGAGCACGCGCACCTCGTGATGATTTCCCCGACGACCTCGCCGACGTTCCGCTCGTTCGTGATCGGGCACGAGCTCGGACACGTCCTGCACCGGCACCAGGAGCACGCCCCGCAGAGCGCCTACATCCGTGACGTCATCCCCGACCTGCCCGAGTACAAGGTCGAGCGGGCGCTCGCCCGTGGGCTGTTCTCGAACACCTACGAGCACGAGGCCGAGGTCTTCGCCGACCGCCTGGCCACCGTGATCCGCCAGCACCGCGGCCGCCCGAGCGCCTTCCGCGGGGTCTTCGGGTGATCATCGCCGTCGTCCAGGCGGTGCTGCTCATCGTCGGGACGATCGTGCTGTTGGTCCTGCAGCGCGGGCAGGACCGCACCCTGGCGTTCACGTTCCTGCTCTTCGCCGCCACCATCGTGACGAACGTCGACCCGCTGTACCGGTGGCTCGACCCGCTGCTCGGTGGGTTCAACGTCGTGACCGTCATCAGCGACTGCCTCATGGTGGCCGGCACGAGCACGCTGCTGTGGGGCGTGGCGAAGGCGGTCGGCGCGGCGCGGCCCTGGCTCCGGAACGCGGTCGTGGTGTCCTTCGCCGTGGTCGTCGTGGTGGTCGTCGTCGCGTTCACCGTGCTCGACAAGCCCGCGACCACGACGACCTTCATGCTCGACGCCGGCTCGCACCCCGCGGCCACCGTCTACTCGATCGCGCAGACCGTGTACCTCGGCGTGGCCCTCGGCGCCACGGGGTTCATCTGCGTGCTCCGGCTGCGCGAAGCCCGGACGACCACCGACCTGGTGGGGCTGTGGGTCCTGGTCCTCGGCGGGGTGCTCGGGGTCGTCCGCATGGTCGTGGTCGTCGTGATGGACGTCGCCCACGTCGCCGGCGACCTGGACGTCACGCACGCGCTCTCGCTGCCCTACGACGTCACCACGCCGGGAGCCGTGCTGTGCGTGGCGTCCGGCATGCTCCTGCTCGTCTTCGGGCACCGGATCTCCCGCCGCCGCCGTGCCCGCCGTGTCGACGATGCGCTCCGCCGCCTGGCACCGCTGCACGAACGGATCGGCGTGGACAACGCCTACCCGCCGACCGACGACCCCGCGACCCGGCTCAGCCGCCGCATCGTCGAGATCAACGACGGCGTCCGGGGTGCACGGGCGTCCCTGACCGACGCCGAGCGTGCCGCCCTCGCCGACGCCGAGGCCGCGCTCGAGACCGTGTAGTCCCTCGACGCTGCCGAACAGGCCGTGTACAGTCTGTAGCAAGTGCTACAGATCCTGTGGCCTGCCGGGTCGGGACTCGGCCGCGTTGGGGGCGGCCGAGCACCACCCGCCCGGCGTCGCCGTACCGGCATCGTCGGTCCGGCGTTCACTAGGATCGTCCCGTGCTCGTCTTCGCCGCAGTCGTCCTGTTCATCGGCGCCGTCTTCAACGTCGTCACCTGGCCGCGCTTCTTCCAGCGCGTCGCGAAGGACTCCCGTGCCCGCGACGCCGCCGGCAAGCCGACGACGTTCTACACGGTGCACCTCGTGCTCCTGCTCATCGCGCTCGCCATCGCCGTCGCGTCCGTGATCGCCGGGATCCTGCTGCTGGTCTGAGCACGCCGGGTCGGCGCGGCCCTGGTCCGGACCACCGCCGGACGGGAGGCCCGTGGCGGCGCCGCCACGGGCCTCCCGTCCGCCCCGGTCACCGTCGCGAGCCGCGCTGGCGGGCCGCTTCAGCCCTGCTTCAGCGGGGCACGGCAGGATCGACCCCATGCGTGTGCTGGTGGTCGACGACGAGGTCCGGCTCGCCGACGGCGTGCGCCGCGGCCTCGAGGCCGAGGGGTGGGCGGTCGACGTCGCGAACGACGGCGTGGACGGTCTGTGGCACGCGCGTGAGTTCCGCTACGACGCGATCGTGCTCGACCTGATGATGCCCGGCCTGAGCGGCTGGGCCGTGTGCGCGCAGCTCCGCGCCGACGGCGACTGGACCCCCGTGCTCATGCTGACGGCCAAGGACGGCGAGTGGGACCAGGTCGAGGCGCTCGACGCGGGGGCCGACGACTACGTCACCAAGCCGTTCTCGCATCCGGTGCTCGTCGCACGGTTGCGGGCGCTCGTCCGACGGGGTGCCCGTGAGCGCCCCACCGTGCTGACGCTCGGCGACCTGGTGGTCGACCCCGCGGCGCGCACCGTGGCCCGCGGCGAGACCCCCGTCGAGCTGACCAGTCGCGAGTTCGCCGTACTCGAGTACCTCGCACGGCACCCGGGACAGGTCCGGTCGAAGCGCGACGTCATCGAGAACGTCTGGGACGTCGACTTCGAGGGCGACCCGAACATCGTCGAGGTGTACGTCGGACACCTCCGCCGGAAGCTCGACCGACCGTTCGGGCGTGCCGCGATCGAGACGGTCCGTGGCGCCGGGTACCGCTTGGCGGCGGACGGTGGCTGAGCGGCCGAACCCCCGTGCGAGCGAGGCCGCACGAAGCAGGCCACGGCGCGCCCGGTCGGTCCGGGCCCGCACCACCCTCGGCGCCGGTGCCGTCGTCCTCGCGGCGCTGGTCATCGGAGCCGTCGCGTTCGTCGTCGTGCTGCGGCTCGTGCTGCTCGACGGCGTGCGGACCTCGGCCGAGGCCGGTCTCGAGCAGGTGTCCTCCCGGGTCGAGGCGGACGGTGCGGCCACGGTGACCGGCTACGAGGACGTCCTGGTGCAGGTGATCGGCGACGGCGGGGCGGTCCTGGCGCACGGTGAGGACGCCGACGGGGACGCCCTCCCGACCGCCGACGAATCCCGGTGGACGCACGACGGCGAACGCTGGTTGCTCGTGGCGGACGACGTGGATCTGCCCGGCGGCGGTGAGGCAACGCTCGTCTACGGCGCCACGCTCGACCAGGCCGACACCGCGGTCCGCACCGCCGTCGTGCTCCTCGCCGTGGGGGTGCCCGTGCTGGTGCTCCTGCTCGTCGCGGTCACCTGGGCCGTCACCGGGCGCTCACTTCGGCCGGTGGAACGGATGCGCACCGAGGTCGAGACGATCCGGTCGGCCCGTCCCGACGCCCGGGTCGAGGTGCCGGACACCGGCGACGAGGTCGCCCGGCTCGCGAGCACCATGAACGCCATGCTCGACCGCCTCGAACGGTCCGCCGAGAGCCAGCGGCGCTTCGTGTCCGACGCCTCGCACGAACTCCGGTCGCCGATCGCGTCGATCCGGCAGCACGCCGAGGTCGCCGTCGCGCACCCGGAGCGGACCGAGGTGGCCGACCTCGCCGACGTCGTCCGGTCCGAGGCGGTGCGCCTGCAGGACCTGGTGACCGGGCTGCTCGAGCTCTCCCGCCTCGACGAGGGCGGGATCCGCACGCGGCGCCCCGTCGACCTCGACGACCTGGCGCTCGACGCGGTGGCTCGGGCTCGGGCGCGGTCGACGGCCGGTGTCGCGCCGGCGCGGGACGGCGACGCCCCGACGGTGCGGGTGGACGGCTCGGCGATCTCGGCAGCGCGCGTCCTCGGTGACGAGCGCGTGCTGGCGGGGGTGGTCCGGAACCTCGTCGACAACGCCGTCCGGCACGCGAGCACACGCGTCGCCGTGTCGCTCACCGAGCACGACGGGTCCGCGGTGCTCACGGTCGACGACGACGGCACCGGCGTCCCCGAGGACGAGCGCGAGCGCGTCTTCGAGCGGTTCGTCCGTCTCGACGAGGCCCGCAGCCGGGACGCCGGCGGCGCGGGGCTCGGCCTCGCCATCGTCCGCGACGCCGTGCGGGCCCACGGCGGTGAGACAACCGTGGTCGCGTCCCCGCTCGGTGGCGCACGGTTCGTCGTCCGCATCGCACTCGGCGGCTGAACAGGCGGCTTCAGGGCTGCTTCAGCACCCCGACGCGATGCTCGTCCACATGAACTTCCGTACCCAGCACCAGAAGCCCTCCGCCCGCCGCATCGCCGCGTTCGCCGCCCTGCCGATCGTCGCGGCGCTCGCACTCACCGGGTGCGCCAGCGACGACTCCGACGACGACACCGGCTCGGCCGGCTCCGGTTCGGTCGGCTCGTCGGCGACGGACTCGGCCGGCACCGGCACCGGCTCGTCATCGTCCGGCTCGGCGTCCGCCGGCTCGAACAAGGCCCTGCTCGCCGCCGTCGCCACCGCACGCGGTGAGGTCGGCTCGGGCACCGTCATCTCGGTCGAGCAGGAGCAGGGCGCCTCCGCCTACGAGGTCCTGGTCGTGACGAAGGACGGCACCGAGCACGAGGTGCACACGAACGCCGACGGTTCCGCGGTCGCCGGCACCCCGCAGACCGAGGCCGCCGACGCGGACGACAAGGCCGAGCACGAGCGCTTCGTCGCCGCCGCCGACCTGAGCGTCAAGCAGGCCGTCGACGCCCTGCAGGACCTGCACGCGGGGACCGTGACCGAACTCGGACTCGACGACCACGTCGGCACGGTCGTCTGGGAGGGCGACGTGCTCGACTCGTCCGGAACCAAGCACAGCGTGCGCATCGACGCCGGCTCGGGTGACGTCGTCACCGACCGCGTCGACACCGACGACTGAGCCGGCCCCCGGGCAACGGGGCCCCGGGCAACGGGGCTGCGGGCCCCGGCACCGGCGTCCTCAGGACTCCAGCGGCGGGCCGAGCACCTTCCGGATCGCCAGCGCAGCGAGCTGCTCGTCCGGGGTGTCGAGCAGCACCCGGTAGGTGTCCTGCCCGGCGATGAACTCGACGCAGACGGCGTCCTCGTCGCACGGTCCGAGGCGCCACCCCTGCACCGCGTCCATCGGCACCACGGTGCGGGTCTCGCGCTGGTAGTCGGTCTCGGCCTCGAGACGATCCGCGAACACCCGGAGGCGTCCGTAGGCACCTCGCCAGCTGAGCTGCAGGTCGAGGGTGGGAGAAGGAGAGCGGTCCGGCACCCGCTGATGGTAGCGACGGGTGCCGGACCGCTCGTGTTCGGCGCCGGGGGCCTTGCGTTCCGGGGACAAGCGGAGCGCTAGCTCCTGTCGCCGTCGCGTCGCACCGAGGCAGCGGGGTCGCGGACGCCGATCGGGTAGGGGCCCGTGACGCCCTCGCGCAGGGCGGCGATGCGCAGGATGCGGTCACGCTGCAGGAACCAGCCGACGACGAGCAGCGGGATGATGATGACGAGCGACGCGATCGTGTACGTGCCGACCGGGTAGTCGATCGCCATCAGGACGATGACCGAGGCGAGGAACGCCAGGGTCAGCCAGGCGGTGACCGGCGCCCCGGGGAGCTTGAACGAGGGTTCCTTCGCGAGCCCCTGCTTGGCCCACTGGCGCAGTCGCATCTGGCACAGGATGATCGTGCCCCACGCGGTGATGATGCCGAGGCTGGCGATGTTCAGCGCAATCTCGAACGCCTGCTTCGGGACGAAGTAGTTCAGCACGACGCCCGCGACGGTGAACGCCGCGGTGAGCAGGATGCCGGCGTAGGGGACGCCGCCCTTCGACATCTTCGTGGTCCACTTCGGCGCCGAACCGTTCATGCCCATCGAGTGGAGCGCGCGTCCGGTGGAGTACAGGCCGGCGTTCAGCGACGACAACGCGGCGGTGAGCACGACGAAGTTCATGATGCCGCCGACGATCGCACCGACGTGCGGGTTGCCGAGCGACGAGAAGAACGTCACGAAGGGGCTCTCGCCCTCCTTGTAGGCCGTGTACGGCAGCAGCAGGGAGAGCAGGATGATCGATCCGACGTAGAAGACCGCGATGCGGAAGACGACGGAGTTGATCGCGCGCGGGATGACCTTCTCGGCGTTCTGCGTCTCACCCGATGCCGTGCCGACGAGTTCGATCGCGGCGTAGGCGAAGACGACACCCTGGATCACGATGACCGCGGGGAGCAGCCCGTTCGGGAACAGCCCGCCGTTGTCGCCCCAGATCGTGAAGCCGGTCCGGACGGCCTCGCCACCGGCCTCGACGGGGAACGCGAAGACGAGCCAGATGATCGCGACGACGAGGAACGCCACGAGCGCGGCGACCTTGATCAGGGCGAACCAGAACTCGAGCTCGCCGAACACCTTCACGGCGACCATGTTCGCCGCGAGGACGACGATCAGGGCGATCAGCGCGAGCAGCCACTGCGGCGCCGCGGTGAAGGCCGACCAGTACTGCAGGTAGATCGCGACGGCGGTGGTGTCGACGATCGAGGTCATCGCCCAGTTCAGGAAGTACATCCAGCCGGCGGCGTACGCGAACTTCTCGCCGTAGAACTCGCGGGCGTACGAGATGAACGACCCCGAGGACGGGCGGTGCAGCACCAGCTCGCCCAGGGCCCGCAGGATGAAGAAGGCGAAGATCCCGGCGACCAGGTAGGTCAGCGCGAGCGCGGGGCCCGCGGTGTGCAGGCGTCCACCGGCACCGAGGAAGAGGCCGGTGCCGATCGCGCCGCCGATCGCGATCATCTGCAGTTGCCGGGGCTTCAGACCGTGCTGGTAGCCCTCCTGCTCGTGCGAGAAGTCGTTCGCCGGCGCTCGGTTGCCACCCGTGTCGTTCTGCGCTGTCATGCGAGAGAACCTACATGCGCACCGGACCGGGGCGTCACGCAAACCCCGGTTCGGTCGAACCGCAGCTGCTGAACGTCCGCACAGCCGACGGCGGCCCGAACCTGAACGACGACCGTCGTCCGTTGCTTGCATGGAGGGATGGACATCCTCCTCCGACTCCTCGTCGCGATCGGGTTCGCCCTGCTCGTGACCGCCGTCGTCGCCCTCGTCCTGCACCTGGTCCTCCGGGCGATCGCGCGCCGGGAACGGTGGGCCGGCGTGCTCTCACGCCGGACGAAGCACCCCTTCCGCACCGTGCTGCTGGTGGTCCTGCTCTGGATCGCGTTCACGTCGAGCATCCCGCGGGACCCCAACGCCTACCCGTGGCGCGACGAGGTCGTGCACGGCTTCCTCATCGTCACGATCGCGGTCGGCTGCTGGCTCGCGTGCCAGGTCGCGATCTTCCTCGAGGACCTCGGGCTCCACCGCTTCCGCATCGACGTGCCCGACAACCGGCAGGCGCGTCGCATCCGCACCCAGGTGCTCATCATCCGGCGGCTCACCGTCGCCGTGCTCGTCATCATCGCGGTCGGCGCGATCCTGCTGACCTTCGACGGGGTCGAGGCCGCGGGCGCGAGCGTGCTCGCCAGCGCCGGCCTCATCTCCGTGGTCGCGGGCCTCGCCGCGCAGTCCACGCTCGGCAACGTGTTCGCCGGCATGCAGCTGGCGTTCTCCGGGTCGATCCGCGTCGACGACGTCGTCGTGGTCGAGCAGCAGTGGGGACGGATCGAGGAGATCACGCTGACCTACGTCGTCGTGCACCTGTGGGACGACCGTCGGTTCGTGCTGCCGTCGACGTACTTCACGAGCACGCCGTTCGAGAACTGGACCCGGACCGGCAGCGAACTGCTCGGTGCCGTCGAGTTCGACCTCGACTGGCGGGTGAGCCCGGCCGACATGCGTGCGGAGCTCGACCGGATCCTCGACACCTCGACGATCTGGGACCGCCGGGTCAAGGTGCTCCAGGTCACGGACGCCGTCGGGGGACTGGTCCGGGTCCGCATCCTCGTGACGGCACCCGACGCCGGCGGCCTGTTCGACCTCCGCTGCTACGTCCGTGAGGAGATGGTCGAGTGGATCCAGCGCACCCACCCGGACGCCCTGCCGGTCCAGCGGGTGCAGCTCACCGAGCCGGGTGCGGCGGCACCGCGCCGCCGCGGACGCCCGGCAGAGGGGGACTCGCAGCTGTTCGGTGACGACGAGCGCGGCGCGCTCTTCACCGGACCGATCCAGACCTCCGGCATCCCGGAGTCCGAGCGCTGACCCGGTGACCGGATCGGCGTGCCCTGGACGGCCAGGACGACGAACGGGAGGCACGGTGCCAGCTGGCACCGTGCCTCCCGTTCGTCAGGCCGGTCGCGTCTGCAACCGCCTGCCGCGTCTGGGCCTACTGGCGCGCCTTGACCGCGCGGTCGTCCTCGACGACCGTGCCGATCGCCACGATCGTCGTGGCGAGCCACGCGACCCAGGTCAGCGCGAGCCGCCAGTCACGCGGTCCCTGGCGGGTGGTCTGCAGCACGCTGTAGCCGCTGATGAGCGAACTCCACACCGCACCGTTGAACATGAACTTGCGCACAGAGGCCTCCTGTCGTCGTGCTGACAACGCTACCGGCCCGTACATTGGAGCGCCGCCGGTCACCCTGCCGCGGTGTCTGCCAGAGGAGTGTTCGTGCGTCAAGCGGTCATCGGAGCGGCCCTGCTCGTGGTCGGCGCGGTCTGCGTCGTGTTCGGGCTGCTGCCCCTCGACGACCTCGCCGTGCTCGCCGACCGGGTCCTGCCGGTCCTCGGGTTCGTGCTCGGGCTGACCGTCGTCGCCGAGCTCGCCGCGGACGCCGGGGTGTTCGACCGCCTCGCCGACGTCGCCGCCCGGGTCGGTGGCGGACGCACCATCGGCCTCTGGGGCGCGGTCGTCGTGCTCGCCGTGCTCTGCACCGTCTTCCTGTCGATCGACACCACCGCGGTGCTCCTCACCCCCATCGTCATCTCGCTCGCACGGCGTGTGGGGCTGCCCCCGATGCCGTTCGCCCTGACCACGGTCTGGCTCGCGAACACGGCCTCGCTGCTGCTGCCGGTGTCGAACCTGACGAACCTGCTCGCCGTCGACCGGATGGGGCTCGGCGGCCCGCTGCCGTTCGCCGGGCTGATGGCCTGGCCCGCGGTCGCCGGCGTGGTCGTGCCGTGCGTCGTCCTGCTCGTGGTGTTCCGCGGCAAGCTGTTCGGCCGGTACTCGCCGGTGTCCGTCCGCACGCCGAAGGACCCGGTGTTCTTCTGGGCGGCCTCCGCGGTGCTCGTCGCGCTCGTCGTCGCCCTGACGGCCGGGGTGACCGTGTGGATCGCCGCGGTCCTGGCCGCCGTGGTGCTCGTCGTGGTCGCGGCGTTCCGGTCTCCGTCCGAACTCCGGGTGTCCCGCGTGCCGTGGTCGACCCTGCTGTTCGCCGCCGGGCTCTTCGTGGTGGTCGAGGCACTGCACACGACGGGCATCACCGACCCGATCGTGCACGCGCTGCAGGGCGGCACCGGGACCGGCCCGCTGCTGCTGCTCGGCGGTGCGGGCGCGGTCGCCGCGAACGGCATCGACAACCTGCCGGCGTACCTGGTGCTCGAACCGGCAGCCGGGCACGAGGCCGTCCGGTACGCGGCGCTGCTCATCGGCGTCAACGCCGGCTGCCTCATCACGCCGTGGGCCTCGCTCGCGACGCTGCTGTGGCACGCACGGCTGTCGGCCGAGGGCGTGCACCTGTCCTGGGGCCGGTACATGGCGCTCGGGTGCGTCGTCGCGCCGCTCACCGTGGTCGCCGGGGTCCTGGCGCTCGCGATCTGACGCCGGCGGAGCCCGGTGCCGAGGCGGTGCCGGTACCGGTGCCGTGCGCGGTCAGAGCCAGTCGCGGGTCTTGAAGACGCGGTAGAGCACGAGCGACGACGCGGTGATGATCGCGAGCGAGGCCCAGAGACCACTCCAGGCGCCCTCGCCCGGGAACTCCACGTTCTGCCCGAAGAAGCTCGTCACACCGGTCGGGATCGCGATGATCGCCGCCCAGCTCGTGACCTTCTTCATGACGGTGTTCTGCCGGTTCGACGCCAGGTTCAGGGTCGTGTCGAGCACGCTCGACACGGCGTCACGGAGCTGTTCGACGGAGTCGGCGATCGAGACCAGGTGGTCCTCGACGTCGCGGAAGTACGGCCGGATGCCGTTCGAGATCGTCTCCGCGTCACCGTGCAGCAACGAGGCGACGCTGTCCCGCGTCGGGACGACCAGCCGCCGGAGCACCCCGAGGGTCTTGCGGAGCCGGAACGACCGCCGCTGGATCTGCTGCTCGCGGGGGTCGCCCGGTTCGAACAGGTCGTCCTCGAGCGCATCGATCTGCCGCTCGAGGTCCTCGACGGTGTCGGTGGCCCGGTCGACGACCGCGTCGAGCAGCGCCCAGACGAGCCAGGGCACGCCGTGTTCGGCGATGTCGGAGTTCGCCGTGAGCCGGTGTTCCATCGGGGTGGTGTCGACGTCGGACCCGTGGATGGTGACGAGGGCCCTTTCGGTGACGAAGGCCTTGACCTCGTGCGTGATCAGGTCACCCTCGTCGTCCGTGCCGCCCACGTCGTAGACGACCAGGAACAGGCTGTCCCGGTACCGGTCGAGCTTCGGCCGCTGTCCGTGCTCGACGGCGTCCTCGACGGCGAGCGCGTGGATGCCGAGCTCCTCCTCGATCTGCTCGAGGTCGGCCGCCGTCGGGTCGGTGTAGTCGATCCAGACGAAGGTGTCCGGGTCGGCGACGAGGTCGGAGATCCGGTCGACGGGGAAGTCCCGCTCGACCGTGTCGCCCTTGCACCACGCCCGTGTCCTGACCATGCTCGTCAGCCTACTGAGACGGCCGACCCGGGAGGTCCCGGGTCGGCCGTCGTGGTGCTGCGGAGCCGCTCGGTCGGCTCCGGCTCAGCTGGCTCCTGCTCAGTAGGCGGAGACGAGCTTGCCGTCCTCCACCTTCAGGTACTGGTTCACACTGAACGAGTCCTCGCCGCGCTTCTTGTCACCGAGGTACGAGGTGTAGCCGTACGAGACGCTCCCGTCCTTCGTGCTCGTCACCATCACGATGCCGGCGCGGGACGCCTCGACCTCCAGCTCGGGCATCGACGTGACGTCGTACTGCACGCCGCCGTCGGCGTCGTAGGGCCCGTACCAGGGGCAGCCGCTCAGGGCCCGGAGCTCGGTCTTCTCGGCGCAGTCGTCGATGAGGTCGGTCACGTACTGCTCGGCGTCCTGTTCGAGCGCCTTGGTCGCCTTCGGCGCGAAGTCGACGTAGCCGGACGTGACCGCGCCCACGGCGACCTTCTCGGTGCCGCCGGTGAAGTACTTCGTCCCGCCGACCGAGACCTGGTAGGTGCCGGGGTAGGCGAGGGACGTGAACTTGCCGTCGCTGATCTCCCCGATCTCCTTGCCGCCGACGGTCACCGGAGCGCCCTCGAGGACGTCGGAGGCCGTCAGGGTGACCTGCTGCGCCAGCGGCTGCGTGACACGCCACTCGTCCTTCACCAGGAACGAGGTGCCCGTGCGCCGCAGCGACACCTGGCCGGAGCGGTTCTTGCCGTCCTGGGTGTAGCTCAGGGTGGCGATGGCGGTGTCACCGGTCCGGGCGACCCGGCCGACGCGGATGTCCGACGGGCGGTCCTTCGCGCTCCCGAGCACCTTCGAGTCGAGCATCGCCGCGTCGTCGGGGATCTCGCTCAGGTCGGCGGCGGTGTCGGCGTCACCGCTGGCGATGGCCTGCACGTAGGACTTCACGGTCGGCGCCGGACCCCAGACGTTGGCGCGGAGGACGCTCGTCGTGACCGCACCGGCGATGACGACGACGATGACGGCGCCACCGGCGATGAGCGAACGGACCAGGATCTTCTTGGCCCGCGGGGACATCGGTGCCGGAGCCGGGGCACCACCGCCGATGAACGGCTGCGACCCGTCGGCCGGTTGTGCGCCGTACGGGGGCTGCGTGCCGTAGGGCGGCTGCGACCCGGCCGCCGGCTGCGCGCCGGAGATCGACTGCACGCCGTACGCGGGCTCCTGGGCGGGCCCGGCCGGCGGGTACGGCACGTGCTGGTCGGCGGCCGGGGGAGTGTTCCACGCGGCGGCAGCCGGTGCGTCGGCGGCGGCAGGAGCGCCGGGCGCAACGGGAGCGCCGGGCGCACCGGGCGCGGCTGGGTCGACGGTCGCGGTGGGCGCGACGGGCGCACCCTGGCCGGCGGCGGGCCCGGCCGGGAACGCCGGCGGCACGACGGGGCGGGGGTCCGCTCCGACCAGGCGGGACGTCCGGAGCACCACGGCTCCGCCGAGGCGGGGCAGGAGCACCGGGGCGAGGTACCGGGCGACGACCTCGATCGCGCCGCCCCACAGGGCGAAGACGATCGGCGTCCACGGTGCGATGCCGATCGACCCCGACCCGTCCACGGAGCTCGTGCTGCTCACCTGGTACGAGACGACACCGGTGCCGAGGACGAAGGAGAGCAGACCGAGTGCGAACCACACCAGCGGCGTGACGACCCAGTCGAGCGTGGTGCGGATCCGGTCGTTGCGGCGGACGGCGAGGGCGAGCCCGGCCGCGACCGAGGTGACGACGACGAACAGCACGACGAGCCAGGTCCAGCCGCCGGCTCCGCCGAACACCGAGGCGGTGTCGCTGGCGGACCCGAAGCCGGACGTCCCCACACCACCGAAGAACCCGAGCGCTGTCAGTCCGATCGCGACGTTGCCGAGCAGGAGCGGCAACGCGGAGCCGTAGGACGGCTGGGCGATCAGGGCGACGACGATGACGACGAGGGCGACCAGCACGACGAGGACCGTGAGCTGCGACGCGGCGACCCGGAGCGTGCCGAGCAGGCGGGCGGTGAAGACGTTGCGCCCGGCGAGGACGGAGGGCCGGGCGAGGAGTGCCGCCAGGGCCCCGATGACGAACGCACCGATGATGCTGCCGAAACCGACGGCGTGCACCGGCTCGATGACCGCGCCGGACACCGACGGGAACCGGATCGCGAAGAGGCCGGCGGCGACGTTCGTGAGCACGGTGGTGACGAGGCCGGAGACCACCGCGGTGACGAGCACCTGCGTGCGGCCGAGGCCACGCGTGCGGATACGGCGGGTGAGCACGACGGCCAGGACGACCTGCGCGGCGAGCACCAGCGCGGGCACCACGGCGAGCGAGCCCGAGCCGGAACCGAGGAACCCGATCGACCCGGACAGGTGCAGTCGGCCGAGGTCGGCGAGGGCCACGAGCTGCGCCGGCGCGCCGAGCAGGACGCTCACGCCGGAGAGCAGGGACTCCACGTCGGGGGCCGAGCCCGCGCCGAGGTCGGTGCCGGACCCGGTGGACGGAGCGGCCGACCCGCTGCCGCCCGACGCGAGCAGTCCGACGGTGATGAGCAGCGAGAGCCCTGCGACGACGTACGCCGCGACCCAGCCGCCGACTGCGGCGAGCACGGCCGCGAGCCAGTCGCGGCCGGACACGGACCGCAGGAAGCGACCGAACGCATCGGACGGCTGCGCGGCGGGGGCGGGCTGACCCGACCACTGCTGCGGGCCTCCAGGCTGCTGCTGCTGCTGCTGCTGCCAGGCGGGCTGACCGTTCCAGGCGGGCTGGCCGGAAGCGGGCTGGCCCGAAGCGGGCTGGCCCGATCCTGGCTGGCCGGCACCGGGCTGGCCCGGACCGGGCTGCGACGGCGGGACGGGCTGGTTGGGCGGGTTCTCGCTCACGGCTGGGGTCCTCTCCGACCGGGAGGCCGGCGCCGCACTCCAGCACCCGTGTCCCCCCGACACGTGCCTGCAGCGTAGCGGAACCGCCGATCCGCCGTGAATACGCTGTCCCCACGCTGGTAACTTCGGCAGCGCACCCGGCGCAGCACGCCGGACCACCCGGCGCACCACGCCGGCCGTCGCACCCGACGCACCGACGCAAGACGCACCCGACGCACCCGACGCACCCGGCCCCGGCCGGGCGGAACGGAGATCACACCACCCCATGCCTGCAGACCGCACCGAACAGACCCGCTACTCGTTCGTCGTCGCCTCCAACCGACTCCCGGTGGACCGCGTCGTCGACCAGGACGGCAACGAGGGCTGGCGGCACTCGCCGGGTGGCCTCGTCACCGCCCTCGAACCCGTGATGCGCGCGAACGACGGAGCCTGGGTCGGCTGGGTGGGGCAGGCCGAGGTCGAGGTCGCACCGTTCGACAACGAGGGCATCCACATCGTCCCCGTCCCGCTCTCCGACGACGACGTCGAGGAGTACTACGAGGGCTTCAGCAACGACACGCTCTGGCCGCTGTACCACGACGTCATCGAGCACCCGAGCTACCACCGCGACTGGTGGAACGCGTACAAGCGGGTCAACGAGCGCTTCGCCGAGCAGATCGCCGAGATCGTCGAGCAGGACGGCATCGTCTGGGTGCAGGACTACCAGCTGCAGCTCGTGCCGGCCCTGCTCCGCGCCAAGCGCCCCGACCTGACGATCGGCTTCTTCAACCACATCCCGTTCCCGCCGGTCGGCATCTACGCGCAGCTGCCGTGGCGTGCGCAGATCCTCGACGGGCTGCTCGGCGCCGACGTCATCGGCTTCCAGCGTCACGACGACGCCAGCGACTTCCTCCGAGCGGTCCGGCACATCAAGGGCTACACGACCAAGGGCACCACGATCGACGTCCCGGTGGACGACCCGGCAGCCCCGCGCAGCCGCAAGGGCATCACGGTCCGCCACGTCGAGGCCAGGCACTTCCCGATCTCCATCGACGCCGAGAGCTTCGAGGCGATCGCCCGCAAGCCCGAGGTGCAGGAGCGTGCGCGCGAGATCCGCGAGAGCCTCGGCAACCCGAAGACGGTGCTGCTCGGCGTCGACCGGCTCGACTACACCAAGGGCATCCGCCACCGCATCAAGGCCTTCGGCGAGCTGGTGGAGGACGGCCGCATCGCGGTCGAGGACGCCACCCTGATCCAGGTCGCGAGCCCGAGCCGGGAGCGTGTCGACTCGTACGCGGCGCTCCGCGACGAGATCGAGCTGAGCGTCGGCCGCATCAACGGCGACCTCGGCGTCATCGGCCACCAGCCGATCTCGTACCTGCACCACGGCTACCCGCGCGAGGAGATGGTGGCGCTCTACCTGGCCGCCGACATCATGCTCGTCACCGCACTGCGCGACGGCATGAACCTCGTCGCGAAGGAGTACGTCGCCGCCCGCTTCGACAACGACGGGGTGCTCATCCTGTCCGAGTTCGCCGGCGCCGCCGACGAGCTCAAGCAGGCCGTGATCGTCAACCCGCACGACATCGGTGCGCTGAAGGACTCGATCGAGCGCGCCATCCAGATGCCGCGTCGCGAGCGGTCGACGCGCATGCGCGCGCTCCGCAAGCGCGTCCGCGACAACGACGTGGCGCGCTGGTCGCGCTCGTTCCTCGAGGCGCTCGACCGGCACGCGCCGCGGAACGCCCAGATCGACCCGTCCGCCGCCGACCCGCGCGAGCAGCACCGCGAGGCGCAGACCGACAACATGTCGATCTTCGACCAGGACGCCCAGTCCGCCAGGGCTGCCGAGGACACCCGGGAGGCACGTGATGACTGAGACCGCCACCGACCAGTCCGCCATCGACGCGGCCCTCGAGACGCTCGCGGCTGCGCCGCGACTGATCGTCGCCCTCGACTTCGACGGCACGCTGGCCCCCTTCGCCGACGACCCCTCGCAGGTCGGCGCGCTGCCCGGGTCGTGGGCCGCTGTCCTGACCCTGCACCGTGCGAAGGACACCGAGGTGGTGCTCGTGTCCGGGCGTCCCCTCGTCAGCCTGGCCGCGGTGACCCACGCACCCGAGGACATGGCGCTCGTCGGCTCGCACGGCGTCGAGTGGCGCGTGGACGGCCACGACGAGGCCGCGCTGTCCGATGACGAGGTCGAGCGTGTGGCACGGATCGGTGCGGCGCTCGACGCGGTCGGCGAACGGTTCCCGGGCGTCGTCATCGAGCACAAGCCCGCCGGGCACGGGGTGCACACGCGCCGCGTCTCCGCCGAGGTCGCGGCCGAGGCGAACGCGGCGGCGAGCCGCGCGGCACACGAGGCCGACCCCGAGGTGCTCGAGCGCGGTGGCAAGGACATCGTCGAGTTCGCGGTGCGTCACGTCACGAAGGGCGACGCGATCGCCCGGCTCCGCGAGCTGCACGGTGCCGACGCGGTGTTCTTCGCCGGCGACGACGTCACCGACGAGGACGCCTTCCGCGTGCTCGGCGACGGCGACGTCGGGGTGAAGGTCGGGCCGGGGGAGACCCGGGCCGGGTACCGCATCGCCGACCCGGCGGCACTGACCGGGGTCCTGAAGCAGCTGGCGAGGCTGCGCGCCACCCGCTGATCACGGCCCCCGAGCATGAGAAAGCACGGGGGTGCACGGCTGGTATCCCAAAGCGTCCTAGACTCATCCCATGCCTGATATCGACGTCAAGCCGCGCAGCCGGGTCGTCACCGACGGGATCGAAGCAACCACCTCGCGTGGCATGCTGCGGGCCGTCGGTATGGGAGACGAGGACTGGAGCAAGCCGCAGATCGGCATCGCGTCCTCGTGGAACGAGATCACGCCGTGCAACCTGTCGCTCGACCGCCTCGCGCAGGGTGCGAAGGAGGGCGTGCACTCCGGTGGCGGCTACCCGCTGCAGTTCGGCACCATCTCCGTCTCGGACGGCATCTCGATGGGCCACGAGGGCATGCACTTCTCCCTCGTCTCGCGTGAGGTCATCGCGGACAGCGTCGAGACCGTCGTCAACGCCGAGCGCCTCGACGGCACCGTCCTGCTCGCCGGCTGCGACAAGTCGCTCCCCGGCATGCTGATGGCCGCCGCGCGACTCGACCTGGCGAGCGTGTTCCTGTACGCGGGTTCGGTCATGCCGGGCTACGTGAAGCAGGCCGACGGCACGATGAAGGAAGTCACCATCATCGACTCCTTCGAGGGCGTCGGTGCCTGCAAGGCCGGCACCATGAGCGAGGAAGAGCTCAAGAAGATCGAGTGCGCCATCGTCCCGGGCGAGGGCGCCTGCGGTGGCATGTACACGGCGAACACGATGGCGAGTGTGGCCGAGGCCCTCGGCATGTCGCTGCCGGGCTCCGCCGCTCCGCCGAGCGCCGACCGTCGCCGCGACTACTACGCGCACCGCTCCGGCGAGGCCGTGGTGAACATGCTCGAGCACGGCATCACCACCCGCCAGATCCTCACGAAGGAAGCCTTCGAGAACGCGATCGCCGTCGCGATGGCCCTCGGCGGGTCGACGAACGTCATCCTGCACCTGCTCGCGATCGCCTACGAGGCCGAGGTCGAGCTGTCGCTGGACGACTTCAACCGCATCGGTTCCAAGGTCCCGCACCTGGCCGACATGAAGCCCTTCGGCAAGTACGTCATGGTCGACGTCGACCGCAACGGCGGCATCCCCGTGATCATGAAGGCGCTGCTCGACGCGGGCCTGCTGCACGGCGACTGCATGACCGTGACCGGCAAGACCGTCGCCGAGAACCTGGCCGAGATCGACCCGCCGGCACTCGACGGCGAGGTCTTCCGCACGCTCGACAACCCGATCCACGAGACGGGTGGCCTGACCGTCCTGCAGGGCTCCTTCGCTCCCGAGGGTGCCGTGGTGAAGACCGCGGGCTTCGACGCCTCCGTCTTCGAGGGCCCCGCCCGCGTGTTCGACCGCGAACGTGCGGCGATGGACGCCCTGACCGAGGGCACGATCCAGAAGGGCGACGTCGTCGTCATCCGCTACGAGGGCCCCAAGGGCGGCCCGGGCATGCGCGAGATGCTCGCCATCACCGCGGCCATCAAGGGCGCGGGCCTCGGCAAGGATGTACTACTCTTGACCGACGGTCGATTCTCAGGCGGCACAACCGGCCTGTGCATCGGCCACATCGCACCGGAAGCAGTGGACGCAGGTCCAGTCGCTTTCGTTCGTGATGGCGACCGCATCCGTGTCGACATCGCGGCTCGCTCGCTCGACCTACTGGTCGACCCGGCCGAGCTGGAGGCCCGCCGTGACGGCTGGGCCCCGCTGCCCCCGCGCTACACCCGCGGAGTCCTCGCGAAGTACGCCAAGCTCGTGAAGTCCGCCGCCCAGGGCGCGGTCACGGGCTAGCGTCCGACACCCGCACCACCGCCACCACTCAGGCAAGGACCACTCATGCCCACGGAAGCAACTCCGTTGTCCGCGGCCGCCGGTGCACGCCGGTCGCCGGAGATCCTCACCGGCTCGGGAGCCGTCCTCCGGACGCTCGAGCACCTCGGGATCACCGACGTCTTCGGCCTGCCCGGCGGCGCGATCATCCCGTTCTACGACGAGCTGATGGCGTCGACCACGATCCGCCACATCCTCGTCCGTCACGAGCAGGGCGCCGGCCACGCCGCCGAGGGCTACGCCTCGTCGTCCGGCAAGGTCGGCGTCGCCATCGCGACGTCCGGCCCCGGTGCGACGAACCTCGTCACGGCCATCGCCGACGCCTACATGGACTCGGTGCCGTTCATCGCGATCACCGGCCAGGTGTTCTCGACGCTGATGGGCACCGACGCGTTCCAGGAAGCCGACATCGTCGGCATCACGATGCCCATCACGAAGCACTCGTTCCTGGTCACCGACCCGGCCGACGTGCCGGCGACCCTCGCCGCGGCGCATCTCATCGCGACGACCGGTCGGCCCGGCCCCGTGCTGGTGGACATCACGAAGGACGCCCAGCAGAAGTCGGCGCCCTACGTGTGGCCGCCCAAGATCGACCTGCCCGGCTACCGCCCGGTGACCAAGGCGCACGGCAAGCAGATCACCGCGGCGGCGCAGCTGCTGTCCGAGGCGAAGCGTCCGGTGCTCTACGTCGGCGGCGGCGTCATCCGCTCCCGCGCGACCGCCGAGCTCCTCCGCTTCGCCGAGGCGACCGGTGCGCCGGTCGTCACGACCCTGATGGCACGCGGCGCGTTCCCGGACTCGCACCCGCAGCACCTCGGCATGCCCGGCATGCACGGCACGGTGCCCGCGGTGCTCGGGCTGCAGGACAGCGACCTCATCGTCGCCCTCGGTGCCCGCTTCGACGACCGCGTGACGGGCAAGGCCGACGAGTTCGCGCCGGACGCCAAGGTCGTGCACGTGGACATCGACCCGGCCGAGATCTCGAAGATCCGCTTCGCCGACGTCCCGATCGTCGGTGACGCCCGCGAGGTCCTGGTCGACCTGCTCGACGCCTGGGGCGGCATCGCCGTCGAGGACCGCGCGTCGACCGACGAGTGGTGGGCGAAGCTCCACCAGCTCAAGACCGACTTCCCGCTCGGGTACGCCGAGCCGACCGACGGGCTCCTCGCGCCGCAGGGCATCATCAAGCGCATCGGTGAGCTCTCCGGTCCCGAGGCCGTCTACGCCTCCGGTGTCGGCCAGCACCAGATGTGGTCCGCGCAGTTCATCAAGTACGAGCGGCCCAACGCCTGGCTCAACTCCGGTGGCGCCGGAACGATGGGCTACTCCGTCCCCGCGGCGATGGGTGCGAAGGTCGCCCAGCCGGACCGTGTGGTCTGGGCGATCGACGGCGACGGCTGCTTCCAGATGACGAACCAGGAACTCGCGACCTGCGTCATCAACGACATCCCGATCAAGGTCGCGATCATCAACAACTCGTCGCTCGGCATGGTCCGGCAGTGGCAGACGCTGTTCTACGACGGCCGGCACTCCTTCACCGACCTCGAGACGGGGCACGCCTCGCGCCGTGTGCCGGACTTCGTGAAGCTGGCCGACGCCTACGGTGCCCTCGGCATCCGGGTCGAGAAGGCCGACGAGGTCGACGCCGCGATCGAGCTCGCCCTCGCGACCAACGACCGCCCGGTGGTGATCGACTTCGTCGTGAGCCGTGACTCGATGGTGTGGCCGATGGTCCCGCAGGGCGTCAGCAACTCGTCCATCGAGTACGCCCAGGCACTCGCGCCCACCTGGGACGACGAGGACGCCGACATGACGGGAGAAACCGCATGAGCCACGTCCTCTCCCTCCTCGTGGAGGACAAGCCCGGCCTGCTGACCCGTGTCGCCGGACTCTTCGCCCGGCGCGGGTTCAACATCGAGTCGCTCGCCGTCGGCAACACCGAGGTGGACGGCCTCAGCCGGATCACGGTCGTCGTCGACGTCGAGGACCTCCCGCTGGAACAGGTGACGAAGCAGCTCAACAAGCTGGTGAACGTCATCAAGATCGTCGAACTGGACTTCTCGCAGTCGGTCCAGCGCGAGCACATGCTCGTGAAGGTGCGCGTCGACAACCAGACGCGCTCGGCGGTGCTCGAAGCAGTGAACCTGTTCCGTGCCCAGGTCGTCGACGTGGCGACCGACTCCCTGATCGTCGAGGTGACCGGCGACCCCGGCAAGATCCAGGCGATCCTCCGCGTGCTCGAGCCCTACGGCGTCAAGGAGCTCGCCCGCGCGGGCCTCCTCGGCATGGGCCGCGGACCGAAGAGCATCACCGACCGGGTGCGCTGAGCGCCCGTCACACCCTTCCCGGGCGCCGATGGTGCCCGGCACCGACCACAGAACCAAGGAGACACACCCTCGTGACTGACATCGTGTACGACGCCGACGCCGACCTGACGCTCATCCAGGGCAAGAAGGTCGCCGTCATCGGCTACGGCTCGCAGGGCCACGCCCACGCCCTCAACCTCCGTGACTCGGGTGTTGAGGTGAAGATCGGCCTGCAGGAGGGCTCGAAGAGCCGGCAGAAGGCCGAAGAGGCGGGCTTCGAGGTCCACACCCCGGGCGACGCCACCGCCTGGGCCGACGTCGTCGTCATCCTCGCGCCGGACCAGGTCCAGCGCATCGTCTACGCCGAGGACATCCGCCCGAACCTCAAGCCGGGCGCGACGCTCGTCTTCGGCCACGGCTTCAACATCCGCTTCGGCTACATCGAGGCGCCCGAGGGCGTCGACGTGTCGCTCGTCGCGCCGAAGGGCCCGGGGCACACCGTCCGTCGCGAGTACGAAGCCGGCCGTGGCGTCCCCGTGATCGTCGCCGTCGAGGTCGACGCGTCCGGTTCCGCCTGGGACCTCGCGTGGTCGTACTCCAAGGCGATCGGTGGCCTCCGCTCCGGCGGCATCAAGACGACCTTCACCGAGGAGACCGAGACCGACCTGTTCGGCGAGCAGGCCGTCCTCTGCGGTGGCACCTCGCAGCTCATCCAGTACGGCTTCGAGACCCTGGTCGAGGCGGGCTACCAGCCGCAGATCGCCTACTTCGAGGTCCTGCACGAGCTCAAGCTCATCGTCGACCTCATCTGGGAGGGCGGCCTCACCAAGCAGCGCTGGTCGATCTCCGACACCGCTGAGTTCGGTGACTACGTCTCCGGCCCGCGCGTGATCTCGCCGGACGTCAAGGAGAACATGAAGGCGGTGCTCGCGGACATCCAGAACGGTGCCTTCGCGAAGCGCTTCATCGAGGACCAGGACGCCGGCGCACCGGAGTTCAAGGCGCTCCGTGCCAAGGGCGAGGGCCACCCGATCGAGGCCACCGGCCGTGAGCTCCGCGCGCTCTTCGCGTGGAAGCAGAACGACGGCGACTACGTGGACGGCTCGGCCGCGCGGTAGTCTTCCGAGAACCACTCGACGTCGAGGCGGCGGTGCGTCTGCACCGCCGCCTCGCGATGTGACCCGAACGTTATGCAGCAGCTCTTCTCCAGCCCCGACGCCGCGGACCGGCGTCCCTCCGCCGTGCGCGCGGACGATTCCCGACACCCGTCGGTCGTGCTGCGCACCCGCGGTCAGGACCGCCCCGACCAGCATGGGATGATCGTTCGATGGCGGTGACGAAGCGAGCGGTCCACATCGGCGCCGGCAAGATCGGGCGCGGGTTCGTGGGCCAGTTCCTCGTGGCGAGCGGCTACGAGCTCACCTTCGTCGACGTCGACGAACGCGTGGTCTCGGCCCTGAACGAAGCCGGCCGGTTCGTGGTGCACGAGGTCGGCGAGATGCCGGTCGAGCACCTCGTCTACGGGTTCCGCGCGCTCAGCAGCAAGACCGACCGCGAGCGTGTGGTGCAGGCCATCGCCGAGGCCGACGTCGTGACCACCGCCGTGGGCGCACGCACGCTGCCGCTCGTCGCGCCGCTCATCGCCGAAGGGCTCGCGGCACGCCCGCTCGAGCGCGGTGACGTCACGATCGTCGCCTGCGAGAACGCGTTCAACGCGACCGATTCCCTGCACGCCAGCATCCGCCGCGCCCCGATCCTCGAAGACCGCGACATCGCCGCCGTCTTCGCGAACTGCGCGATCGACCGCATCGTCCCGGACCAGTCCGGTGTGCTCGGTCAGTCCGGCGGCCTCGACGTCGTGCTCGAACCGTTCTACGAGTGGGTCATCGAGCGCACCCCGTTCCTGGGCTCCGACGCCGAACCGCCGACGATCGAAGGCGTCACCTGGGTCGACGACCTGCAGCCGTTCGTCGAGCGCAAGCTCTACACGGTCAACACGGCGCACGCCACCGCCGCCTACCACGGCTACGTGCGGGGCATCCGGCTCATCCGCGAAGCACTCGAGGACGACGCCGTCCGCGCCGAGGTCGACGGGGTGCTGGCCGAGACCACCGCACTGCTGATCGCGAAGCACGGCTTCGACCCCGAGGACCACGCGCGCTACGTCGCCGCGAACCTCTCCCGCATCGCGAACCCGCACCTGCCGGACTCCACCGCGCGCGTCGGCCGCAACCCGCTCCGCAAGCTCGGCCGTCGCGAACGCTTCGTCGGCCCGGCGTCGCAGCTGGCCGAGCGCGGCCTGCCCGTCGAGCACCTGCTCGGTGCCGTCCGCGTGGCGCTCGCGTTCGACGACGAGAACGACCCGGAGTCGATCGAGCTGCACGCACTCCTGCGTTCCGGGGCGACCGCGCACGCGCTGACCGAGATCCTCACGGGCCTGATGGAGAGCCACCCGCTCTTCCCGGCCGTCCGCGACGTCGTCGCCGAGGTCCTCGCGACGCAGCCGGCCGACGTCTGACGTCGGCCTCCCGGCCGTCGCTGGTCCTCCCGGTGTCGTGTCCCTCGTAGAATCGGGGCATGACCACGGCAGCATCCCCACCAGACGGGTCGATCGACCCGGACGTGCCGAACGCCGTCGACACCGACGACGCCGCCCTCAGCTGGGGTGACGCCGACGACGCCACCCACGTCGACGCGGCGCACAACCCGGTGGCGGTGCGCGAGCGCGGCGAGCGGGACCCCGAGGCGCCCGAGACCTCCGGCGCGCTCGTCGGGTTCGGCGTCTTCGGGGGCCTCTACCTCCTCTACACGGTGGCCTGGCTCCTCACCGCGTCGACCGCGTACGTCTCCGGCGTCGACACGGTCCTCACGCTCTTCGTCGAGGTGCTCCGCTTCCTCGCGATCCTCGCGCCGGCACTCTGGTTCACGGTGGTGCTGTGGGCGGCGCGCAGCAGCCGCACGCGGACACGCCTGCTCTGGATGCTCCTCGGTGCCGTCGTGCTCTTCCCCTGGCCGTTCCTCCTGACGCGGAGCTTCGGGTGACCGGGGCAGTGCCGGCGACGACCCGCCGGAGCAGCGCCCCCGTGGTCGCGAAGATCGTGGTCTGGGTCGTGTTCGCGGCGCTGTTCGCGTACATGACGGTGCAGGCCGTCGGCAACCTCACGCAGATCAACCAGCGGGTGGACGCCTTCAACGCGTTCCTCCAGACGACCTCGGGCGGCGACTCGCTGCAGACCAGCACCCCGTGGCTGTGGCTCGTGCTCGACATCCTCATCGCGCCGGTCGCGTTCGTCGCGGCGATCGTCATCACCCGGCGCGCGAGCCTGCCCGTCACGATCGCGGTGTTCGTGGTCGCGTTCGCGGGTGCCGGCGCCCTCTGGCTCGACCTCCAGCTGTTCGTCCCGACGCTGCTGGACTTCTGACGCGACCCGCCCACGGCCAGGAGGCTCGGTGCGGCCCCGCCCCGCGCCTCCTGCCCTCGTGTGGTTCTCCACAGGACCGCTCCCGCGGTCGTAACCACCGGCCCGCGTCGATAGCATGGTGGGATACCAACCGTCTCGAGTGAGGAAACAGCTGCTGTGTCGAAGCCGGTCGTCCTGATCGCCGAAGAACTCTCGCCCGCAACGGTCGACGCCCTCGGGCCCGACTTCGAGATCCGGAACGTGGACGGCACCGACCGTCCGGCGCTCCTGGCGGCGCTGTCCGACGCGCACGCCGTCCTCGTGCGGTCCGCCACCAAGATCGACGCCGAGGCGATCGCCGCTGCACCAGTCCTCAAGGTCGTCGCCCGTGCCGGCGTCGGCCTCGACAACGTCGACATCAAGGCCGCGACGACCGCCGGCGTGATGGTGGTGAACGCCCCGACCTCGAACATCATCTCGGCGGCGGAGCTCACGGTCGGGCACATCCTGTCGCTCGCACGCCACATCCCGGCCGCCCACGCCTCGCTGGCCGCCGGTGCGTGGAAGCGCTCGTCGTACACCGGTGTCGAGCTCTACGAGAAGACCGTCGGCATCATCGGCCTCGGCCGCATCGGCGCGCTCATCACCCAGCGGCTGCAGGCCTTCGGCGTGACGGTCATCGCGTACGACCCGTACGTCACCACCGCACGTGCGCAGCAGCTCGGGGTCGAGCTCGTCTCCCTCGAGCACCTGCTGCGTCGGGCGGACTTCACCACGATCCACATGCCGAGGACGCCGGAGACCCTCGGCATGATCTCGGACGCCCAGTTCGCCCTGATGAAGCCGACCGCGTTCGTCGTGAACGTGGCCCGCGGTGGCCTGATCGACGAGGACGCCCTGCACCGGGCCCTCACGTCGAACACCATCGCCGGCGCCGGCCTCGACGTCTTCGTCGCCGAGCCCCCGAAGGACTCGCCGCTCCTGGCACTCCCGAACGTCGTCGTGACGCCGCACCTCGGCGCCTCCACCGACGAAGCGCAGGAGAAAGCAGGCGTCTCGGTCGCCAAGTCGGTCCGTCTCGCCCTCGGCGGCGAGCTCGTGCCCGACGCGGTGAACGTCGCCGGCGGGGTCATCGACCCGTACGTGCGCCCCGGGATCCCGCTCGTCGAGAAGCTCGGCCAGGTCTTCACCGCCCTCGCGACCTCACCGGTCACGAGCATCGACGTCGAGGTGCACGGCGAGCTCGCCGAGTACGACGTCAGCGTGCTGAAGCTCGCGGCGCTCAAGGGCGTCTTCACCGACGTCGTCAGCGACCAGGTCTCCTACGTCAACGCTCCGCTCATCGCCGAGCAGCGCGGGGTCACCGTCCGCCTCATCACCGAGACCGACAGCCCCGAGTACCGCAACGTGCTGACGATCCGCGGTGCCCAGTCCGACGGCCCGGCCATCAGCGTCTCCGGCACGCTCACCGGCCCGAAGCAGGTCGAGAAGCTCGTCGAGATCAACGGGCACGACGTCGAGGTGCCGCTCGACCGGCACCACGTCGTGATGGAGTACACCGACCGACCCGGCATCGTCGCGGTCTACGGCAAGGAGTTCGGCCAGGCCGGCATCAACATCGCCGCGATGCAGATCTCGCGCGAAGCCGCTGGCGGCCAGGCACTGAGCGTCCTGACGGTCGACTCGCCCGTGCCGGCCGAGATCCTCGAGCACGTCCGCTCGGCGATCGACGCGTCCTCGCTCCGCGAGATCGACATCACGCTCTAGGGGAGTGGCGGACATGAGCAGCGCGCAGACGATCCGACTCGCGGTCATCCGTGGTGACGGCATCGGCCCCGAGGTCGTCGACGAGGCCCTGAAGGTCCTGCACGCGGTCCTGCCGGACGACCTCGTGGTGCAGGAGACCCCGTTCTCCCTCGGCGCCGCACGGTACCTGGAGACCGGCGACGTCCTGACCGACGACGACATGGCAGCGATCGCGCAGCACGACGCGATCCTGCTCGGAGCGGTCGGCGGCGACCCGCGTGACCCGAGGCTCGCCGGGGGAATCATCGAACGCGGGCTGCTCCTCAAGCTCCGCTTCGCGTTCGACCACTACGTGAACCTCCGGCCGACGACGGTGCACCCGGCCGTCCCGACGCCGCTCGCCGACCCCGGCGAGGTCGACTTCGTGGTCGTGCGCGAAGGGACCGAGGGGCCCTACGTCGGCAACGGCGGTGCCATCCGGACCGGTACCCCGCACGAGATCGCGACCGAGGTCTCGTTGAACACCGCCTTCGGTGTCGAGCGGGTCGTGCGGTACGCCTTCGCGCTGGCGGACCGACGTCCGCGTCGCCACCTGACCCTCGTGCACAAGAGCAACGTCCTGGTGCACGCCGGAGCCCTCTGGCAGCGCACCGTCGCGGCCGTCGGCGCCGAGTACCCGGACGTCACGGTCGACTACCAGCACGTGGACGCGGTCACCATCCACATGGTGCGCGACCCCGCACGGTTCGACGTCATCGTCACCGACAACCTGTTCGGCGACATCATCACCGACCTGGCCGGCGCGATCAGCGGCGGCATCGGTCTGGCGGCCTCGGGCAACATCAACCCGGACGGCACCTTCCCCAGCATGTTCGAGCCGGTCCACGGTTCCGCGCCGGACATCGCAGGTCAGCAGCTGGCCGACCCCACCGCAGCGATCCGTTCCGTCGCCCTGTTGCTCGACCACCTCGGTCGCGGTGACCTGGCGGCCGCGGTGACGGCTGCGGTGGAGTCCGACCTCGCCGACCGGGGCACCACGCCGCGTCGCACGGCCGAGATCGGCGACGCGATCGCCGCCGCGGCCACGGCACGCACCACCACCGCCTGAGAAGGAGTCCTCCCCATGAGCACCGACACCGCCTTCGGACTCGAGTTCGCCAGCACCCCGTCCGCCGACCGCCGCGCGGCTGCCGAGCGTGAGCAGATCCTCGCCGACCCGGGCTTCGGCAAGCACTTCACCGACCACATGGCGACGGTCGAGTGGACGGTCGACGACGGCTGGCACAGCGCGTCGATCCACCCGTACGGGCCGCTGTCCCTCGACCCGAGCGCGAGCGTCCTGCACTACGCCCAGGAGATCTTCGAGGGGCTCAAGGCGTACCGGCACGCGGACGGCTCGGTGTGGTCGTTCCGACCGGACGCCAACGCGCGACGCTTCCAGCGGTCCGCCCGACGCCTGGCACTCCCGGAGCTCCCGGTCGAGGCGTTCGTCGAGTCGATCCGGCAGCTCGTGCAGACCGACGTCGACTGGGTGCCCTCGGCGCCCGAGACCAGCCTGTACCTGCGGCCGTTCATGATCGCGACGGAGTCGTTCCTCGGGGTGCGCGCTGCACAGGCCGTCGCGTACCACTGCATCGCGAGTCCGGCCGGTGCGTACTTCACCTCGGGCCCGAAGCCGGTGTCGATCTGGCTGTCGACGCAGTACGCCCGTGCAGGCAAGGGCGGGACCGGTGCGGCGAAGACCGGCGGCAACTACGCCTCGTCGCTGCTGCCCCAGCAAGAGGCCTACGAGCACGGCTGCCAGCAGGTGATGTTCCTCGACTCGGTGGAGGGCAAGTACCTCGAAGAGCTCGGCGGCATGAACGTCGTCCTGGTCAAGTCCGACGGCACCCTCGTCACGCCCGACTCCGAGTCCATCCTCGAGGGGATCACGCGTGACTCGATCCTGCAGTTGGCCGAGGACCGCGGCCTGACCGTCGAGAAGCGCCGCGTGACCCTCGACGAGTGGCGCGACGGCGTCGCCGACGGGTCGATCACCGAGGCCTTCGCGTGCGGGACCGCCGCTGTCGTGACCCCGATCGCCGAACTCCGGGGCGACGGCTTCACGATCGGTTCGCCGACCGTGGGTGCCGGGGAACTCACGATGTCCCTGCGCGATGAACTCACCGACATCCAGTACGGCCGTCGTCCCGACCCGCACGGGTGGATGACCAAGCTGACCGACGCGTCCTGATCGACCGGCGGGCGTGGGTAGGGTCGAACGGTGAAGATCGCACGGTTCAGCAGCAAGGGTGAAGACCCCCGGTACGGCATCCTCGACGAGCGCGCTCTGGTGGTGCTCGCGGGAGACCCGATGTACCAGGGGTTCGAGACCACGGGGGAGCGCGTGGCACTCGCCGACGCCAAGCTCCTCGCCCCCGTCATCCCGCGGTCGAAGGTCATCGGCGTCGGGCTCAACTACTCGGAGCACGCCTCCGAGATGGACGAGCGTGCCGGCGACGACCCGGTGGTGTTCCTCAAGCCGAACACCTCGGTGATCGGTCCGGACGAACCCATCCGCCTCCCCGCCGACATCGGACGCGTCGACCACGAGGGCGAGCTCGCCATCGTGATCGGCTCGCTCGCGAAGAACGTCCGGCGTGAGGACTTCGCGAGCGTGATCCTCGGCTACACGATCGCCAACGACGTGACCGCTCGAGACCTGCAGGCGCGCGACGGTCAGTGGACCCGGGCGAAGGGCTTCGACACGTTCTGTCCGCTCGGCCCGGTGATCGAGACCGAGATCGACCCGTCGGACATCCGCATCGAGACCCGCGTCGACGGTGACCTCCGGCAGGCGGCCTCGACGAACGAGATGGTGCACGACATCCCGTCGCTCGTCGAGTTCGTGTCCTCCATCTGGACCCTCCTGCCCGGTGACGTCATCCTGACCGGTACTCCGGCGGGTGTCGGACAGATCCGCGACGGGGAGATCGTCGAGGTCACCATCTCCGGCATCGGTTCGCTCAAGAACCCGGTCATCGCGCGGCACTGACAGCGCTCCCGAACGGCCCGTTCCCCCAGGTGGGGAGCGGGCCGTTCGTCATTGCCGGGGGAGTACCCAACCGCGGCGCAGAGGGCGACACGCCCGGGATGTGGCCCGGCTTGGCGCTGCCGTTCACCTCTGCGTAAAGTAATCACTCGTTGCCGCTGAGGCGGAGAACGGAACGGCCGAGACGATCACCGGGTTGAACACCTGGAGATGCAGTCCGGACGGGGTCCCGCTCAGGCAACCAACTCCTCGGAAACACGACCTCTGGTTGTGCGCCCAGGATGTTGTACAAGACGAATGCCTCTCTGGCGGAACCTGTGATGGGTCGAGCGGGGAGTGCGTCTGGTCCTTGAGAACTCAACAGCGTGCACATTGTCAATGCCAATTTATTGATTGACCTCGTGCCTGGTCGGCTTGCTGACCGGGTCATGAAGCAATTCCTTTTGGATTGAAGATTGTCAGTAGACAGTCAACA
>NZ_QKSO01000014.1:0-127292 GCF_003234215.1 Curtobacterium sp. MCSS17_006 | reverse complement strand
ACTGCAAGGGGGACCTTGTGGGAGAGTAGGACGCCGCCGGACTTAACGTAGTAAGAACCAGGGAACCCCTGACCATTCGTGGTCAGGGGTTTTCTGCGTTTACCGCCCGTTCTGGGTCCTTGTCGACGGGGACCGGTCAGGCCGTAGGATCAGCCGACGACGGAGGAACGATGACCGAAGCCTGGCCGGCCCTGCCCGACGGCTCCCGACTGGCGCTGCGGGAGATCCTCATCCACGGGGTGCTCTCCCGCGCCGAGATCGCTCGGTCACTCGGGCTCTCTCGGGCGAGTCTCACGCGGGCGATGCGCATCCTCGTGTCACAGCGGCTCGTGGTCGAGGTCGGCACTGATGTTCGCGGCGCCACCGGCCGCCCGTCGGAGCTCCTGCAGGTGAGCAGCGGGCAGTGGGAGTTCCTCGGCATCAAGCTCACGAAGGACCGTCTGTACGCCGCGGTCACGGACCTGGGCGGACGGGTCCTCGCCCTGCACGAAGAGGCGATCGACGACACCGCCGCCGAGCCGCTCGCGGAGCAGATCGCGGCGGTGCTCGCCCGGCTCCGGGATGCGCACCCGGCGATCTGTGCGATCGGGGTCTCGCTGCCCGGTGACGTCGTGGTGCGCGCGGGGGAGTCCGTCGTCGCGGCGTCGGTGTTCCTCGGGTGGCACGAGGTGCCGTTTGCCCGGATGCTCGAGGAGCGGACGGGGATCGCCACGTTCACGGCGAACGACGTCCACGCGCTCACGGCGAAGGAGCACTGGTTCGGTGCGGGTGCCGGTCGCGGGTCGATGGTGCTCGTGACGGTCGGTGAGGGCCTGGGCCTCGGGCTCATCGCGAACGGGCAGGTCTCCACCGGGGAGCACGGGCGACTGGGGCGCATCGGGCACCTTCCAGTCCTCGGGGGCGGTCCGGACTGTGGCCTCGGTCACGCCGGGTGCGCCTCGAGCTACCTGCCGAGCCCGGTCATCGTGCGGAACGCCGGGCACGCGGGGAAGACGTACGACCAGGTGGTCGAGCTCGCCCGGGACGGCGACGAGGGCGCCCTCGCAGCGTTCGAGGATGCCGGCCGCGCCCTCGGGGTCCTGCTCGCCACCGCGGTGCACATCGCAGACCCCTCGGCGATCGTCCTGACGGGTGACGGGCTGCCCGTGTACGACCTGGCGCGGGCGACCGTCGACGAGTCGATGCGAGCCGCACTGGCGCCGTACACCGAGCCGGTCACGGTGGAGGTGCAGCCGTTCGAGTTCTCGGAGTGGGCACGCGCGGGGGCGGTCCTCGCCATCCGTCGGCTGCTGGGGGAGTAGCCCGCGTCCGGCCTTGCAGAGCTGTCGACGCGTTAGTTACACACGTTGACAAACGCGGACGCAAACGGGAGGCTTGAGCGGTCCACACCATCGAAGGAGATGCCGTGACCGCTGCCCCCACCGTCCCGTGGCCGACCGACGGCCTGTCGTTCGGCGGCGACTACAGCCCCGAGCAGTGGCCCCGGGAGACCTGGCTCGAGGACGTTCGCCTGATGCGTGAGGCCGGGGTGAACCTGGTCACCGTCGGGGTGTTCTCGTGGGCACTGCTCGAGCGGTCGCCGGGGGACTTCACGTGGGAGTGGCTCGACGACGTGCTCGCGCTGCTGCACGAGAACGGCATCGCGGTGGACCTCGCGACGCCGACCGCTGCACCACCGAACTGGCTGCTGACCGCACACCCGGAGATCCTCCCGGTGGACGCCACGGAGCGGCGAGAGCGACCGGGTGGACGACTCGGGTGGTGCCCGGCCTCCGAGCTGTTCCGGGAGTACGCACTCCGCATGGTCGACGCGCTGGCGGAGCGGTACGGCCGGCATCCCGCGGTGCGGCTCTGGCACGTGAGCAACGAGCTCGGCGGCGGCAACGGCCGGTGCTACTGCGAGGAGTCGGCAGCGGACTTCCGGCACTGGCTCGTCGCGAAGTACGGCGACGTCGAGGCCGCGAACGACGCGTGGGGCACGGCCTTCTGGGGGCACCCGTACACCTCGTTCGACGAGGTCTCGCCGCCGCGCGGTGTCGGTGGTGCGCCGAACCCCGGGCTCGCGCTGGACTTCGAGCGGTACTCGTCCGACGCCCTGCTCCGCCAGTACGACGCCGAGAAGGCCGTCATCGAGCAGCACTCGGACGTGCCGGTCACGACGAACTTCATGGTGGGCGCCGGGTCGCAGGTCGTCGACTACGCCGGATGGGCGAAGCACGTGGCGATCGTCGCCAACGACCACTACACGCTCGTCGACGACGCCCGCCGCGAGCAGGACCTCGCGCTGGCCGGTGACCGGATGCGCGGGATGTCGGCAGACCGCCGTCCCTGGCTGCTGATGGAGCACTCGACGGGTGGCCCGAGCTGGCAGCAGCGCAACCGCGCCAAAAAACCGGCCGAGCTCGTCCGGAACGCCCTGGCGCACGTCGCACACGGGTCCGACGGGGCGCTGTTCTTCCAGTGGCGGGCCTCCACCGCGGGCGCGGAGCAGTTCCACTCGGCGATGCTCCCGCACGCCGGCACCCGCACACGCATCTGGCGCGAGGTCCTCGCCCTCGGCCGGGCGCTGCAGGACCTCGCACCCGTGCAGGGCACCCGCGTCGAGCCGGCCCGGGTTGCGATCGTCGTGGACGAGGACTCCGGGTGGGCCGTGCAGTCGGGGCTCAAGCCGCACCGGGGCCTGCGCTACGGTCGAGAGCTCCGCGCCTGGCACCGCGCGTTCCACGACCGGCAGGTGCTGACGGACGTGGTCCCCGCCGACGCCGACCTGGACGGCTACGACGTGGTCGTCGTGCCCACGATGCTCATCGTCGACGACGCGACCGCCGCGCGGTTGTCCGCCGTGGTGGACCGCGGCGCCACCCTGATCGTCACGTACCTGTCCGGCGTCGCCGACGAGACCGCGCGCATCCGCACCGGCGGATACCCGGGAGCGTTCCGCCAGGTGCTCGGCGCCTGGAGCGAGGAGTTCACCCCGCTGCAGCGCGACGAACGCTGGGCCCTCGACGACGGCGAGGTCGTCACCGACTGGGCCGAAGCGGTCGTGCTCGAGGACGCCGAGTCCGTGCTCCGGTACACCGACGGCCCGCTCGCGGGCCGGCCCGCCGTCACGCGCCGCGCCGTCGGCGGCGGCGCCTGGTACGTGTCCGCGATGCTCGCGGACGACAGCATCCAACGGCTCGTGGACGGGGTGATCGCGGAGCGGGGGATCCTGCGGACGGTCACCGGGCCTCCCGGCCTGGAGGCGGTGCGTCGCGTCGGCGACGACGGTTCCGCCTTCCTGTTCCTCGTCAACCACCGTGCTGACGACGTCACGGTCGTCGCGTCCGGGACGGATCTGCTCGACGGGTCCGGCCACGGGCCGGACACCGTCGTGCCGGCCGGACGCGTCCGCGTGCTGCGCGAGGAGCGGGTTTCGTGACCGTCGTGGAGCGCGAGTCGGCAGCCGTCGGTGCAGGCGATCGACGGGTGCACGTGCTGCGATCAGCCGGGGTGTCGCTGGTGCTGGCCTCCGCGGCGGACGGGCTCCCCGAGGTGCTGCACTGGGGTCGGGACGTCGGGCCGGTCGCACCGGACGACACGGCCGACCTGCTGCTCGCACTCGGTCGGCCGCTCGGACCGAGTGCGCTCGACGCGCGGTGGCCGCTCACGGTGCTGCCGACCGAGCGCGACGGATGGGAGGGGCGACCGGGGATCACGGGGCACGTGGACGGGATGCCGCTCGTGCCGCGGTGGCGTGACGTGGTGGTGATCCGTGACGACGAGCGGATCGTCGTGACCGCCGAGTCGGACTCGTTGGCGCTCCGGAGCGAGTTCGCGCTCGACTCCGCGGGGGTGCTGCGGGTGCGGCACACGGTGACGAACACCCACGCTGAGCCCGTGCACGTGCAGGCGCTCGAGGCGACGCTGCCCGTCGGCGAGCGGGTCACCGAGGTGCTCGACCTGGGCGGACGGTGGACCCGTGAGCGCACCCCGCAGCGCCGGGCAGCGACGGCCGGGAGCCACGCACGGGAGAGCCGTCGCGGGCGGACGGGGCACGATTCACCGACGTTGCTCGTGCTCGGGACGCCCGGGTTCTCGGACTCCGAGGGCGAGCTGTGGGCGGTGCACCTGGCCTGGAGCGCGGACTCCGTGTACCGGTACGACCAGCTCGCCGAGGCGCGACCATTGCTCGGTGCCGGAGAACTGCTGCGTGCCGGCGAGGTCGTGCTCGGCGAAGGGGAGTCGTTCGCCGCCCCCGACGCCGTGTTCGTGTGGAGCGACACCGGGATCGACGGGCTGTCCGACCGCCTGCACGACTCGTTGCGCAGCCGCCCGGGGCACCCGCGACGACCCCGGCCCGTGGTGCTGAACACGTGGGAGGCCGTCTACTACCGGCAGGAGCTCGAACCCCTGGTGGCACTGGCGGAGACGGCGGCGGACATCGGCGTCGAGCGGTTCGTGCTCGACGACGGGTGGTTCCTCGGCCGGCGGTCGGACTCGACCTCGCTCGGGGACTGGCGCGTCGACCCGACGGTGTGGCCGGACGGGCTGGCACCGCTCGTCGACCGCGTACGTGCGCTCGGCATGGAGTTCGGGCTGTGGTTCGAGCCCGAGATGGTCAGCCCGGTGTCCGAGCTGGCGGAGGCCCACCCCGAGTGGATTCTGCAGCGCCCCGAGGACGACGTCCGCACGTGGCGGAACCAGTACGTGCTCGACATGGCGAACCCACTGGCCCGGCACCACGTGCTCGAGAGCATGTCCCGGGTGATCGGTGAGCACCACGTCGACTTCGTGAAGTGGGACCAGAACCGGGACATCGTGCACGCGGTGCACGCGGGACGCGCCGGCATCGACGCGCACACCCGCGGCGTGTACACGTTGATGGACGAGCTGCGTGCGCGGCACCCGTGGCTCGAGATCGAGGCGTGCGCGAGCGGCGGTGCCCGGATCGACCTCGGCGTGCTCGAGCGCACCGACCGGGTGTGGCCGTCGGACTCGAACGACGCCTTCGAGCGACTGCCGATCCAGCGCTGGACCGAGGCACTGCTCCCGCTCGAGCTGATCGGCTCGCACGTCGGGCCGGAGATCTCGCACACCACGGGCCGGCACCTCGACCTGGACTTCCGGATGGCGGTGTCGTTGTTCGGCTCGGCCGGCATCGAGACCGACATCACGAAGCTGTCGCCCGAGGAGCTCGACCGGCTCCGGGCCTGGACGGCGCTGTACCGACGGGAGCGCGGGCTGCTGCACTCCGGGCGGCTGCGGCACCTGGACCTCGGAGACCCGGGAACGGTGGCGACGTCGGTCGTGGCCACCGACCGTTCGCGGGCGCTGGTGCGGGTGGCGCGGACGGAGACGGGGCCGAGGTCGTTGCCGGTGCCGCTCCGGGTGCGCGGACTCGACCGGTCGCGGCGCTACCGGCTCGCTCCGGTGTCCGGGCTCGCTGTGCCGCGTGGGCTCGACATGGTGCCGCCGGAGTGGCTCGTGCGCGGACACCTGGAACTGACCGGCGCCGTGCTCGAGGACGTCGGCGCACGGCTCCCGCTGCTCGCACCCGCGACCGCGATCGTGCTGGAGCTCCGCGCGATCGACTGAGCGCCGTCAGCCGCGCTGCTTCGGCGGGGGAAGCGTTTCCTGGTCGGCGACGTGACGGTTCTGGTTCGCGATCCTCGGGGATCGTGAACCAGAACCGTCACGCGTCGAGAGGAAATGTCCGTCTCCGGGCGATCGGTGTGGGAGCGCCGCGCTGCGAACGAGGTGGCGGTGCAGGACGGCCCCTCCGTCCGCGGGCTGCGGTGTTGCGGGCTGCCGGCTGCGTCGTTGGACGCTGCAGGCTGCGGTATCGCGGGTGGCAGTGGTGCGGGTGTGGGTGCGGGTGGGAGCGGTGCGGTGCGAGCGGCGGTGCTGCCGGGTTGCGGGTGCGGCGGAGGTGCACGGGCGTGCTCGGGTGACGGTTCCGGTTCGCGAACCCGGGGGATCGTGAACCGGAACCGTCAGCGGCGCGAGGGAACGTCGCCGTCCCCCCCCCCCCCCAGGGCACCCGGGTCAGGGCAGGAGCGAACCCGCGTGGCGGAGGACGAGCGGGTGGACGAGCTCCTGTGCAGCGATGCCCGGCGCGCCCGACACCGTGAAGGTCACCGACTCGCCGGGGAGCAGGGACACCAGGCCGTCGTCGACGCGGGCGGCCGCATCCACGCGGTCGGGGAACAGCGAGACGTCGCGCGCGTACGCCGTCGCCGTCACGGTGACCGTTGCGCCGTCCGCCGTCGCCGACACCACCGTGGACAGGGGCGAGGGTTCGAGTGCCTGGTCGACGACCTCGGCGAAGTCGTGCACGGTGCGGGTGCCGGCTCCCGTGACGACGAGGACCTCGGAACCGGGGTCGCCCGGTACCGCGAGCGACGATGGCAGCTGCACCCGGTCGGCATCGGCGGGGGCGGCCGCGAGCATGAACGACGACGACTCGAGCACGGTGCCGTCGAACGCGACGCGGGAGACCGTGACCTCGTCGGCGACCGGCGCCCCGGACGCGTTGACGAGGACGACGTCCAGACCTCCGTCGTCGTCGCCCTGGGCACCGGACGACGGCTGCACGGTGAGCAGCACGGGCTGGTAGGCCTGCCGGACGGCGTACCAGACGGGCTTCCGGATGCCGGCGTGGTCGACGAGGGCCCACGACACCACGGGCCAGTCGTCGTTGAGCTGCCAGACGACCATGCCGGTGTTGTCGGGCGTGCGGGAGCGGAACCACTCCATGCCGAAGCGGATCGCGTGCGCCTGGTTGAGCTGTGCGGCGAAGTGCCAGTCCTCGATGGAGGTCGGCTCGGGCAGGTGCCCCCGCATGCCGGCGGCGAGCTTCCGGTTGCCCTGGTCGGCCTTCTGGTGCACGAGCATCTCGTGGCCGTCTGGGTCGAGAGGCTCGTCGTGCACCACCGCGGTCAGGGTCGACCACGCCGGCGGGCCCTGGAACCCGAACTCGGCGACGAACCGCGGCTCCCAGTCGGCGTAGGCGCGGTAGTCGAGGCGGTTCCAGACGTCCCAGATGTGCACGCTGCCGTTCCGCTGGTCGTTCGGCGTCAGGTACTCGTCGAACGAGAACGGGCTGCCCGGCGTGTACGGCCGGGTCGGGTCCAGCTCGGCGACGACCGACGGCAGCAGGGAACGGTAGTAGCCGTTGCCCCAGGTGCGGCCGACGAGCGACGGCCGCCAGCCCCACTCGGCGTAGGCGACGAGGTTCTCGTTGTTGCCGTTCCACACGACGAGCGAGGGGTGCGGGCTGAGGCGGGTGACGGCCTCGCGGACCTCGGGCTCGACCTCGTCGGCGAGCCAGGGCTCCTCGGCGTAGGCGGCACAGGCGAACAGGAAGTCCTGCCACACCAGGACGCCGAGCTCGTCGCACCGGTCGTACAGGTCGTCGGACTCGTAGATGCCGCCGCCCCAGATGCGCAGCAGGTTCATGTTCGCGTCGATCGCGTCCTGGATCCGGTCCGCGTAGCGCTCGGGCGTCATCTCGGTCAGGTAGGCGTGGTCGGGGATCCAGTTCGCCCCGCGCACCATGACCGGACGGCCGTTCACGCGGAGCAGGAACGGCGCGCCGCCGGCGTCGGCGGCGGTGTCGAGCGTGACCGTGCGGAAGCCCACGCGGCCGGTCCACACGTCGTCGCCGACCTCGACCCGGACGTCGTACAGCGGCTGGTCGCCCTCGCCGCGGGGCCACCAGACGGCGACGTCGGGGACCTCGAGGCGGACGGTCGCGGCGCCGTCGACGACGGGACGTGCGCCGACGACCCGGCCGGCGGTGTCGGAACCGGCGTGTCCGGCGGACGCGGGGTGCGGGGCCAGGGTGATCCGGGCCTCCAGGCCGGTGCCCGCGGAACCGTCCGCGGACGCGACGGGCGCGCTGCCGATGGCCTGCGAGAAGGAGCCCGTGGAGCCGGCGTGCTCGACGTCGACGTGGGCCGTCAGCACCCCGGTGGTGCCGTCGAGGTCGACGAGCGGGCGGACGGCCGCGATGCGGACGCCGCTCCAGGACTCGATGCCGATCGACTTCCAGATGCCGCTCGTGGCGACGTCGACGCCCCAGTCCCACCCGAAGTTCGACGCGTTCTTGCGGAGCGCGTTGTAGGGGTGGTGGTTGACGTGCGGCAGTTCGCCGCCGTGCAGGGCGGACAGCCGCTCGGCGGCGGGGACGGGCGCGTCGAACGTGACGACGAGCTCGTTCGTGCCCGGTCGGAGCAGGTGCCCGACGGGGAACCGGTACGAGCGGTGCTGGTTGGCAGTGGTCGCGACGACGATGCCGTTGAGCTCGACCGTGGCGAGGGTGTCGAGGCCCTCGGCGACGAGGTCGTGGCGGGTCTCGTCCGGCGCGGTCCACTCGAAGGTGCGGCGGTAGCGCCAGACGGTGTCGCCGATCCACTGGGTGGCGGCCTCGCCGTCGCCGTCGAACGGGTCGGGGATCCGCCCGGCCCGCAGCAGGTCGGTGTGCACGCAGCCGGGGACCTGCGCCGCGACCGGTTCGCGGTGCTCCGCCGACTGCTCGGGCCCGGTCACCGCCTCGAGGGTCCACGTGCCGTCCAGGGTGGTCCGCTCCATTGCGTCTCCTCATCGTTACGGGGCCGTGACCCGACCCCTTGACCGCCTTAGTTTACGCGTGTAACAATCACGCTCACAACGTGGACCCTGCGACGACGCAGACCGAGAGGACAACGATGTTCAACCCAACCCGTTCACGGCTCGCCATCGGCGGCGCCGTTCTCCTCGCAGCCGGCCTCGCGCTCAGCGGCTGCAGCTCCAGCGGCACCGCCAGCACGAAGGACGCCGCTGCCTCGACCCTGGTGGCGTACACCGGCCAGTCCGGCGACTACCAGATCAACTTCAACCCCTGGTCGCCGTCCAACATCGGCGGCGTCGGCACGATCTACGAGTCGCTCTTCTTCATCACCAACGTCAACACGAAGGACCCGAAGCCGCTGCTCGGCAAGTCCTCCGAGTGGAACGACGACGGCACGCAGCTCACCATCACGCTGCGCGACGGAGCCACCTGGAGCGACGGCGAGCCCTTCACCTCGAAGGACGTCGTGTTCACGCTCGACATGCTCAAGAAGCAGAAGGCCCTGAACTCGATCGGCTACGACGGCACCGCGAAGGCCGACGGCGACGACAAGGTGGTCGTCTCGTTCGACAAGCCGTCGTTCGTGCTCGGCCCGAACCTGCTCGGCAAGACCTGGATCGTGCCCGAGCACCTGTGGAAGGACATCGACCCGACCACCGACGTCGTGCGCGAGCCCGTCGGCACCGGCCCGTACACGCTCGGCACCTTCAAGGCGCAGGCGTTCACCCTCGAGGCGAACAAGAAGTACTGGGACGGTGCCCCGGCCGTGAAGACCATCCGCTACCTGTCGCTCTCCGGCAACACCGCCGGCGCCGACGCACTGAAGCAGGGGTCGATCGACTGGCAGACCGGCCCGGTGCCGAACATGGACGACATCCCCGCCAACTACAACGGCTACGACGGCATCACCGTCGGCCAGAACCAGATGGCCCTGCTGACCTGTGCGAACACCGACCTGGGCTGCGCCGGCCCGCAGACCGACCCGGCCGTCCGCCACGCGATCGCCGACGCCATCAACCGCAAGCAGCTCAACTCGCTGGCGTTCGAGAACACCGCGAGCGAGATCTCCCCGACCTTCGCGCTCACCACGACGCAGAAGGACACCATCTCGAAGGACATCGAGCCGGCCGTGATGCCGGAGACCGCCGACACCGACGCGGCCGCCTCGACCCTCGAGGACGCCGGGTGGAAGAAGGGCTCCGACGGCATCTACGCCAAGGACGGCAAGAAGCTGTCGCTCACGGTCGAGGTCGTCACCGGGTGGACGGACTACATCACCGCGATCGACACGATGACGCAGCAGCTCAAGGCCGCGGGCATCGAGCTCAAGGCGCAGCAGTCGTCGTGGAACGAGTGGACCGACAAGAAGACCAAGGGCAACTTCGAGCTCGCGATCGACTCGCTCGGCCAGGGCCCGACGGCGAACCCGTACTACCTGTACAACAACTACTTCACGACGGCCAACACCGCCAAGGTCGGCGAAGCAGCCCCGATGAACATCTCGCGGTACAGCAACCCCGACGTCGACAAGGCCATCGCGAAGCTCGCCACGATCAACCCCGAGGACACCGCGGCGACCCAGCCCGAGCTCGACACGATCCAGGAGCACATCGTCGAGGACCTGCCCTACATCCCCGTGATGACCGGCGGCACGACGAGCGAGTTCCACGCGGCGAAGTTCACCGGCTGGCCGACGGAGGACGACCTGTACGCGTTCCCGGCGGTCTGGGCGAGCCCGGACAACGCCGAGATCTTCAAGGCGCTCAAGCCGGCGAAGGGCTGACACCGATGGGATCGCGACCGAGGGGCACTCGACGATGACCTACTTCCTGCGCAAGATCGGCTTCTACGTCGTCGCACTCTGGGCGGCCCTGACGCTGAACTTCATCATCCCCAGGCTCCTGCCCGGCAACCCGGTGGACATCCTGCTCGCCAAGCTCCAGCAGCGCGGCGGGCAGGTGACCCCGGCGACCCGGGAGGCGTACGAGCTGCTCCTCGGTGGCGATTCCTCGGAGCCGCTCATCTCCCAGTACGGCCACTACCTGGTCAACGTGTTCCGCGGTGACCTCGGCGTGTCCGTCAGTTACTTCCCGGCACCCGTCACCGAGGTGATCGGCAGTTCGCTGCCGTGGACCATCGCCCTGGTCGGGATCGCCACCATCGTGGCCGCGATCATCGGCGTCGGCCTCGGGGCCTTCGTCGGGTGGCGGCCCGGCACCTGGCTCGACTCCTTCGTGCCGGCCACCACCCTGCTCGCCGCGGTGCCGTACTTCTGGCTCGCGCTGATCCTGGTGTACTTCTTCGCGACCGGACTCCACCTGTTCCCGGCGCAGGGCGGCTACGACGTCATCCTGACGCCCGGGTTCAACTGGGACTTCATCGTCTCGGCGGTGCAGTACGGGGTGTTGCCGGCGGTGACGATCGTGCTCGCGTCGCTCGGCGGCTGGCTGCTCGGCATGCGCAACATGATGGTGTCGACGCTGTCCGAGGACTACATCACCACCGCGCAGGCGAAGGGCCTGTCCGACGGCAAGATCCTGCGGAACTACGCCGCCCGGAACGCCGTGCTGCCGTCCGTCGCCGGCTTCGCGATCTCCCTCGGGTTCATCGTGTCCGGTTCCGTCGTCACCGAGCAGGTGTTCTCGTACCCGGGCATCGGGTCGAAGCTGCTGTCCGCCGTGACGAACAACGACTACGCGCTCATGCAGGGCATCTTCCTGTTCATCACCCTGGCGGTCCTCGGCGCGAACCTCGTCGTCGACCTGCTGTACGGACTGATCGACCCGCGCACGCGGGCCCGGAGCTAGGGGAGGAGACGACCATGACCAACATCCAGCAGGAGACCGAGCCCACCATCGGCGCGCTGACCGAGGAGGCCGACAGCACCACGTCGATCGCCACCCGGCGCGCGTCGAAGGGCGGCATCCGTCGGTTCCTCCCCACCCTCACCCCCTGGCTCGTCACGGGCATCGCGCTCGTCGCCGGCGTCACGCTGTTCGGGGTGATCGGACCGCTGCTCGTCGGCGACCCGACCACCATCCGCGACACCGGGCTGCAGGGACCGAGCGGCTCGAACGTCCTCGGCACCACCCAGACCGGTCAGGACGTCCTGGCCCAGCTCGCCTTCGCCACCCGGGGCAGCCTGCAGATCGGGCTCATCGTCGGCGTCCTCGCCACGGTGCTGTCCGCGTTCTTCGGCATCCTCGGCGCCTACCTGGGCGGGATCATGGACGAGGCGTTCTCGCTGTTCTCGAACGTGTTCCTCGTCATCCCCGGCCTGCCGCTGGTCATCGTCATCTCCGGTCTGGTGCCGCGTGAGGCCCGCGGGCTCTGGACCATCGCCGTCGTCCTGGCGATCACGTCGTGGGCCGGGTCCGCCCGGGTGCTGCGCGCGCAGACGATGTCGATCCGCAACCGCGACTACGTGTCCGCTGCCCGGGTCGCCGGCGAACGGCCCTGGCGGGTCATCGCCGTCGAGATCCTGCCGAACCTGCTGCCGGTGCTGGCGTCGCAGTTCGTGTTCGCGGTGATCGCCGCGATCCTCGGGGAGGCGGGGCTGTCGTTCCTCGGGCTCGGGGCGTCGAACTCCTCGACGCTCGGCACGATGCTCTTCTACGCCCAGAACGGCTTCGCGCTGGCGAACGGCGCCTGGTGGTGGTTCGTGCCGCCGGGCCTGCTCATCGCCCTGCTCGGCATGGGCCTGTCCCTGGTGAACTTCTCGATCGACGAGGTCATCAACCCGCGACTCGCGAACGTGCGTGCGCAGCGACGGCGCGACCGTCGTGCGAAGCGTGCGGCCCGCTCGGGAGGCCCGGCCCGCGTCGCCACCGCCGGTCACGACACGAAGGGGGTCGCCCGATGAGCGCCACCGACACCGCACGACCGGTCACCTCCGGCGCCACGGGCGACGGCCGCCGGCCGGCCGTGCTGACCATCGACCACCTCGACGTCGTGTACGAGACCGAGCACCCCGTGCACGCCGTCAGGGACGTCTCGCTCACCCTGGCGCCCGGCGAGATCCTCGGGCTCGCGGGGGAGTCGGGCTGCGGCAAGACGACCCTGGCGTACGCCATCACCCGGCTGCACCGGCCGCCGGCGAAGGTCACGTCGGGCAGCATCAGGTTCCACGACCGCGACGGAACCGACGTCGACCTGCTCGGCCTGCCGCACGAGCAGCTCCGGGCCGTGCGGTGGTCGAAGCTGTCGATGGTGTTCCAGGGAGCCATGAACGCGCTCAACCCGGTCACCACGATCCGCGCCCAGCTCGACGACGCCCTGGTCGAACACCGCAAGGGCATGCCCCGCAAGGAACGACGGGCCATCGCCGAGGACGCTCTGCGCCGCGTCGGCGTCGACCCGTCCCGCATCACCGCGTACCCGCACGAACTGTCCGGCGGCATGCGGCAGCGCGTGATGATCGCGATGGCGATGCTGCTCGAACCGCAGATCATGATCATGGACGAGCCGACCACCGCGCTCGACGTCGTCGTGCAGCGGGAGATCCTGCGCGAGATCGTCCGACTGCGCGACGAGCTCGGGTTCGCCGTCGTGTTCATCACCCACGACCTGCCGCTGCTGCTCGAGATCAGCGACCGGATCGCGATCATGCTCCGCGGCGAGGTCGTCGAGTGCGACCGCGCAAGCGTGATCCAGCACGACCCGCAGCACCCGTACACGCGGAAGCTGCTGCAGTCGTTCCCGAGCCTGTCCGGAGCCCGCGGCGCGTTCATCCGCACCGGGGTCGAGGACGGCGCCGAACCCGAGACCGACACCCGGGCCGTCGTGGTCCAGGCAGCACAGGAGACGGACCGATGACCAGTGTGACCGTCAGCCACCTCGGCAAGGACTTCCACACCCGCAAGGGCCTGAAGCGCACCACCCTGCGGGCCGTCGACGACGTGTCGTTCGACCTGCTGCCCGGCCGGACCGTCGCACTCGTGGGGGAGTCCGGCTCGGGCAAGTCCACCATCGCGCGGATGCTCGCCAAGCTCGAGACCCGGACGCGCGGCTCGATCGACGTGCGGCTCGAGGACGGCACCCCCGTCGAGGGCAGCATGTACCGGCGGCACGTGCAGATGGTGTTCCAGGACCCGTTCGCCTCGCTCAACCCGTTCCACTCGATCGAGCACCACATCGCCCGACCGCTGCAGCTGCACCACCGGGCCCGCGGCGCCGACGAGACCGCCGACAAGGTGCGGGAACTGCTCGGCCGGGTGAACCTCGACGAGGACTTCGCGTCACGGCGGCCGCACGAGCTCTCCGGCGGGCAGCGGCAGCGCGTCGCCATCGCCCGCGCACTCGCCCCGGGCGCGCAGGTGCTCATCGCCGACGAACCGGTGTCGATGCTCGACGTCTCGATCCGCCTGAGCGTGCTCAACCTGCTCGGCCGACTGCAGCGCGAGGACGAGCTCGCCGTGCTCTACATCACGCACGACCTGGCGACCGCGCGGCACTTCTCCGACGAGATCCTCGTGCTCTACCGCGGCCGGGTGGTCGAGCGGGGGCCGTCGGACGCCGTCATCCTCGACCCGCACCACGACTACACCCGGCTGCTCGCCGAGGCCGCCCCCGACCCGGAGCGCACCGAGCGCCGGATCACCGCGGGGCCGCCGCTCGACCGGACGAAGATCGACAACACCACCTGCTACGACCACACGGTCGGGGACTGGGTGTCGAGCGAGCCCGCACCGATCGGGGCGCGATGAGCGACGGGTCGACGTTCGTCGACTGGGTCACCGACGGGTTCGCGGCACGGTTCCGGGTCGGTGCGGACCAGCCCGCGGCGCTCGTGTCGTTCGTGCCGGCCGGCGGAGCGTCGGCCGGCGGAGTGCTCGCCGGTGGCACGCTCGCCGACGGGCCGGACGACCCGCAGCCGCTCGTCGAGCTGACGACGATCGGGCACGGGCGGTTCCCGGGCGGGTTCCGGCACGTGGACTCCACGATCGGGGCGCGACTGCGCCCCGTGTCGCACCACGTGCACGACGACGGGACCGACCTGTGGTTCCGGATCGTGCAGGCGGACGCGACCACGGGCCTCCAGGCCGAGTCGGTGTTCCGGGCGCGCGCCGGCGTGCCCGCGTTCCAGACGTGGACCGAGGTGTCGGCAGAGCACGGTGAGCACGTCGTCGACTCCGTGTCGTCGTTCGCGACCGGAGCGTTCCTGACCGACTCGGGCGCCACCGTCGACGAGCTCTCCCTCGTGCACGCCGAGAACGACTGGGCAGCGGAGAGCCGGTGGCGGACCGATCCGCTGCGGTCGATCGGGCTCGCGGCGATCGACCGGGAGGCCCAGCACCACCCGCCCCGCAGCCGCGCCGTCGTGCAGAACCGCGGCTCGTGGTCGACCGGCGAGGCGCTGCCGATCGGGGTTCTGCGGGCGGAGGACGCTGCGTCGCTTCCGTACGCGCTCGTCTGGCAGATCGAGCACAACGGGCCGTGGCTGTACGAGCTCGGGGAGACCCGGCGGCACGCCTACGTGCTGCTGAGCGGCCCCACCGACCAGGAACACCAGTGGACCGCAGTCGTCACACCGGATCGGCCGTTCACCTCGGTGCCGGTGTCCGTCGGGATCGCCGGGTCGGTCGACGACGCCTTCGGGGTGCTCACCCGGCAGCGTCGGGCGTTCCGGCACGTGCGGGAGGCCGACCGTGCCCTGCCCCTGGTGTTCAACGACTACATGAACACGCTCATGGGCGACCCGACCACCGAGAAGCTCCTGCCGCTCATCGACGCTGCCGCCGACGCCGGAGCGGACCTGTTCTGCATCGACGCCGGCTGGTACGCCGAGGGACACTGGTGGGACACCGTCGGAGCGTGGGAGGAAGCGGCATCGCGGTTCCCGACGGGGCTCGGATTCGTCATCGACCACATCCGTGCGCGCGGCATGCAGGCCGGCCTCTGGCTCGAACCCGAGGTCATCGGCATCCACTCGCCGTTGGCCTCGACCCTGCCGTCGTCCGCGTTCGTCGAGCACCACGGGGTCCGGGTCGCGGAGCACGGGCGGCACCTGCTCGACCTGCGCTCGCCGGAGGCCCGCGCACACCTCGACTCGGTGGTCGACCGGCTCGTCGGGGAGCTCGGCGTGACGTTCTTCAAGATGGACAACAACACGATGACCGGGCCGTTCGCCGGGATGGTCGAGCACCAGCGGGCGCTGCTCGACTGGCTCGACGCGGTGCAGGAGCGGTACCCGGCGCTGCTCATCGAGAACTGCGCCTCGGGTGCGATGCGTGCCGACGGGGCGATGCTGGCCCGCCTGCACATGCAGTCGACGTCGGACCAGCAGGACCCGGTGTTGTCCGCCACGATCGCCGCCGCCGCTCCCGCCGCGATGCTGCCCGAGCAGGCGGGGAACTGGGCGTACCCGGCGCCGACGATGGACCCGGAGCTGTTCACGCTGTCGCTCGTGAACGGGGTGCTCGGGCGGATGTACCTGTCCGGGTACCTCAACGAGATGTCGGCGTCGCAGCGTGCGGTGGTCGGTGACGCCATCGCTGCGCACCGGCAGGTCCTGGACGTCGTCGAGGCGTCCGTGCCGGTCTGGCCCCTCGGGCTGCCCGCCTGGGAGGACCCCTGGGTCGCACTCGGCCTGCACGCTGCCCCTGGCGCCCTGTACCTGTCGGTGTGGTCGCTGCCCGGTGCGTCGGCGTCGGTGTCGTTGCCGCTGCCAGCGTTCGCCGGGCAGGCGGTGGTCGTCGAGCCGCTGTTCCCGACGGCACTCGGGTCGTGGTCCGTGGCGTGGGACGCCGCTTCGGGCTCGCTCGAGGTCGCGAACGGCGGATCGACCCCCACAGCGCGGGTGCTCCGCGTCCGGTCGCAGGAGGCGGACGCGGGGGCCTGAGCGGGCGCGCGTCGCGATGGCAGGGCGCGCGCTGGAGCGGACGGGAGGCACGGTGCGGGCAGGCACCGTGCCTCCCGTTTCGTCGGTGGTCGCGTCCACGGCGGGGGGGGCGCAGGACGGGATTCCCGCGGTGACGGTTCCGGTTCGGGATCCTCGGGGATCGTGAACCAGAACCGTCAGGAGCGCTGCAGGACGGGATCCCCGCTCGTGCACAGCGCCGTAGGATCAGAGCAGGGGAGTTGCGGAGAACCGGGGGAGTCGAGCGTGAGTGCACCGATCTGGCTGATCGCGATCGGCGGGGTGTTCGTCGTCCTCGGCGGACTGGCGTACGCCGGACTCTGGCGGTCGTGGATGCGACGCAGCACGCCGGCGATGCCCTTCGGCTTGTTCTGGCTCGGGCTGGCGCTCGCCTGCGAGGGCGTCGCGGCGTTCTGCTTCAACGGGCCTGTGGTGCTCGCCCTCGTCCTGATGGTGGCGTTCGTGCTGTGCGGCGTGCTCGGGATGTGGTTGCTGTTCGGCGGGGCTCGGTGGGCGACACCGCGGTGGTCGCGACGGGCGGCTCGCCGATGACCCGGCACGTGCCGTGGGACCCCTGGCCTGACGTCCGCTGGGATGCACTGGCCATCGTCGACGGTCTCGTGTTCGAGGTGCCGGAAGGGTGGACGGCCCGTCCGGTCGAACCGGGCATCCGGCTTGAGCGCGACGACCACGCGGTGTCCATCGACGTGCGGTCCTTCTCTGGTGATCCCGCTGTCGGGATGACCCTGCGACTCGGGGACCGACCGGACGCCCTGGTCCTCGAATCCGCGGACGACCGCGTCCTCGTCGCCCTGCCCGAACCGGACGACGTCGTCATCAGTGATCTCCGGATCCTCCGCGATGTACGGGTCCGGGTCGCGGTCGAGTGCTCGGCCCGTGACTGGCCTGGAGCCGCCGCGGTCGTCGACGGGCTGCTCGATTCGCGGTGGCTCCGTCCCCTCGACGATCCGTCGACCGGGAACCGCGCGCTCGCCGCAGCCGCAGCCGCAGCCGCCGGCCCGGGTGCGACCCTTCCGTGGCGCACTCCAGTCGGAGTGCTCGACCAGCTCGTGCGGTTCCGGGAGCGCGGCATGGTGCCGGCAGTGGCGCGACGCTCGGAGACCGGGGTCGCCGCGCGAGAGCTCGGGTTCGTCGGGCGTTTCGGTGGCCTCACCGACAAGGGCCACGAACTCGTCGGCCCGGTGGTCGATCACGATGCGCTCCTCGTCGTCGAGTCGAGTGACCCCGCGAGCGACGCTCCGCCACTGCGCTGGGCGTGCTGGATGCAGGGCCAGAAGTGCGTCGTGCGTGCCGGACACGAGGACGGTTCGGAGTCGCTCGGTGTCGTTCGTCCAGGATCCCTCGTGGCACACCTGCTCCGGTGGCTCGACGTCGACCCCGTCGAATCGGTCGGCTTCGGTGAGCCGGTCACGATCACGACGGCGCAGTACGAAGACCGATCCGGTCCCTGCCCGAGCGACGTCGCGTGGTTCCGGCGTGCCTGGACGGAACCTCGGTGGCGGTCGGTGAACGGCTGGAGCCACCAGGCCGGGAAGGGCGTCCACGGGCTGTTCGTACCGGGTGTCGGTGCGCTGACGAGGCAGAGCGGTGACGGAACGATCACCCTGCGTCCGGAGCGCACCGCGGTGGTCGTTCGGGGTGCTGTCGACGGAGTGAACGCGTTCGTTGGTCTCACCGACGGCGCCCGGCAGCAGCGCTGATCAGGGGAGCAGACCGAGCTCCATCGCCCGGGTCACGGCGCGGGTGCGGTCGTTCACGCCGAGCTTCTCGAAGACGTGGCCGAGGTGCGTCTTGACCGTGGCCTCGCTGAGGAACAGGGCGCGGCCGATCGCCGGGTTGCTGTTGCCCTGGGCGACGAGGCGCAGGACGTCGAGCTCGCGCGGGGTCAGCGACGGGCCGGCCGCGGCGGGGAGCGTGCCCGTTGCTCGGCGGACGAGTGCTGCGGCAGCCGAGGGGGCCAGCGCCGTCTCGCCCCGTGCGGTCGCCCGGACGCCGGCGAGGATCTCGGACTCGGGGGCGGCCTTGAGCAGGTAGCCGGTGGCGCCGGCCTCGATGGCTGCGAGGATCTGGTCGTCCGACTCGTACGTGGTCAGGATCAGGACGCGAACGCCGGGGTCGGCGGCGAGGATCTCCGCCGTCGCCGCATCGCCGTCGAGCACGGGCATCCGGAGGTCCATGAGCACGACGTCGGGACGTTCGGCCAGTACCACCGTCACCGCGGCGCGGCCGTCGCTGGCCTGGCCGACGACCTCGACGTCGTCGGCGTCCTGCAGGAGGGCCACGATGCCCGACCGGACGATCGGGTGGTCGTCGGCGACCACGACGCGGATCACCGGGTCACCTCTGCCACGGGGTGACGATCGACGGCCGGGAGGCTCGGCTCGGGTCCGGTGGGCAGGCTCGCGTCGACGACGGTGCCGCCGCCCGGGGTGCTCGTGATCGTGCAGGCGCCGCCGGAGAGCGACAACCGTTCGTGGAGTCCCCGGAGACCATGTCCGGCCGTCGGGAGGCCGGTGTCGAACCCGACGCCGTCGTCGATGACGCGGACGCCGACGTGATCGGGCGCGTGCCGCAGGACGATGCGGACGGAGCCGGCGTCGGCGTGCGCACGGATGTTCGCGAGGGACTCCTGGACGACCCGGAGCAGCACGACCTGGGCGTCGCGGTCGAGCGGGCCGTCGGTCGCGTCGACGGCGACGGGCGTGCCGGTCTCGCGGGTGTAGCGCTCGGCCAGGCGGTGCAGGGCTCCGGCCAGACTGCCGCTCGTGGCTCCGGCGACCCCGGCGGCGATGAGGGCGCGGGAGTCCTCGAGCGCCGCTCGTGCCGACTCCTCGAGGACCGCCAGCCGTTCGTCGAGTGCGGCACCGCGGTCGTTCGCCAGGTCCTTGCGGGCACGTTCGGTGAGCATGACGATGCCGGCGAGGTTCTGCGCGACGGTGTCGTGGATCTCGCGGGCCAGGCGCTCCCGTTCGCTCGCGACGCCCGTGCTGCGGTGGGCATCGGCGAGGGACTGCTGGGTGGCGCGGAGTTCGTCGAGGAGCTGGCGGCGCTCCTCGGACAGGCCGGCGACGCTCGAGATCCACACGCCCATCGCGCAGGCACCGATCACGCTGATGCCCTCGATGAGCAGGGTGCTGACGAGGGCGTCCGGGCCGCCGGAGACCTGCAGGCCGATGCCGCTCGCGACGCCGACCGCGACCGAGAGCAGGACGGCGGTGCGGACCCGTTCGGACTGCACCCAGACGAGCGGGAACGCGATGCACTGCACGAACGCGGTGCTCGGCACGATGGCGGGCAGCACCAGGGCGGCGACGAGGACCAGCGGCAGGAAGGCCGCGGCGGCACGGGGGCTGTCGTAGCCGCGGTGGCCGAACGCGGCGTAGGCGACGACGAGCACCACGACCGCGGTGTAGGCGGGCCAGCGGATCGACCACGGGGACCACCCGAACACGGTGATCACGGCGGTGAGGAGCATCGTGGCCGCGAAGAAGACGTGCAACCACCGGTTGCGCATCCACGTCTCACCGTTCATGTGCCCAGCATCCCACCAGCGGGGCGCCATCAGGCGTCCTTGCGGTTCCACCGGAACGTCAGCAGGCAGGTCACCGTGCCCAGGACCAGCCACGCTGCCAACACGAGGGCTCCGAGGGCGAGGTGCCACGCGCCTCCCGGCTCACCCGACTCGAACGCACCGGGCAGGAAGACGGACCGCATGCCGGACGCCATCCAGCGCAGGGGGAAGACGGACGCGACGTCCTGCAACCAGGTGGGGAGCTGCGTGAAGGGCAGGTAGACGCCGGAGATGAACTGCAGCACCAGCACGATCGGGACGATGGTGGCGGTGGCGCGTCGGCCCTCGCGGGGGAGCGCCGAGACTGCGATGCCGAGGACGCAGCTGGTGGCGATGCCGAGGACCATCACCCCGGCGAAGACACCCCAGTTGCGCGCGTCGGTCGGCAGGTCGACGCCGAACACCAGGCTCGCGATCGCCAGCAGCAGTGCGGTCTGCACGAGCGTGGTGACGAGGACCATGCCGATCTTGCCGACGAAGTACGACAGGACGGGCAGCGGTGTGCCGCCGAGACGCTTCAGCGTGCCGTCGCTGCGCTCGGTGGCGATGTCGACGCCGAGGGACTGCGTGCCGGAGAGCAGGATGCCCGTCGCCACCAGGCCGGGCAGGTAGTAGGTGGCGTAGTCGACGCTGACGTCGGGGCCGGCCTGGATGTCGGCGGCGCCGGAGAACGCCACCGAGAACAGCGCCAGCATGATGATCGGGAACAGGAAGGTGAAGAAGACCGCGTCGGGAGCGCGGAAGTAGGTGCGGATCTCGTACGAGATGCGGCTGGTCGCTGTCTTCATTTCTGTCCCACCATGTCGAGGTAGACGTCCTCGAGGGACGGACGGATGACTTCGAGGTCGTGCATGGGCGAGGTGCTGCTGCGGATGAGCGCCGTCGGGTCGGTCGTGCGCTCGTCGTGGTGTCCGCCGTCGTCGTCACGCCAGCGGACACGGGGCGTGCGTGCCTCGGCGCCGCCGATCTCGCCGATGGGTGCGAGGTCGAGGAGCTTCCCATCGGCGATGACCGCGGCACGGTCGGCGAGCTGGGCGGCTTCGTCGAGGTAGTGCGTGGTGAGCAGGATCGTCGTGCCCTCGTGCTGCACCTGGCGGAGGAGGTCCCAGAACTGCCGGCGGGCCTCGGGGTCGAAGCCCGTGGTCGGTTCGTCGAGGAACAGGACCTCGGGGCGGCCGATGATGCCGAGGGCGACGTCGACGCGGCGGCGCTGGCCACCCGACAGTCGACTGATGCGGGTGTTGCGCTGCGTCTCGAGCCCGACAGCGCCGAGGAGCTCCTCGACGCTGCGGTGCTTCGGGTACAGCGTCGCGAAGTGGTTCAGCTGCTCGGCGACGGTGACGTTCGGGGACTCCACGCTGGTCTGCAGGACGATGCCGATGCGTGCGTTGTGGCTGCGGCTCGTCCGTGCCGGGTCGTGGCCGAGGACGCGGACCTCGCCGGCGGTGCGGGAGCGGTACCCCTCGAGGATCTCGACCGTCGTGGACTTGCCGGCACCGTTCGGGCCGAGGAGCGCGAAGGTCTCGCCCCGTTCGATCGTGAAGGAGACGTCGTCCACGGCACGTTTGCCGGTGGCGTACTGCTTGCCGAGGTGCTGGACCTCGATGGCGGGGGACTCGGGCATGGGTCCAGCTTCGCCGCCGGGTGGCCGTGGGGGATCGACCGGGGCGGTGGTCTCGGCATCGTCCGATCGGGGGATGGTGCTGGCGGGGGAGGTGGTTCGGTTTCCGGCCGGTGACGGTTCTGGTTCGCGATCGTCGGGGATCGTGAACCGGAACCGTCACGACTCAGTACTGCGGGCGGATCCAGTCCGTCGGTTGCACGAAGCGGGCGCGGGGCAGGACCTCGTCCGGCTCGGCGGTCCGCACGCTCGTGATGATCGTGTCCTCGCCGTACTCCGACAAGCGGCGGGCGATGCCGTCGCGTTCGTCGATCACGAGTGTCGCGCGGGTCGCTGGGTTCCCGCGGTGCTCGAAGGTCACCAGGATCGAGTGCTCGCCGATGTGCTGGACCAAGATCGGGTGGAAGCTCTCGGGGCCGCGACCCCATCGGAGCATCAGGTCGGGCACGGCCATCCGGACGACGGGATCGGAGGCCATTCTCCGGGCGAACGAGATCTCGTCCGGACCGTCGTCGGGGTCGTGCAGCACGCCCTCGCGGTAGGAGACCGGCTTGGCCCGCTGGCGCACGAGAGTCCAGGTCTGCGCGGCCTCGTCGATGTCGATGCGGAACTGCCAGTACTTCTGCCGGGACTCCTGGTGGATGCCCTCGAGGACGTACCGGGCGGGTCGACGGAGGGCGGCGAGCTCCTCGGCGATCGCAGGACCGTCGGACCGGGTGAGGAGTTCGTCGAGACGCACGGTGCCAGCATGGCGCACCACGTGCCGTGGACCGCACCCCCTGACGGGCGGGAGGCGCGGGGCGGGGTGGTGCCGGGCCTCCAGACCGTGGGGTGGTCGCGTCAGGTTGCGTCAAGCAACGTGCGCGTAGACCGGGAGGATGCAGGTCGTCGGAGTCGAACAGTTCGGAGGGCCCGAGGCCCTCGCCGTCCACGAGGTGCCGGAGCCGCACGCCGGTGCGGGGTCCGTGCGGATCCGGGTGCAGGCGTTCGCCGTGAACCCGACCGACACGGGGGTGCGTGCCGGGCAGCGGGACAGCTCGCAGGCCTCGCCGCCGTACGTGCCGGGGATGGACGCCGCCGGCGTCATCGACGAGGTCGGGCCCGACGTCACCGGATGGCAGGTCGGCGACGAGGTCATGGCGATGGCGCTGCCGCTCAGTGCCCACGGTGGCGCCTACGTGCAGGAGCTCGTCGCGCCGGTGGGGTCGTTCACGCGGATCCCTCGTGGGACGTCTCTTCCGCTCGCCTCCACGGTGCCGATGAACGGGCTGACGGCGTTGCAGATCCTGTCGCACGCCTCGCTCGAGCCGGGGCAGACGCTCGCCGTGACCGGGGCTGCCGGGCTGCTCGGGAACTACGTGGTGCAGCTTGCGAAGGCCGCCGGGCTGACCGTGATCGCGGATGCGGCTCCGGCCGACGAAGCCCTCGTGCGGTCGCTCGGGCCGGACCACGTGGTGCCGCGAGGTGCTTCCTTCGCCTCCGCTGTCCGGGAGCTCGTGCCGGACGGGGCCGATGCGCTCGCCGATGCTGCCGTACAGCGCGATGAGGTCGTGGACGCGGTTCGCGACGGGGGAGTCTTCTTCGACGTGCGGGGGTGGCAGGGCAACGGGGCTCGTGGCATCGAGTTCGTGCAGGTGATGGTGTTCTCGGAGTACCGGTCGTTCGACAAGCTCGAGCAACTGCGGCATGCGGTGGAGAGTGGGACGTTGACGCCGCGGGTGGCCGAGGTGCTGCCGGCTGCGCGGGCTGTGGAGGCGCATGAGCGGTTGGAGGCTGGGGGGACGCGGGGGCGGTTCGTGTTGAGGTGGTGAGTTCCGTCCGGCACGATCCGACCGTCGGTTTCCCGCACTTCTCGCGCACTCACCGCCTCAACCCGATCGGGGGGCGTGTCGAGGAGTGCGGAATGTCCTGAGTACGTGTCAGGATCAGGACACATCCGTCCCCGAGGAGTCTCTGTGAAGCAATGCCCTGAGTGCGCCACCACTGCGCCTTCGGACATGAGGTTCTGCTCGGTGTGCGGCACCGCGCTCCGCGATGCACCGGCTCCTGTCGGGAGCACACCAGCGGGCGCAGGCGCTCCGCCACGTGCGCAGACGGCGACTCGCCCGCCGAAGCCGGTCCAGCGACCAGCGGCGGCACCGAAGTACCCGACGCAGTCGCCGCCGTCCGCGCCGCAGCGGCCTGCGTTCCGGCCGACGCCGCAGTACGCGGCCCCCGTCCACGCACCCGCGGCGCGCAGGGTCGGCGCACCGGGGACCAACGGCTTGGCCATCGCGGCGCTGATCGTCTCCCTGCTCGGCGCAGGGTGGCTCGCCGTCGTCTTCGGACACATCGCGCGGTGGCAGTGCCGGACGCGTCCGCAGCGCGGCAGCGGCATCGCACTCGCGGCGCTGATCCTCGGCTACATCGCGCTACCGTTCAACATCCTCTTCTTCATCGCAATCGTGTCGTCTGGCAACTGAGCAGACCGCGGACGACCACGGGGGATCGCATGACACGCACGGCGCACCGATGCGCAGGGGAGGAACCACGATGAGCGCGGACGACCCGTTCGGATTCTCGAGTCCGACGGAACAAGGGGCATCCGCTCGTCGGGACCCGTCGGGGACCGGGTTCGACGGCCCCGTCACCTCTGCGGAGCTCCCGGTTGCTCGGACTCCAGCGGGACTCCTGTACATCGCCATCGCGGTCGGCGTCATCGCGATCGCCATCGCGGTCGTGTTCGGAACGCAGCCGGCGATGGCCATCATCGCCTGGGCGCTCGCCGGACCGGTCGGGATCGGGTTGTACGCGTTCTTCCGACTGCGAGACACCAGCGCGCGTGCACGCCCGTTCTACGCAGCCACCACCGCGGGTGTCGTCGCCTCCTGGGCTGCACTCATCGTCCTGGTCGCCGGCGTGCTCCTCGCGGCCCTCCGCATCGCACAGTGGATCGGGCACCTGTGAACCAGTCGACGTCCCGGCGCACGGGGCGCCGCCTGATGACCGCGCTCGCCGCGGTGTTCATCACCGGAGCCGTCGTCGCCACGCCGTTCGTCGGCGCCGTCGCCCCGGCGTCCGGAGCGACGCCTGCTTCTACCTCGACCACGTCGTCACCGGATGCGGCCGTGACGGACTTCGGCGGGTGCATCGCCGGGGGCGGCTCCGGAGACCTGCTCCTGTTGATGGACGACAGTGGCAGCCTCAAGCAGTCAGACGCCGACGACGACCGGGTGCAGGCGGCGCAGTACCTCGTCCGACAGCTCGGACGCTTCGCGGACCAGACCGGCTCCGACATCGCAGTCCGTGTTGCGCGCTTCAGCACGAACTACGCGGACGTCGGTGGCTGGACAGCGCTCGACGGGAAGTCCGTCTCGACGGTTGCGGACACGGTCGCCGGGCTCGCCGACGCCGACGACGGTTTCGAGACCGACTACTGGTCGGCGCTCGACGGCGCACGCGGTGACCTCGCTGCTCGCGCATCGTCGCGGAGCGGCACCAGCTGTCAGGCCATCGCCTGGTTCACCGACGGCAAGGCCGAGTACGTCGTCCGGGGCACGCAGTCAGCGCAGGACTCCTACGGCACGACGAAGCCGTTCGCGCCCGGCGTCGAACTGACGTCCCAGTCCGGCGTCGACGAAGCGACCGCCGCCGCGGACAAGGACCTCTGCCGGGCCGGCGGGCTCGCGGACCAGCTCCGCTCCTCGGGCGTCACGACCTTCGCGATCGGTCTCGAGTCGTCTGGAGCACCGGCCAACGACTTCGCGCAGCTGGAAGCGATCGCGACGGGCAGCAGCGCGTCGCCGAAGACCACGTGCGGCTCCATCAACGATCCGATCCCCGGTTCGTTCACGCTCGCTTCCGACATCGACAACCTGCTCTTCGCGTTCGATGCGCTGAGCACGCCCGGCCAAGCGCCGTTGTCCCAGGAATCCGGCATCTGCCAGGTCTCGTACTGCACCGATCAGGCGCACGACTTCGTGCTCGACGACTCCACTCCCGATGTCCACGTGCTCGCCGCAGCTGATGTCGACGCCGTCGACGTCGACATCGTCGGACCTGACGGAAAACCGGTTCAACTGCCTCGGTCCGCCGTCGGGACCGAGGCCCGGGTGGCAGTCCCCGGCGGGACGGCGAGCTACACCTGGGAGTCGAACTCCGCGGTGTCGATCGACATCTCGCGCGCCGACGGAGCCACCGCTTGGGCCGGCCTCTGGAAGGTCGTCTTCATCGACCCCGCCGGCACGTCAGCGGACAAGCGCTCCCGGACGAACATCCACATCTCGAGCGACCTGGTGCCGACGTGGTCCGGATCGTCCGCCGCGCGGGTGCACCTCCAGGACGCCTGGCCCGGCACCTTCGGCATCGCGGACGGTGACGGCGAGGAAGTGCCGCCGTCGTCGGTACGAGGAACGGCAACCCTGACGGCGATCCTCGCGGACGAGGCCGGGCATCGTCAGACGGTGCTCGACGCGGCCGACAAGGAACACCTCTCCGGCCCGATCACCGCGGAACCGACTGGTCTCGACCTCGGCGCCGGCACCGTTGAGATGCGCCTCGACCTCACGACGGCTCCGGTCCTCGACGGGACGACCGTGGTCCACGAGGGAACGACCCTGGCACCGGCAGTGGTCCGTGTGCCGGTGTCGGTCCTCGCACCATCGCAGTTCCCCGAGGTCACCGACTCCGTCGACTTCGGCACCCTCGACGGCGAGACTTCCGCGACCGCCGTGCTCAGGGTGACCGGTTCCGGGTGCGCCTGGATCTCTGGTGAACCGAAGATCGCAGCCGCCCCGTCGGACACCGGCGACGTCGCCGTCACAGCAGAGGCGCACGACAGCTCGTCGACGTGCGTGCGTGCGTCGAAGAGCGGCCGACCGCTGGAAGTGACCCTGACCTTCGACGAGTCACAGAACGGGACGGTGAACGGAACCTTCCCCGTCCGGATCGCGTCAGCGGACGGAGCCGGCGAGCCCTTGACGACGAACGTGTCGTTCACGGCGGACCTTCGTCGCCCGCTGAACGAAGCGAACTTCCTCCTGGCGCTCGTGGTGGCGCTCATCGCCGGCCCCGGGATCCCGCTCGCTCTGCTGTACCTCGCGTCGTTCCTCGTGGCGCGGATGCCGTCCGGCGGACTGCTGTCCCAGAGGTCGTCCGTCACGGTCGTCGACGGCAGGGTCATGCGTGACGGTGTCCCGTTCGCGTTCCGGCCGACGGACTTCACCACCATGCAGACGATCTCGGGCCGCAACGCGAGGTCGCTCGTCGTCGCCGGGCTGTCGCTCCGCGCCCGTCCGAGCAGGTCCCCGTTCACCGCGGGTTTCGTGATCGCGACCGAGCCGGGTTCCGCGGCCGCGTCGGACGTCGCACCCGCGTCGATCCGGCTCGGCGGTGGCTTGCGAGCATGGCTCCCGCTCGCGATCCAAGGGCACTGGGTTGTCCTGGCGCCGGTCGGATCGAGCGCGGGGACAGCAGAGGTCGTCGCGTTCGTCGGGTCGGGCGCGCCCGACTCGGTGCGGACCGCGATCGCGGACTCGATCCGTGACCGTCTGCCCGAGGTGTTGGACCGGCTCCGCGACGCAGCCGGCGAGATGCCCGATGTCGAGCACGCCCTCGCCGGGGTGAGCACCGGGAGGGCCGACGTGTCGTCGCTCGGCTTCGGGACCGGTGCGCCGCCAGCGGACAGACCTGCTGAGAGCACCCCACCACCCTCGCAGTCCGGAGGCGACGACGTCGGCTTCGGATTCGGCTTCGAGGACGGCCCTCGCCGATGACCTCGTCGTCCTCCACCACCTTGCTCGATCCGACCACCGCAGAAACGGAAGTCGCATGAAGAAGTTCCTCATCGTCGGTTGCGGCGGTTCCGGTGGCGCAACGCTGTCGTACCTGATGGACCAACTGCAGTCCGACCTCGCGCGCCACGGCATCGAGTCGTTGCCCGCCGGGTGGCAGTTCGTCCAGGTCGACGTCCCGGTCGCCGCGAACGCCGAGGCGAAACCGCTCCCGACGGTGCCGGACCTCGGCGGCCAGTACATCGGCACCGGTGCGACCGGCGTCGGGTACTCGGTGCTCGACGAGGGGATCAGCGAGCGTCTCCGCTCGGCGGACGCTCTCGGTGACATCGGGACGTGGGCACCGCGTGCTCCGGGCGAGGTGCCCGTGGCGATCTCACAGGGTGCCGGACAGTACCGGGCCGTGGGCCGGATGATCGCCCTGAGCCGGACGGAGGACGTCCGCGCGGGGTTGCAGCGAGCGTGGACGGAGCTCTACCGTCTCGAGACCAACGCCGAGATGACGGCACTCAGCCAGCGTGTGCCCGGGCTGGGGGACTTCTCGCCGAACGACCCGCCCATCGTGCTGCTCGTGTCGTCCATGGCCGGCGGCGCCGGAGCGTCGATGGCACTGGACGTCGCACGGATCCTCGGACTCCTCCCGAACCTCGAGCCCGAACTCGTCGGCATGTTCATGGTGTCTGCCGACATCTTCGACGGGCTGCCCGAACCGGCCAGGTCCGGGGTCCGGAGCAACTCCCTCGCGATGCTCGGCGAGATCGTCGCAGCGCAGTCGGGCGCAGCGCGCGACCACGACGTGGACGTGCTCCGCGCGCTCGGGCAGACGGTGTCGACAGCCAGGGCCGTCCCGTTCCAGCGCGTGTTCCCGGTCGGGCGCTTCGTCGGAGCCGAGCAGACACTGTTCGGCGACGGCAGCCAGCAGGCCGTGTACCGCGGGCTCGGGCGTGGACTGGCAGCGTTGATCGCGAGCGGCACGGCCGCTGAGCAGTTCGCCGCGTACGACCTGACGAACACCGGTGGACTGGGTGGCGACCGGAACCCGCTGGGGTGGGGTGTGTCGTGGGACAAGCTGCAGTGGGGGTCGTTCGGGTTCGCCAGCCTTGGCATGGGCCGTGAGCGCTACCGCGAGTACGCGGCACAGCGCATCGCTCGCTCGGCGGCGGATCGGCTCGTCGTCGGACACATGCAGCGCGGTGACACCTCGTCGTCGCAGCAGCAGGCGTCTGTCCTCCTGGACGGGCAGTGGAGCCGAGTGCTCGCTGCGCTCGCCCTCCCGGCCGAGGACGGCGCTGCACCCACTCCGCAGCAGGTCCAGGCCTGGTTCGCTGAGACCGCCTTCGACCGGGATGCCTCGGCGAAGGAAGCTGCTCGCCTGGTGGACCAGCACATCGCCAACGGGGTTCCTCGTGCCGACGGCGGTGACACCGTCGCCGCGGAGTGGCTCGGCACCGTTCGTGGGTTCCTGTCGCGGAACCGTTCCCTCGCGCTCAAGGCCGTGTCCCAGACCGCCTTCCGCTGGGCGTACGGGTGGCAGGAGTCCTTCGTCCGTCGTCTCACGGACGTCGTCGACGAGGCGATCGGGACCTTCGGTCTCGCGTACGCCGCGCTGCTGCTCGAACGGCTCGACATCTACATCGAGAACTCGGTCGCGCCGCTCCTCGAGCAGATCGGATCACGGCGTCTCGAGATCGACTCCGTGCCGAAGCGGTTCGCCGACCGCATCGCGGCGATGCGCGGCCGGATCACCAACAGTTCCGCCGTCGTCGACGAGCTGATCGTCGAGTTCCGCACGCAGTACCAGAACGTGCTCTGGAGCGAGTCGGCGGAACTCGCCGGCGCACTCCTCGCAGATGCTCGCGGCAACCTCGTCACGCCGCTCCGTTCGGCCGTCCTCGAGTCCTTGCGACTGCTCGAACGAGACCGTGAGGCGAGCACCGACGGCGTCGGGCTCGCTCGTCTCGAGACGACGGTGTACCGAGCGTGGCCGTCCGACGACGACGTCGTCGTCCCACCGCGTTTCGACGTCGCGCACAACGAGGTGCTGCTCACGCGCGCGTCCGAGTTCCCCGCACAGTACGAGGCGGACGTTCGTGGCGCAGTCGAGCCGGAGATCGGCACGTCGTTCCCCGCGGCGCGCTCCGCAGTGGTCCAGTCGGCGGTCCGTGGCATCTGGAAGACGACCGGCGGTGACCAAGCCCCACGTGGCCTCGTCGAGCTGGACATCCCTTGGCGGTCTCGGGTGTTCTCCGTCAACCCGGAGACGGACGTCGTCGAGGTCCCCGCAACTGCGCGCTTCACGGTACACGCGAAGGTCGAAGAGGTCCTCGATCGTGCGAGGGCGTTCGTCCGCCGTCCGGACGAGAGCTTCGACGTGTTCTGCCGGACGTCGTTGAAGTCGTTCGTCCGCGGCGAGAACGCCACCGAGTTCGAACGAACTGAACGCGCGACCCAGATCGCGACCCGGTTCCGTGAGGCCCTCTCGCTCGCGCGGCCCCTGGTCAGTGTCAACGCCGTCGGCGTCCAGCGCATCCACCAGCGTCAGGTCGAGTACCGGTACAAGTTCTCGACCGTACCGTTCGCCGAAGAGGGGACGGTCACCGAGACCCTCCGCTCCGTCCTCTCCGAGGACCCGCGTGTCGACTCGACGAGCGTCGACAACTTCGCGAACGCCCTGACCGGCGCCGAGGGCGTCACTCGGATCGACATATTCGGGTCCTACCCGAACTACTCGCCGTTGGTCTTCGGCTCCGTCCTCGGGCCGGTGGCGGCACAGTGGGGCTCGCTCCCGGCACAGGCGCGCGCGGACTGGTGGAAGTGGCGCAGGGCTCGCCCGCTCACGGCGTCGCTCCCGATGGGACCGGAAGAACGCCGAGCGATGGTCGCGGGTTGGTTCATCGGCCAGCTGACCGGGGAGATCGTCCTGCCGAACGAGCCGTACACGGACCCGGTCACCATCTGGGACCCGCAGACCAGCACCTGGGCACCGTTCCCGAATCCGCTCCTGACGCCGCCGAGCCGGTTCCTCGCTCGGAACGACTGGATGCCGGCCGTGCTCGAGGCATTGCTCATCGCGATCGCGCGCGTCCACGAGGGCGGGGGCTTCGACCTCACACCGCTCCGTCCGTACGTCCTGCTGAGATCGCTGGCCGACGCCAGTACCGACGGTGGCCCGGCGCAGGGCATCGGGACGACCGCTGCGCGCGAGCGGATCGCTGCCTGGGTCTGGGAGCCACGAACCCGTTCCGGCGTCGACGGCGTCGTCGCCGGCGTCGAGCGGACCGCGGTCGAGCGTGCCGACGGAGCTCTCGCCTGGCTCGACCGCATCCACGCCTTCATCGGTGAGAACTACGTCGGGCCCGAATTCTCAGGTCCTGCGGCCACCGGTACCTTCGCGAGGGTCCCGGATCGCGGGACCGCCTCAGCGACGCCGTTCTTCCGGGACCTCGCCGAGGACGCGTACGTCGTACTCGCGGAACTCCGCGCCGTCGTGCAAGATGCTCGCGATCACCGCCCTTCGCCGACAGGGTCCGGGCCTGCTCCCGTGGCCGCGCCGAACGAGGTCGTCGTGCCGGACGGAGGTGCGTTCTAGTGGCGGACCTCGTCGTCGTCCTCGCTCCGTCGGGTGCGGCGGATCCCGTCCGCGAAGTCCTCACCGACTGGTCGGCCGCCGGTGTCGTGGACGACGTCGTCTGGGTGGAACCCCGCTCGGTGTCGGAACTCTCGATCGATGGACTGTTCATCGAGGATGGTGCCGTGCGCGGCGGGCCACTCCAGAGCGCGTTCACCGGGCGTGCGATCGAGCGCGTGCGGCTCGTCGTCCTCCTGCCGCTCCGATCCGGGACGGAGGCGCGGGTTGCTTCGGCCGTCGAGCAGCAGGTCGCGCAGACACTGGAGGCGAGCGGCAGCGCTGCTGGGCTCACCCGGATCCGCCTGACCATCGTGCGGGCTGGTGATCCCGCCACGACCGACGACCTCGCGCGGAGCGGCTGGCACAACGTCGTCGTCGCACCGGAGCAGACCACCGCCCCTGGTCGGGGGAGGATGTTGCTCACCGCGAACGTCGACGACCGTGTGCTCGCGGCCCACGCCGCGTCGGTGCTCGCCGGCCTGGCGGGACTGTGGCGCGGCGTGACCGGCGGTCCACTCGATGACGAGTCGATCGCTCCGGGTGAGGTCGTGCGGCTCGCTCGGTCGTACTTCCGACGCCTCGACTCCACGGACGCGGAGCAGGAACTCAGACGACTCGTGACTTCGACCTCCAATGGACTGCCGCTGCCCGTCGGGAGCGGCCCGGCCGTCCTCGCGGTCGAGGACGTCCCACTCGCGACGTCGACCATGGCGAAGGCGCTCTGGAGTCGACACGCAGACGTCCTCCGCGGACCGCGTGAGACGGTCCGTGCCGTCGCTCCCAGACCGATCGGTGCGTGGACCGCAATCCGGATGTTCTTCGGGTTCCTCTGGGCTGCGCTGCGTTCTGCGCCTGCGCAGTGGTACCGACGCACCGTCAACCGGGTGTCCTCGGCAGTTGCGTCGCGCGTCCACCGTGCGGTGTTCGGCGCTGACCCGGCTGCGTACGCGGTCGTCGTCAACGGGGTCTCGGCAGATGGCGCTCCTGCTGATTGGGCAGCGCTCGGGCGGGCGGCCGAGGCGATCGACTCGGTGCTCGTCGACGAGGGGGAGACCCGAGCACACCTTGCCCCGACCGACCTGTCGGCGCTGTGGTCTGACTACGCGAGTGCCGCACTCACGCTTGCCGACGCTGGCGAACGTGTGACGGCACTCCCGCCGGTGACGATCGGGACGCAACGTGCCATCGTGACGGACCCCGCACAGATCGTTCCCCAGCGTTCGACCCGGTTCACGGACGCTGCACCGACGCTCGGCCTCCCGACGCTCGACGGCTACGACGTCCTCGGCATCACCGAGCAGCACAGGGTGCTGGTCCGGACCGAGAACGACGACGTCGCCCTCGGCCTCGACGCGGGGCGGACGCTCGGGCGTCTTCGAGAGTGGACGGCCCTACAGCGCACGAGTTTCGCAACCCAGGTGGCAGAGCCCCTGGGGGGTGCGGTGACGCGGACTGCCCAGGAGGTGCGTGAGCTCCTCGACCTGCTGCGCACCGGGGGGACGACCGACGTGGACGACAGCGCGATCCGTGCCCAGCAACGGTTCGCGCGGGCACTGCGGTTGATGACGATCGGCATGGTCGTCGTCCTCGTGGTGCTCGGAGTGCTCCGCTGGACGGACGTGCTCACCTGGAAAGCCGTCGGCATCACCGCCGCGGTCGTCGTGGTCGCGTGGTTGGTCATCGGCATCACCACGTTCGCCCGCAACCAGCGAGAGCTGTTCCGGATCCTCAATGCCCGGGACGCTGCGGCGTCGCAGGCAGAGGCAGCTCGGAGCAACCTCCGACAGGCCGTCCGCGACCTGAAGCGCACCACCGACGCGTACGGGCAGTTCCTCGCGTGGTCGGCGATCATCGGCGGTGTCCTGGAACGTCCGCTCGGCGAGGGCACGACGACGAGCGATCGACCGATCAGGCTCGGGGCGCCGCTGCCGCTCAGCGTCGCTGTCGGGTCGGTCCAGGTGGACAGCGCGGCGATCGCTTCAGCTGCTCTGACGATCCGTGACCACCTGTTCCGGGTGCGCTGGCTCGATGCGCCGTGGAACGCAGCGCTCGAGAGCGCCGCGAGCGTCGTCGGACCGGAAGGACAGCGGCTCCGTGGTGACGCCCGCGCACTGCTCCGCGAGACCTCGTCCGGACCTGGTTCGATCCTGACTCGGTTCGCCGACTCGGTCACGGCATCCGGCGTCGGGAGCGCGGTCGCGGAGCGGATGTGGTCCGAGACCCGGGCGCAGCTCCGCACGACGTTCCCGGAAGTGATCGCTTCCGTGCTCAACCGTGTGGACACGGAGACCGGACCCACTCCACTCGCCGACTTCGTCGGGGGCATCGGTGACGGTGTGACGGCTGGTGCGTTCGACCCCTCCGTCCTCACCGCGGCGGCGCAGGCGTCCGACGCCCCGACCGTGCGGACCGCATGGGGACGGCGCAACACCGACGGCCTGTCCGTGATCGCGACACAGACAGAGCTGACGACCGCGATCCCGATGTACGAGTTCACGGCTTGGGCGACCGAGGTCCAGCGCGTCACGCTCTTCGGCAGCGACGATGCGCCTCGCTTCTGATCACCATCCCATCTCCATGACCACACAGGAGCAGACCCCATGACCGGCGACACCACCCAGCAGCGCGGAGAGCTGTTGCGCGACTGGCTCGAGATATTCGCGCCGCTCGGGTTCCCGCTGCCGTCAGCCGCGCAGATGCAGGACATCGCCGCGGCGGGGTCCGTCGACGCGGTGTCGGATCGGCGCCCAGGCCGCGAGCAGGACGAACTGGTCGAGTCTTGGCGGCCCACCATCCAGTTCCTCCTCGATCAGGTCGCCGCCGGTGTCGAGGACATCGACATCCCGGTCGAGTACCAGCGTCCCGTCGCCGTCCCACAGGATGCGGCCAGCGGGGACGACGCTGCGGGGGAGTCGACGGCAGAGCGACGGTTCGAGGCGCTCACCGCCTGGCGCGATGAGGAGCTCGCCTCGGGACGTGACTCGGTCGCGGCCCTCAAACCGAGCACCCTCCGGACGATCGCCCGCTCCACGATCACCACGGTGGAGCAGGTGCGCGCTCGGCTGTCGGCCTCGGTCGCGGAGTTCGCCCCGGAGGTCGCCGACGTCCTCGCCTCGGTCGGGACGTCGCCCGTCGTCGACGCTGGCGAACCGGCACCGGCACCGCCGCGGCCCACCGTCCGACTCGACCACGCACCGTCACCGGTCGCGGGGTCCGAGGCTGCCGCCGGCGGCGTCAGCGCTGGTGCTGGTGCTGGTGCTGCCCCGGGGTCGGACGCCCAGTTCGGCTTCGATCGTGGGTTCGTCCAGTACGGCTACGCGGTGTCCGACCGTCAGCCGGTTCCCGTCGCCGCGACCGTGGCGCCGGACGGGACGCTCCGGTACAGCTGGTCCGCGGCGACGCCGACGTCCGGAACGGTGCTCTACCGGGTCGTGATCAGCGACGAGTACATGCCGTACAACCCCGACCTCGCGGACTTCGTCGCGGCGACGACCGACCTCGCCACGACCGACACGATTGAGCAGACAAGCGCAGTGCGCTCCGTCCAGGTGTGGGCGCACACCGGCGCCGACGTCGACCGAGCGCGGGCAGAACAGCCGGTGTTGCACGCCCAGGGATCGGTCGTCGTCAGCCCGACCGACTTCGTGCTCCGAGAAGACGAGGGCCGTGTCGTCGGCCAGTGGCGGACGCTGCCCGGGGTCCGCAGGGTGCAGGTGTACCGGATCCCCATCGAACGGGCGGCGATCGGTCGGGGCAATCCGCAGTACCGGATCGCCTCTGGACACGACAACCTGGGAGGCTTCGTCGACGACGCCGCGGAACGAGGCCGGCGGTACCTGTACGAGGTACTGGCCGAGGCCGACGTGGACGGTGCGACGCAGTTGTCTGCTCCGCTCTCGGAGCCGAAGCTCATCTCGCAGGTCCACGAACCGGTCCGTGACCTCGAGGTCTCGATGACCGGGATCGACGACGAGCGCCGCTTCGATCTGCGGTGGACCCCGCCGAGGGGCGGTCGTGTCGTGCTCTACCGCACTGAGACCCCTCCGGTCCCGGGCGCAGACCTGCGGCCCATCGACGAGGCCGCCCTCGAACAAGCTGCGCTGCCGACCCATGCCGCGCTCGGAGACCCCGTCGTGACCGAGCAGGACGGCCGCGTCTCGATGCTCGCCGTGCCGTGGCCGCGTGGATGGACGCGCGCCTACTTCACGCCGGTCACACTGCTCGGCGGGCAGGCGTTCGTGGGGAACTCCGTTTCCCAGGCCGGTCCTGGATCGATCTCCGCCGCGCGGATCGTCGAGCGAGTATCGCGACAAGTCCTCACGTTCGCGTGGCCGGAGGGAGCGGCGACCGTCCAGGTGTACGCATCGCAGATCGGAGTTCCTGCGACCGACGCGATCGCGGCGAGCTCGCCGATCGAGGTGTCGCACGAACAGTACAAGCGGTCGGGTGGCCTCCGGTTCCCGGGCCCGCTGCCCGCGACGGGACGTGATCTGCATCTCGTCCCCATCGCGTTCCAGGCGGGTGAGCGAGTTCCCGGGCCGATCCGGACCATCACGTACCGAGGCCTCCTGCGCCTGCACTACTCGGTGCGCGTGCTGCGGAACTTCATGCAGCAGGTCTCCGGAGTGTCGTTCAGTGTCTGGTCGCCAGGGAACTCAGTCGACCGTGCGCTCTCCTTCGTGCTCGTGCACAACCCGGACCGGATGCCGCTGAGCATCCGCGACGGACGCGCGTTGCCGGTGGTGCGTGACGACCTCGACGGCGTGTCGCCGACCCGTCGCGCGCAGTTCGCGTCCATCGGCGGCCCCGACAGCGCACCGTCGTACCAGAGCAGCGGGGAAGCGTGGAAGAGCGAGGTGTCGACGCCGACCGGACACGTCCGGCTCTTCGTCGACCTGCCGCCGGAGGAACTACGGGGGATCGCGCTCCTCGACCCGGCGCCGGCCTCGCTCCGCCTCACGTCGTTCGGCGAGAAGCTGGGGATCCGCGGTGGTCGCTGAGACGAACCTCGGCACCGACCGATGGGCACAACTCACCTACGCCTCGTTCGATGACGGCACCGGACCCGGCGGGTGGCAGGTCAAGGAGACCGTGGGCGCGCTCACCGCGGCCGAGCTCGACGCACTCCGCTCGCGTGTCGTCACGGCCTTCGGCGCTGTCGATCCACTCCCGCAGTTCCCGACACCGACGCAGATCGATGGGCTCGCTCGTCGCTTCACCTACGCGCCGACCGGTGTCGGTGCATCGTGGGCGTACTGGCACGCGGCACAGGCGGGCTCCGACGGCACCGGGCGTCCTGGCAACGTGTTCTCCCACGTCGTCCTCGATCGTTTGCCGACGTCCGCCGCGGCCACGCTCCGGCCAGTCCTGGCATGGCGGTCGAACTGGCTCGCCCCGTTCGGGCAGCAGCAAGTGCTGACCTCAACCGTCGGTGGGAACCCGGTGCTCGGAGTAGGTCCCGTCGGACCGGACGCGGTCGTCGCCTTCCTGACCGACGCGTCTTCGTGGCGGATCGGGGTGCTCGCCGTCCTGCTCGACGCCGTCCGGGACGCGATGTCCGGAGGACGGCCGGTCGTTCTCGCCACCGATGTCCCGGAGACCGCGGCTCTGTGGGCAGCATCGGTCAGCCTCTTCATGTCCGCGGGCACGAGCCGTCGATTCGCGCTCTCCCTCTTCGAACGCGCCACCGAGCTCGACGAGGCGATCCGGCACGGGGTGCACCTCGTGGCGATTCCGTCGGCCGACGTGGCCTCCGTCGGTGAACGGGACGACGTCGTCCTCATCGACGATCAGTCCGAGCCATCCCTGGGCGACCCGGGGGGGAGCCCGCATCGTCTCGACGACGGCACGACCGTACCAGCGTCCAACTGGTCGGTCCTGGCCCAGGTCGCGTTGGCGGACCCGTCGCTCGCAAACGCCACGCTCGACGCCCTCGATGCAGTTGCCGACGCGGTCGGCGACGTCGGACTGGTACCGGAGTGGCCGCTCGCGATGGTCGTCGTCGCGCAAGGCGGGATCCTGGGGGACGGGGAACTGCTCGACGCGCGGGACGAGGCCGCTCAGGTCCTCGCCGAGAACTCACCCGTGCGGCTGCGCGACCAGCCCGCTCTCTGGGCCGCCACCGCTGAGGCGCTCGGCGCACGGTTCGGTTCGAGCACCGAGGAAGCCCTCGCTCTTGCGGAGGCCGGCGTTGAGGGCTCCCACGTTTTGTCGGGACTCGCCGCGCGGGCGTACGCCGAGCGCGCGATCGGCGACCGTGCGTGGTTGGCCCGTACCGGGCCGGTCCCGGTCCCGGCGGGCGCACGAGGGGTGGCTGACGCCGGGCTCCGCCGCCGTGCCGAGACTGCCCTCGGCGAGTGGCTGGAGCGTGTCGGCCAGAACCCACCGGCCGCTGGCGCAAGCCTGGTGAGCGCTGCTGTGGAGATTCTGCACCTGCTCGATCTGATGGATTCAGTCGGGCTGCCCCTGGTCGACCCGGACGCGCTGAGTCCCGCGGAGCGGCTCGTGGAGATGCTCGTTGCACCCGTGCTGGTCAGCGGCGAGGGACACGGCCTGGTGGAGAGGACCGGACCGGTCGGGCCAGGGGTGCGCGCACTGGCCCGAGACGTGACCGCTTCGATGCCCGAGGTGCAGCACCGGTCCGTCGGCAACGTGCTGATCAGCCCGGTGCTGGCGTGGTTGTACTCGGATGACGACCCCATCGTTCCTCGCGCCGATGGTCTGCTCACGCCCCTCGATCGGGAACGGGTCATCGTGGCGTGTCGCACCGGTGGCGGGTCTGTCGTCGCGGGTCTCCGACACCTCGCGTTCGTGGACGTGGCGCGTGCGGCCCGCGCCCTTCCCACAACGACCCTCGACCGCCGCCTGGTGATGGCACAAGGCGCCCTCCTGGGGGGCGTCCCATGGACCCCTGCTCAGGTCCTCGAGGCATGGCAGTTCCAGGTGGACGTGCCGGACCACTCGGTTGCGCGAGTGCTCCGAGCGGCGCGGGACGGCAAGGACCTCGACGAACTCGTGGCGCTGCCGCTGCCCGAGCAGATGCTCGAAGCCGCCCCCCTTGGTCGGATGCGGTCGGCGACACAGCAGCTCTTCCGGATCAGCCGCGAGCCGGTCGTCGCTGACACGCTGAAGGACCAGCCTTCCGCGACGTGGTGGGTTGACGAGGTCATCAGCGCGCTCGCGGCAAGCGGATTGTCCGCGGACGGCCTTGACACGTTCCCGGAGATCGTCGAACCGATCGTCGCAGCGGTCGCCATCCGGGCCGTCTCCTCGGTGTTGCCGGTCGGTGGAGTTCCGTTCATCGTGGCTGAGAAGCTCGCGGGCAGCGCGACCGCCGTCGGGGTCCGAGCGGTGCTCGACGCTGTGGTCGCCGAAGGGGGCGTACCCGGCGCGGACACCCGCCTCGTTGCCGAGCTCTTCGTCCGCGCTGAGTCCGACGCCCTCGGCGTGTCGATACAGGGTGGGCGATCGCCGGACGTGAGTCGCCTACGCCTGGGTGGGGACACCGCCGCGGGCGGTCCGAGCATCGCACGGGTGCTCGCGGAGTCGGTCTTCGATGCTCGCCCATCAGCGGTGCCCGGCGCGATGGAGCTCGCTGCGCGACTGGTCGACCAGTCGGCGATCTCCGATCCGGACCCGGCACGCGCTCACGACGGTGCGAATGTCGCGCGGCGGTTGTTCGCCCGATGGCTCGACACCGAGCAACCAACGAAGACCCGGAGCGGCCTGCTCGGCCGGTTCGGCCGGAACGAGGTCAACTGATGCCCACGTACATGCTCGACGGCGACCGTTCGATCACCATCACCGCGGGACCGTTCCGTGCCGCCGCCATCTCGACCGCCGGTTCCGCCGACGTCGTGCTGGTACCCGCCGGCGGCGCCGTCAATTCGATCGCGCCACGTCCCGGACTCCTCGTCGTACCGGCGCTGTCGGATGCGGCGGTGCTCCGCGTCGTCCCGATCGATGCGACCGAGTTCGGCATCGGTGCGTCGATCGGACTCACCATTGAACGCGAAGGAACTGGCGCTGAACCCGAGCGCGTCGTCATCGGTCCGATCGACGTCGCCGGCCTGCGTCACCGCGACCTGGTGTTCGTCGAGCCCGCCGGCGGGCGGATCGTCGTCGGCTCCGTCGCCGTCGTCCACGAGGCCGAGCTGACCGACGTCGCTGCGGCCACCCGTGCGGCGGCGAGGACGGCGGAGAACGCTTCGTCATCGGTCGCTCCGTCCCGCGAGCTCGCGATCGCCCTGGACGCATCCGCGTCGATGGCCGCGCGGTACCGGGACGGCGCAGTCGGCGCTGTCATCGAAATGATCGCGGGCCTCGACGCGTTGGTCCCGAAGGGATCAACGCTCCCGGTCGCCCTCGTCGACCAGCAGGTTGAATGGCAGTCGGAAGAGGACCCCTCGTTGATGGTCCCGCGGCTGCGTTCCCTGCCGGACGTGCGGACGCTCGGATCCTCCGCCGACTTCGACGGCGTCGTCGCGCCGCCTTCGTCGGGCGGCCGGACGCGTCTCGTCGTCCGTGTGACCGACGAACCGTCCGTGGCGTCGACGCCGGGCAACCACACCGTCCTGCTCCTCGCCCGATCCGCGGCGGTTGTCGCAGGCGTGGACGCGGCGACCACCACCGTCATCGAACCCGTCGTGGACGGCACAGCCGTTCCTGAGCGACTCACCACGGCGCCGGCTGAGTTCCGTGCCACCGTCGAATCACTGCTCCGCGGTCTCGCTGCCGCGGGCGAGGAGGTCTCCGAATGACCGCGTGCCCCAGCTGTTTCCAGCACCTACCCGAGAACGTGCGGATGTGGATGTGTCAGAACCCGTCGTGTGAGAAAGCACACGATGTGGTTGCATCGGCGTACCTCGGTGGGCCGGTGTCCTCCGGCTTCGTGAACGTCGAACAGAAGCCTGAGAACGCCCCCCGCCGGTGGACTCCGCGGGAGTCCTCGTTCTGCGGTCGTTGCGGGAGCGCCCAGACGGAGATCTGCGCGATCTGCCACTACGCACTCCTGCCGGGCTGGCGCAACGCGGAGGTCACGACTGTCGCGATGAACGGAGCGCGTGCAACGGGGAAGTCGTTCTACATCGCCGTCGCTGTCCAGCAGCTCGGACATCTCCTGGCGCACGTGAACTCCTCGGTCGACTACGGCAACGAACGCACCCGCGACGTCTACACGAGCGTTTACGAGCGGCCTCTCTACGAAGAGCTCGGCATCATCGCGCCGACGCCACGTGCGGACACGGCGAACTCCTACCAGCGGGATCCGATGATCTTCCGTCTCGGGATCATCAACGGCGCGCTGCGGTACCTCGTCATCCGCGACGTCGCGGGCGAGGAGATGGAGAACGCGTCAGCAGACGCGCAGAACCTCTCGTTCCTGCGCCACGCGGACGCGGTGTTCTTCATGTTCGATCCGCTGCAGATCAGCGAGATCCGCGAACGTCTCCGTGACCTCGTCCCGCCGCAGCTCACGACGGGCGGTGACCCGAAGGTGGTGCTCGGCAACCTGCTCCGGCTGATGGGCGACTCGTCGACGCGTCTCGGCGTCATCGTCTCCAAGTTCGATGCGCTGCAAGCTCTCCGCGACGTCGATGACGTCGACTGGAAGGCGATCATGTCGAACCCGGGCTCGGCGATGCAGCGGGACCCGAGTCTTGACACCGGGACGTTCGACAAGGAGGACAGTGAGCTCCTCAGTCTCGAGGTTCGGAGCCTGCTGTTCACGCTCGGTGCGTCCGGGTTCGTGTACACGCTCGACCAGGCGAATGCCGGTCGCGGTGTCGACCACCGCTTCTTCGCGGTGTCGGTTCTCGGAGATTCGCCGGACGGCGACACGCTCAGCCGGTTCGGGATCTCGCCCTACCGGACCGTGGACCCGCTCAAGTGGGTGCTCCAGTCACGGGGTGTGCTGCTCGCGCAGTGATGGACTGGAGGGGCGGTGCCAGCTGACACCGCGCCTCCGTTCAGATGTCGGTCGCTACTCGCAGCCGACACCGTCCCCATCGCGGTCGAGCTTGCGTGAGTACCCCGGATCTCCTGCGCGGATCGGAGCAGCGCCTGCCGCACGGACCGCATCGCAGTTCGCGTAGAACGCCGTTCCGGCCGCGGGAGCGGCCGGCGCCGGCGCGTTCTGTTGAGCTGCAGCGTCTGCAGCCGCCTGCTGCGCGGCCGCGTCTGCCGCGGCCGCGTCTGCCGCGGCAGCGTCTGTAGCGGCCTTCTCCTGCGCTGCGGCTGCGGCTGCGGCGTCGGCCTTCGCCTTCCGGTCTGCTTCGGCCTGGACCTGCGCAGCCGACGGCGATGCGGTCGACGTCGGGACAACCGACCTGACGTCGACCGACGACGCCGTCGGTACCGGATGCGTCGGGCACGTCGCGAGGATCCGTGCAATCGCATCGTGCTCAGCCGGTGCCAGTGAGAGCTCGTACTTCGCCTTGACCGCGACCTGGTGCGCGACGTACGCGCAACGGAACGACTTGTTCGCGGGGAGCCAAGTGGCCGCGTCACCGTCGCTCTTCTGCTGGTTCGACGGGCCGTCGACCGCGAAGAGGTTGACCGGGTCGTTCGCGAAGGCCTCGCGCTGGGCCGCAGTCCAGGCGTACGCGCCGGTGCGCCACGCATTCGCGAGCGGCACAACGTGGTCAATCTGGACCTCGGCGGACGTCTCCCATCCCCGCATGAAGTGCATCGAGACCGCGGTGTACGGGGACACCAGTGTCCCCGAGGTGACCTCGCACGTGCCGTCGAGCACCGTGTCGGTCAGGTCGCGAGCGAGGACGTCGTCACGCGTGTCGCACCCGTTCCCGTCCACGTCCGCCCACGCCACACCGAACGCCTCGCGCTCGTAGCCAGCGGCCGCCGCCTTGCCCTTCACCGTCAGTGCCGCGAGGACCGCGAGGGCGGTTCCTGGTTCGGGGGTTGGAGTCGGGGTGGCCGTCCCCGTCGTTGACGGCGTGGTCGTCCCGGTCGGTGAGCCCGTCGGGAGAGCGACCGTCGTCGACTCAGGAACGAGGGAACCGATCAAACCGAGGACCGCCACGAGCGTGGCGCCACTCCCGGCGAACCACCACGGCCAACGGCGTCGTCGCCGCTGCTTCGGGCGCGATGGGTGCGGCTCGCTGAACGCCGATCGGGTCAGCGGTGGCCCGGGGTACTGCGAGGTCGACTGCTGTGCCGGCTCGTCCGATCCGAATCCGAATCCGAACGCCTGGTCTCCTCCGTCGGAGGAGCTGTGCTCGCGTCCGTCGCGGGCTCTGCTCACGGGTGTGCTCCAAGGTGTTGAGGGCTGCTCCATTATTGTGCTGAACAGCACTGACAGAGGACTCCCCATTCGGGGCGGAAGGAGCGGCGATGTGGGTCGTTGCCGACGGGATGGACATCGAGTTCGATGGGTACGTCTGCACCCTCAGCGCACGATCGAGGTTCTCCGCCTGGACCATAGGAGGACGAGAGCGGAAGCTGCGGGTTGCCCAGATCAGCCACCTGGCCGTCACGCGTGGACGGTCAGGAGCGATTCGACGATTGGCTCTTGCGTTGAAAAGTGGTCGACTCGACCTCTACTTCACCGAGGTTCCCAAGGCGAATGCAGCTTTGCTGAGAGACGCCCTCCTGTCAGCTGGAGTGATGCCGGCCGAACGGATCTCGTTGTCGGGCGACGTCACTTCGTCACCGCCCGAGTCCGCTCACCCTCTCGTTGATGACGGCCTCGCCGGTCGACGCGAGGTCGAGCGTCGGTTCGCCCTCGTCCTGGCGAAGCTTCTCGAGCAGCGAGCGCTCACGGCCATCCCCGACGAGTCCGTTCGGATCCGCCTGACCAATGCTCCGACGGAGCAGACCGACCATGGGATGAACTTGACGTCAGTCATCCGCGAAGGTGAAACCGAGCGCAACTCGTCGAGTGGGCGGCCTCGAATCCGGCTGCGTCTCGAGGCGGAGCTCCAGCCGCCCTACGATTTGTCGGAGACGCGCGGAGTGGAATGAGGTCGTCGAGTCTCGACTTGCGGATTTCCGCGACGAAGCCGCTCGTCTGGAGGGGTACTCCGTCCGCGGTTGAGCTCATCCGTAGAATCACGCTCGAGACTTAGGGGAGTACATGGACGTACGCGAGACGACGCTGCAGGAGCTGCTCGGCGGACCGAAGCAGTACCTGGTGCCGCTCTACCAGCGGCCCTACGCGTGGGAGGTGCGTCAGCGGAAGCGCCTGTGGAGCGACATCCTCGAACTTGCCGAGACCCGCCGGACGAACCCGAGTGCGACGCACTTCATGGGCTCGCTCGTGCTCTCGACCGGCGCGATCGTGCCGACCGGCATGGAGTTCCTCGTCGTCGATGGCCAGCAGCGACTGACGACGTTGTCGATCCTGTTGTGTGCGCTCCGGGACTACCTGCGGGTTCACCAGTCGGAGCAGCCGATGATCGCCGAGAGCATCCACGAGCAGTACATCGCGGACCGCTTCAAGCCCGGTGACGCACGCCTGAAGCTCCTGCCGACCCAGGCCGACCGCGACCCGTTCCGTGCAGTCGTCGACGGTGCCGTCGGCGCTGACTCGACGTCCGGGGTGGGCGACGCCTACTCGTTCTTCCGGCGCGAGCTCGAGCTCGCCGACGACCCGGACGATCCGTACGACATCGAACGAATCCGCGAGGCCGTGCTCGGCGGTCTGAGCTTCGTCTCGATCACCGCTCGTGACGAGGACAACGTCTACCGGATCTTCGAGTCGCTCAACAACACGGGGCTCCGACTGACGCAGGGTGACCTGGTCCGCAACTACCTGTTCATGCGCCTCGGGTCCCGCGGGGAATCGGTGTACTCGTCGTGGTGGCTCCCGATGCAGCGCCGGCTCAGCGTCAACGACCTCGAGCTGATCTTCTGGCTCGACGCCGTCGCGGACGAACCACTGCTGAAGCAGGGGGACATCTACAGCTACCAGCAGGCGCGTCTGGCGAAGATGGACGACGAGCAGATCCTCGCGGAGATCGAGCGGTTCAGCCGTCTGTCCGAGCAGCTCGAGGTCATCCGCGATCCTTCCCGCGAACCCGATGCTGCCGTTCGAAAGCACCTGCAGCACCTGGCCGAGTGGGCATCGACAACCACAGTGCCGCTCACGCTCCGGCTTCTCGCACGACGCGCTGCTGGTACGAGCAGTACGGAGCAGGTCGCGGGCGCGCTCGCAGCTGTCGAGTCCTACATCGTTCGCCGGACCATCGGCGGACGCTCGGGCCAAGGGCTGAACCGGACCATCCTGCAGGCGTGCGGCGTCCTTGATGATCGCCCCGTCGACCAGGTCATCGTCGATTACTTCTCGACCGGGCGGAAGTACTTCTCGACCGACGACCAGATCCGCGAGGCCGTCCGCACCCAGCCGTTCTACCTGCGTGGCCTGCGCACCCAGCAGAAGCTGATCCTGAAGTGGGTGCAGGAAGAGCTCAACGCGAAGGAGCCCGTTGACGTCGAGAAGTCGACGATCGAGCACATCCTTCCGCAGACGCTGACGCCGGAATGGCGTGCAGCACTCGACGTCGACCTCGCCGACGACGAGACGATCGACCTGGTGCACGAGCAACTCGTACATTCGCTGGGCAACCTGACCCTGACCGGGTACAACTCCGAACTCAGCAACCGGCCGTTCCCATCGAAGCAGGACGATTTCCGGAAGAGCAGCTTCAGTGGACTGAACCGACTCGTGCTCGAAGCTTCGACGTGGGGTCGAGCCGAAGTCCTCGCTCGCGGTGAGTGGTTCGCCGAACGGATCGTCGAGCAGTGGGCCGGCCCGAACGAGCGGCTGCAGTCGTCGGACACCGGCCGCGACTGGTCGCTCGTGCACCAGGCGATCATGGCCATCCCCGCCGGCCACTGGTCGTCGTACGGCGACGTCGCTGCTCTCGTGGGCACGCACCCGGTGCCCCTGGGTGTCCACTTGGCGAGCCACGAAGTCATCGGCGCACACCGGGTCCTCCAGGGCGGCGGCACGATCTCGCCGGGATTCCGTTGGTCGGATCCATTCGATGAGCGTGACCCCCGGGCGGTGCTGGAAGAAGAAGGGCTGCGATTCTGGACAAACGGCGCTGCTGACGAGGCGGCCCGACTCTCGACTGCGGCGCTCGCCGAACGTGTCGGCCTGGTCACGGAAGGATTCAACGGGACGGATGCGGTGTCCGACGGCACGTTCATGGGGCAGTTGTCAAGCGCGAACCCGCCGACGACGTTCCACGCGGTCTCCGAGCTCTTCGCCGCGTGGAAGGAACTCGGCGGCACTGTCGAGTTCGGGTCGAGTCGGGAGAGCAGCGCGTTCATGACGGCACCGCGACGATCCGAGGAAGGTCCGTCGCACTGGCCCTTCGCGATCTACCCGATCTCGGGGAGCGTCGAAGTGGTGTTCCAGCACCTGCGGGTCCGCCCGCCGTTCGATGACCTCGCGCTGCGCGAAGAGTTCCGTAGCCGACTCAACGCCGTGCCCGGGATCGACTTGGCCGCCGGCAGGATCGACAAACGGCCGTCGTTCCCGATCGACGTGCTGACTGCCGCCGCCGCTCGGGAGCAGGTCATCGAAGCCCTGCGATGGTTCGTCGACCAGCTCGTTCCCACCACCCTGAACCCTGAAAGAAGTACCGATGAGTGATGAGCTCCACGACGACGTGCACGGCGACGAGCTGCGGAACGAGGAGACGCCCTCGTCAGCACTCGTCGAGTTCGAGGACGGTCTCGCCATCTTCTTCGGCGCCGAGATCCCGGACGGTCTCGAGGTCGTTCCGTTCTCGTTCATCGACGAGCCAACGCTTCGCGCAGTCTCGACGGCCGTCGGGAACGCCGTCGGCCTTGGAAGCGTCGGCGCGCAGGGCGTCAACGCAGCGATGCAGGCCCAGGGACTCGTGCGACTGGCACCTCAGACTCTCGAGGCGCTCAAGACGGCGACACCGATAGTCAAGGACGGCTGGAACCTCGGGACCCTCGCGAGCGGCGGCGGTTCGTTCACAGCGTCGGTCCGCTGGCTCCCCGCCACTGCAGCGACGACTGCCTCGGTCCTCGCCTCGATGGGGCCCGCGATCACGTTGATGGTCATCCAGTTCCAGCTGAACCAGATCGCTGCCGTTGCCCAGCACAATCTGGAACTGACCTCGAAGGTGCTGCAGGTCGTGCGCCAGGGCCAGTGGTCTGCGGTGACCGGACACTACGAGACCCTCATCCGCGAACTGCGGCACGCCCGACGGATCGGGGAAGTAACCGACGCCGTCTTCGCTGAGGTGCGTGGCTACCAGGGTGAGCTCACGTCGCAGTGGGATGCGAACAAGCACGCAGTCCAGCGATACGTCGACGAGCTCGAGAAGAAGATCGGGCACAAGGACCGCCAGCAGTACCTCGCCGACAACGGACAAGCGATCATCGCCGACGTCCAGGCGCTGCTGCTCTCGCAGACATCTTGGTTCGTCTATCAATCGCTCCGCGCCGGCCACTTGTTGCGGAGTGCGAAGACGAACGACGCAGACGCCAAGCTGCTCGACGGCTTGGTGACTGATGCCCGCGATCTGCACGAGCAGTCGCTTGCGCAGACGGACGAGCTGCTGGACCAACTCGCTCGTGAATTTGCGATCATCGCCGAACTACCGGGCAAACGGACGTTCAAGATCGGGGGTACCGCACGAGCGGCGAAGGAGTCGCACCTCATGGTGCGTGAGCTTCAGAATGCCCTCGGACACATTCGCGGCCTGGAGGCGGCCCCTGACCGAGAGCCCCTTCAGCTTCCGTCCTTGCTGGTCTTCGAGGGCGACGTTCCGGAGGAGCTCGTTCGGATCCTCCCGTTCCGTCTCCAGCCCGGGGAGCAGGTCCTCGCGCTGGCGGACGTCTCGTTCGACCGGATCACCCTTCCGCGTCTGAGCGACGGTTGGGTTGCCGTAACCGACCGACGGCTGCTCCTGACAAAGCAGGACTCGTTGCGACGGGTTGGTGCGATCGACTCCGAGTTGAGCCTCGCGCACATCCGGTACGTCCGACGTTCGGACGCTCCGGAGCGGCCACCCGTCGTCGAGATCATCACCAAGGACGCGGACGTGACCCTCCGCTTCCCCACGTGGGCGAAGACGGGTGCAACGCGCCGATCCGCGGCCGACTTCGGGGAATTGATTGCCAGCTTCATGAACTTGCCCGCGGAGGAGATCCCGGCGGTCAGCCTGCTCGAGATCGCCGCTTCAGATGAAGGATTGCGCTCGGTTCGAGGCTGATCCACACAGCGGCGTCGACCTGCTGACGCGCCTCAATGCGCAGATCCAGGAGCACGATGCGAAGGTCGTGCCGTCGTTCTTGATGCGCGATCTCGCTGGGGACCGGTCTGCAGGATGTGTGGCGGTACGAGATCCTGCCGCTCCTGGCGGAGCACCACTATGGCGAAGGCGTCGACCTGGAGGCGTGGTACGGCCTGGCAACGCTGCGTCGCCAGGCGACGCGCGACGCTGCGGACGGGGCCGAAGGTGTTTCCTTCGACGATTGAGCTGCGGGAAGCAGACCAGCCGGTGGTGCACCGGCTGCCGCGCGCGGTGGCGGTCGGTCTTGCCTCAGCGAACATCGCGACGGTCGCGCCGACGCTCGGCGCTGACGAGTACCGCGTGAGCGGTGTCCGGAAGGTCGGCGTCGCGCGGATCGCCGGGCACACGGTGTGGTTGAAGCCGAAGACGCCGGTGCGGCGGCTGTTCGTGATGCTCGGGTACGCCCGTGCCGGGAGTGCGATCTGGACGGAGGACGACTTCGGGTTCGACGAAGACGAGGACCTCGTGCCGGCGTTGGCGCACGCGTTCGTACAGCAGGCCTCGCGGGCGTTGGCCGGTGGGCCGCTCCGCGGGTACGTCACGCGCGAGGATGCGCTGCCGCTCGTGCGTGGCCGGTGGCGGATCGGGGACCAGCTGACCCGGCGGGGTGGGCAGCCGCTGCCGGTCGAGGTGTCGTTCGATGACTACGTCGAGGACATCGCCGAGAACCAAGTACTGCTGACCGCAGCGACGCGGTTGTTGCGACTGCCGGTGTGCCGGCCGATGTGCTCGGGGCGCTGCGGCGGATCGCGCGGGTGCTCGACGGGGTGTCGGTGATCCCGGTTGGAGCTCCGGTGCCCGTGGTCCGGTCGGATCGACGGAACGCGCGGTACTCGTCGGCGCTCGCGTTGGCTTCGCTCGTGCTGCCAGGGTCCTCGTTCGAGCAGCGTGCGGGATCGGTCGTCGCGTCGGGGTTTCTCGTCGACATGTGGTCGGTGTTAAAGGACTTCGTGTCGGCGGCCCTCCGCGAGGCGTTCAAGCCGTACGGGGGAAAGCTCGTCTCTCAGTACGCGTCGACGCTCGACGTTGGGGGGACAGTGAAGATCGCGCCGGACCTCGTATGGCTCGTCGACGGGGAGGTGCGGGCGTGCATCGACGTGAAGTACAAGGTGGAGAAGCACGGGCAGTACCCGAACGCCGACCTTTACCAGATGGCGGCGTACTGCCGGCGGTTCGGGTTGAGGGAGGGGTGGCTCGTGTACGCCGGAATCGGCAACGAAGATTCGTCGGCAGAGTTGACGAATGGTCCGTTAATCAGGCGCAGTCCGGTCGATCTCGATCGGATCGGAGTCGCGTCTCAACCTGAATTCTTCCGATTCAGCGCGCAGGTTGCGGGCGAGCCGCTGTTGAAGGAATCCCGGCCGACGTCGTGAGCGCGTCGGCGGGGATTCGCTCCACTAGAGAGTGGCGCCGCCGCGGTACTTCAGAGCGGGAAGCGCCCCGACGATGCGAACCGTTTCGACACTGACCGTGACGATGCGTTGAATCAGCTCGACGATGTAAGCCGGGTGGCCGTGTTCGGTGCCCCAGTCGTTGGGGTCGTTGACGATGCCGGAGGCCTTGTCGGTCTTGACTTGGTAGCGCTCGAGGATCCAGTCAAGGGCCGATCGCGAGCCGAGCTTGTAGTCATGCGCCTCCGCCGGGATGCCGGTGATCGTCAGGCCCGGCGCGACCGTGATCTGTGTCCGGTCCAGGCTGCCGGGCTTCCCCCCGTACTTCATCTTTGTCACTCGGAGCTCAGCAGGCACAGGACTACTGAAGGCCAACGGGTACAGCGGCGCGGACTCATACCCGATGTGCAGCTCGGACAGCGCCCGTCCGGCGTCTGCGAACGAGCGGAAGTCGGCGGGATCGGTGAGCTCCGGGATGCGCGGGAGCATCTTTTTCAGGTCTGCGTCGAACTCACGCCGGTAGTCCTCCGAGTGCAACAGTCCGTAGGCGGCGAAGAACACGTCGTCGGCCGTCACGTCCGCGCCATACAGCTTCCGATGCCGAGTAAGCGCGGTGTCGGTGATGTTGTCGCGGCGCTGCGGCCCGTCGAACATCGCGAACGCTCCGTCCGGTTGTTCGATGTCGTACACGTATCGCGGGAAGAACTGACCAGTGTCCAAAGTGTGAAGGTCAGGCAGAACGTCCGTCGCGAGCACTGCGAAAGACGGGAAGTGCGTCGACGGTGAGGTCAGGTAAAAGCCTTGGTTGCGCTCCCCTGTGGGGAAGTAGGCCGTGTGCTGCGCGGGGCGGTGGATGAGGCGCGGATCGAAATAGAGCTGCTGTCGACTGAAAGGGCGGTACATGCTCGTTGTGATGTGAGCGTTGTCAACGCCGATCCGTTCCTCACGTTTGAAGCGAGCTAGCAGTGACGACGTCCAGCTGACCCGTTCGGTATTCGTGTCGATGAAGTCCTCGACAGGTTGCGGTCGGCCTGCCTGCTGCCAGCGGTCGAGTTCAGCGTTATACGCGTCGATCATGCGGTTGACATTGCCGCGCAGTGCCGGCTCGGACGAGTTGTAAACCCAGGCATCCCGGTTGGTCTGAAGCCCCGCTGAGAAGCTACGGAAGATTGCCGACTCGGGCGCCTTGCGGTCCCCGATAGCGGTGAAGGTCTCGAAGACGTCGTTCCGTTGGTTGATCCAGTCGCCGTGCTCGTTCGGGGCGATCTGCTGCCACGGCACGCCGTCGGAGTCGCGGTACTGGTCGAGGAGGCCGAGCTTGTCGTCGCGGCTCAGGTAGTCGCCGATGTCGCGGTAGTGGATCGCGCCGGAAGAAGACCGGTCCGGGTTCTTCACCAGCAGTGAGATAGCGACGGAGGCGCGGCTGCCTGAGCCAAACACCTTCCCGCCTTCGCGTCGGGACTCCTCACCAGCGGTGCGTTGATTGCCGCGGAGGTTGAGGATGTAGAGCTCGGTGAATTCGTCTTGGAGGGCGAGGCGGAGGCCCGCTGCGGTGTTGCCGTCGAGGAAGCCGCCGTTGGTGACGTAGGCGACGATGCCGTGGTCCTTGATCCGGTCGGACGCCCAGCGGATGGCGCGGATGTAGGAGTCGTAGAGGCTGTTCTTGTTCTGCCCGGTCGACCTGGCCGCGTAGGTGTTGGCAATGCGCTTGTCGAGGTAGGGGTACTTGAGGTTCTGGTTGTTGTCGTTTGCGGAGTCTTGCCCGGATGAGTAGGGCGGGTTGCCGACGATGACACGGATGTCGAGGGCGTTCTGCTGCTTGACGCGTTCGTTGTTGTCGCCGAACACGCCCTGGTCGTCGTAGGTGTCGTCGTCCTCGGCGGTCTGGAATGTGTCGGTGAGGACCACGCCGGGGAACGGCACGTACTCGCCGCCCTGGAGGCCGTTGTAGGTGGCTTCGATGTTCACTGCGGCGACGTAGTACGCGAGCAGCACGATCTCGTTCGCGTGGAGCTCGTGCCGGTACTTGTGTGCCAGGTCGGCCGGGGTGATGAGGCCGGATTGAAGGAGGCGGATGATGAAGGTGCCGGTGCCGGTGAACGGGTCGAGGACGTGGACGCCGTGGTCGGTGAGGCCGGCGCCGAAGTGGTCGCGGGAGAGCCGGTCGGCGCTTCGGAGGATGAAGTCGACGATCTCGTTGGGTGTATAGACGATGCCGAGCCGTTCGGACGTTCCCCGGAAAGCGCCGGTGAAGAACTTCTCGTAGAGCCGTTTGATGATCGTCTGACGGCCGGAGGCGTCGGTGATGCCAGCGACGGTTCGTTGCACGCCGGCGTAGAAGCCGGCGAGGTCACTGGTTTCGGTGGTGAGGTTCTGCTCTTCGAGGGCGTCGACCATGCGTTGCATGACCTGCGAGACCGGGTTGTGGTCACTGAAGGCGTGGCCGGCGAAGAGGGCGTCGAAGACGGGTTGGGTGATGAGGTGCTGTGAGAGCATCTCGATCGCCTGCGGTTCGGTGACACCGGGGTTGAGGTTGTCCTGCAGGCCCTTGACGAAGCGGGTGAACTCGGTGCGGAGACTTTCGTTGGAGCCGTCGACGAGGCTGGTGATGCGAGCGATCTGCCGACCGGCGATTTCGGCGACGTCTTTGGCCCAGTTTTCCCAGTAGTCGCGTTCGCCGACCTTGTCCACGATGCGGGCGTAAATGGCGTTCTGCCAGTCCGCGCCGAGGACGCTCATGTCGAGCGGGATCTGCGACGTCTCCGGTGTCGCCGTGCCCGGTGCGGGCTCGGGGAGGTCGGCGTCGGTGTAGTTGGTCGCGATGACGGGACCGGTGTCAGTGCGGCCGTTTAGATCGATTTGTTCGATCTTCGCTTCGAAGCGTTCATCGTGCGCACGAAGTGCGCGGAGGACGTCCCAGACGACCTTGAACTTGGTGTTGTCGTTGAGCGCTTGCTCGGGTGACTGTCCCGCTGGTACTGCGATGGGGAGGACGATGTAGCCGTAGTCCTTGCCGGGGGCTTTGCGCATGACGCGGCCGACGGACTGGACGACGTCGACGGGGCTGTCGCGAGAGTTGAGGAAGATGACCGCGTCCAAGCTGGGCACGTCGACGCCTTCGGAGAGACAGCGCGCGTTGGTGAGGATGCGACAGACGTTCTCACCTGCCGTGTCGGCTTTCAGCCAGTCGAGCTTCTGGTTGCGTTCGAGGATGTTCATGCCGCCGTCAACGTGGTCCGCTTCGAGGCGGAACGTCTGCTCGCCGCCGTCGGCGTCCCGGTCTATGCGGCGTCCGGCGATGCTGTCCGCGCGGACGCCCTCGACGCCGTCGTAGCCGTCAAGGTATCCGCGTACGGTTTTCGAGTCGGCGATGGAGCGAGAGAACGCGACAGCACGGCGCAGCGGCTTGTGCGCGTTCGGGGCGGTCGTGTCGATGCCCTGCACGCCCCGCTTGGCGAGGCCGTTGTAGATCCCCACGATGCGGGCAGCGTCGGGGATGTTCAGTTCCCCGTCGGCGGCAAACGTTTCCTGGAACGCGGATCCGATGGAGTCCTCGTCGATGGTGAGGACCAGGACCCTGTAGTCGGTGAGTAGGTCCCGTTCGACGGCTTCCCCGAACCCGAGCCGGTGGAACACAGGCCCGAACACGGCTTCGTCGTCCATCGAGTACAGCACCGCCGAGTTCTCATCCGCCTGGCTGCGGGCGGATTCGGCGTAGATCTTCGGCGTCGCGGTCATGTAGAGCCGCGCCTGCGTACGGATCGACTCGTCCGAGTGCACGCGGAGAAACGCCGACTCTTCCGCGCCTTGCCGGATGAATCCAGCGGTGCGGTGTGCCTCGTCGCAGATCACGAGGTCGAAGTCGGCGAGACCCTCTGCTTGGGCCTTCGCGATCACGTCAATTGATTGGTACGTCGAGAAGAAGACGGTCAGTCCGTCGGGCGCCGAGCTCTTCGCGACCTCTGTGAGGAGCTGCGTGGTGTTCGTCGTTGCCGGGTATGCAAGGTCAGCAACGGTGAAGTCCTCCGACACGCGCCCGACCTTGCTGTCGGAGCAGACCGCAAAGGCGCGAAGCGGCATCGCGCGTTCTTGAGACCATTCCCGCAAGGTCTGCGACAACAATGCGATTGAGGGAACGAGGAACAATACGTTGCCTCCGCGCCCGGCGACATCCTCCGCAATCCGGAGGCTTGTGAAAGTCTTGCCTGTTCCGCAGGCCATGATCAGCTTGCCCCGCGCCGACTCGGCAAACCCGGCCCGCACGGCGTTCAGTGCCTCGACCTGATGCTGGCGGAGCATCTTCTGTTGCGGGGCTGCTAACGAATCGGGGTGGTCGAAGGAATACTCGGACCAGTCGATACCGGAGTGTTCAAACTCTTCAATCGGGATCTGCGCGGTGGGCAGCTGCTGATCGACGAGCGCTTCGAGCGCGTTCTTCCCGAGTGGGGCGGTGGCTACGATCAGGCGGGAAGAGAACGCCGCCTTTCCCGACGCGGTGAAGAACGAGTCGAGGTCGCCCTTCTGAACCGTGTTGCCCGGGTCGTGGAACTTGCACTGGATGGCGCACAAGCCACCACCGTGGCGCTCCCGTGCAACGAGATCGATCCCAGTGTCGGTCTTGCCGTTCCGGTCAGGCCAGTCCTGCCAGAGCCACACCTCGTCGAAGCGAGCCGTCCACTTCGGATCGGTTGTCAGGTACGCACGAGTCAACCTCTCGAAGAGGCGGCCTTTGGTTCGCTTGTCCGGAGCGATGGTTGCGTAGACGTCGAGCAAATCGTGGATGGACATGACCATGACGCGGTTCCCCTTGAGGTGCGGCCGGCACGAAGACCGGGTTGGAGCGAGATCGAGACTAGCTGGCTTGATCGACCGGCTGGTCCTGCGGCTCGCTGATCGGCGGCTCTTCCGCGTCGACAACAGCGTTGGGAGGCGCTCCGTTCGCTGCGTTTACGACTCCGAAGGGGACGTGGACACTCGGGACTTCGTTCGCTGCGCCGCGCAAGTGATCGACCTGGTCGTCGAAGAAGATGTGCGGACGAAGAACTCGCAGGACGCGTGCTTTCTCGACGCCACCGAGGAAGAACGCATCGTTCACCCGGAGGCCCCAACCCTTCAGAGTCCGAACGACTCGTTCGTGAGCCGGCGCATTTCGCGCGGTCACGATCGCGACGTGCACGCGACGGTTGTACGTCGCATCGGTTCGAATTAGGTCCTCTTCGATGTCCTGAATGCGATTGATGCCGCGCAGGAACTGTGCCATCAACCCCTCCGGCATCGCTTCCTCGACGTGGGAGGCCTCGTTCTCGTGGAAGGTCGCAAGGTCGGAGGCCTGCATGATGATCTCGGAGGAGTCATCTGTGAGGACGCCGTCGAAGTCGAAAGCGATGCGCAGGTCGCGACCGGCTGAATCCTCTGCCGGCGTGCCGACAACGCGACCAGCAGGCAGGCCTCGGTCGATCGCAGCCCGCACGTCGTCGTCATTGGCGGAGAGGAACAACGACATGTTGAGCGCCTCCATGTATTCGTGCGACGACCGGCCCTGCATGAATATCGCCCTAGAGATTGCGAGGTCGTGCGCTTCGAGAGACCGCATGACTCGAAGTCCCGTATCCGGGTCGTTCCGGGAGAGGACGATCACTTCGACCAACTGCTCACCGTCTGGGCCGAGGTCGTTGAGAGAGAGCAAACGTCGAATGAACGGGAATGCGACACCCGGGAGAAGCGTGTCGTCGAGGTGCTCTTCTTGGTACTTACGGTACTCGTCCTCGCCGTGCTCGAGGAAGACCTTATGGGAATCGGACAGGTCAAAGAGCGCGCTCGAGGCGACGCCGACGACCAACATCTCGTCTAGAGGAAAGGGCATTTCTGTTCCTTGTTCGGTGCTCATTCTGAGCGGGTTGGACGTGTGTTGCGAGGAAGGGAAATCCTTGACAGTGCTCAGTGAGGGTTCGTCCCCACCCAAAGCCCGTACCTCGCACGCGTCATGCCCACGTGCAGCTCCCGCCGCTCCCGCTCGGCCTCGCTCATCAACTCAGGGGAGTTGAGCGGTCTCGGCCTCGGTGCGCTCGGCGATCTCGTAGCGTCCCGCCTGCTGCTCAGCGTCGTCCGCCTGCCGCCGGTGTTCGTCGGCGCGGCTGCGGAGTCCTCGAGCTTCTGCGCCTGCAGAGGTTCCGGCGATGGTCATGGTGGTGCTCCCCGAGGAGTGTCCTGATCACACCGGCGTGCCCCTCGAACGCTCCGGTACTGCGACATCCTCTCTCGTGAGCAACCGTCAAGGGAGCTCCCCGTTCTGGGGGCTGCTCAGCGTTCGAGCAGCTCGTCGGTCGTCGCCTAGCGTTTCCATAACGAGGGGAATGGAAATGGTCTGGGACATCCCGATCGGCACGAGCATCGGACGGCGCCAGCTGCACAGCCGTCTCGGCGGTGGCAGCTGGCAGGACGGCATCACGCGTGTCGTGAAGACGAACGAAATGCTCGTCTTCACGAACGATGGCGGCGGGGAACATGGCTACGGCGTGCACGAGGGCCTCCGCGGTGACGGCCTGTTCCGCTACAGCGGGCAAGGACAGAACGGCGACCAGAAGCTGACCGGAAACAACAAGGCGTTGGCGGATTCCGAGGCGCTCGGTCGCCCCATCCGAGTGTTCCGGGGTCAGGGGACCGTGACCTACGTCGGGAGCTTCGCGCTCGCTGATCCGCCCTACACCTGGGAGCGCTTCCCCGGGACCGGCTCGTCTCCTCAGCGGGACGGACTGGTGTTCAACCTCGTCGCCGTCGACGCGGACACGTCGCTCTTGCCCGCCCTCGTCGACGAGGCCGGCGACCCTTCCGGCCGCGCGTCAGCGATCGGTGCCTCTTCAGCCGCGTCCGCCTGGCAACCGCTCGACTTCAGCGAGTACCAGGTGCGGCGGGTCAACCAAGGCGAGTCGGTGCGATCCGTCTCCCGTCGCGAGTTCGAGCTGCAGACCCGCTTCGGCGAATGGCTCCGCGCTCGGGGTGAGGACGTGCAGGTGCTGCGTCTCACGGACGACGGTGTGACGATCGTGCCCGATCTCTACGTCCCGACGATCGGCCAGGTCGTCGAGGCGAAGAAGTCGACCGCGCGGGCCTACGTCCGAACCGCGATCGGGCAGGCGCTCGACTACGCGGCGGTCGCGAGACGTCACGGTCTGGCGGTGACACCGGCGGTCCTCCTGCCTTCCGAGCCCCAACCCTCGATGTTGGAGCTGTGCACCTCGATCGGGATCACCGTGTGGTGGCCGATATCGAGCGGTGGCTTCCGGGAGGTCAGGCCGTAGCCGCGGCTCTGCTCAGGATCCTCACTGTGGGCAGATCTGGCTCGGCCCAACCGAGCGAGCCGAGTTCGGCGGGGAGGACCCAGCGCAACTCGTCGTGGTCCGTGCTCGACGTCGGTCCGTCCGCGGCCCAGGCGACTCGGTATGTGGCGAGGTCGATGTCGACATTGCCGACACGGGTGAGGGAGCGGTCGATCGGTTCGCCAACGACGACGTCAAGACCGAGCTCTTCGTGGAGCTCGCGTCGCAGGGCTTCGGCAGCGAGCTCTCCCGGCTCGACCTTCCCGCCGGGGAACTCCCATTGGCCCGCCGCTGGTCGATCACGTGCCCTTCGACATGTGAGTACGCGACCGTCAGGCCGAGTGAGTACGCCGGCCACGACCTCGATCATGCGTTCCATCCTGCCTGAGAAGCTCAACGCGGTACGAACGATCGCACTCCACTGATCCAGGGCGTGCTCGACTCAGGCGGCTGCATCCTCGGGACGGTCGTGCTCCCAGAAGCGCAGCACCCGCCAGCCTTCCATCACCAAGATCGCCTGGTTCTGTGCGTCCCGCTGACGATTGGCGAGCAACTTCCGACGCCACAGCTCGGCGTTCGCCTTCGGAAGCTGGGCGTGCTCCTCGCAGAAGTGCCAGAAGCACCCGTCGACGAAGACCGCGATCCGTGCACGCGGGAACACGAGGTCGGGTCGAACGCGGCACTGGCGGCTGACCTGACGATCTACGAAGAACCGGCGGCCGCGCCGGTGCAGCTCTCGGCGAAGCGCGAGCTCCGGCGCAGTGTCCCGCCGACCGAAGCGAGCCATGTGCCGCCTACGAGCATCGTCTGCTTCCCACTTCTCCACGCTCTGATCCTCGCGTGGCGACTGTTCGGGCCAGGATCGGAGCGATGGTCTGTGAACGGATCGGCAGTGGATCGCTATGTGGAGGAACGGGCGATCAGCGCGAGTCGGCCGCGGTCGCTCCGACTGGCGAGACCGGCACGTTCAGCGGTGCATCCGGAGCGACAGGGTCTCCCGGCGAAATTGCCGACTGCGCATCCAGATCCGCCCGCACCGACTCCGACACCCCGAACAACAACGTCGCCACGAACCCCACGACGTACGCCACCACGAGCCCCGACCCGTACCCGAGCAGCGCCCACCCGTAGCCGGACGATCCGTTCAGCAGCGGGATGAGCGACAGGTCCGAGGCCCCGATGGCAATCGCCCCGACGGAGTGCCCGAGCTGGTCGAACAGCCCGACGACACCGCCACCGAACGCCCCACCGATGCACGCGGTGATGAACGGCCGCCCGAGGGGAAGCGTCACACCGTAGATCAGGGGCTCCCCGACACCGAGGAACCCGGCCGGCAGTGCACCACGGATGGTCCGCACCAGCGAGGCGTTCGACCGGAACCGCACCCACAGCGCGATGCACGCACCGATCTGCCCGGCACCACCCATCGCCAGTACCGGCAGCAGCACGGTCCACCCGGTCTGGTCGATCAGGGTGGTGTGGATCGGGATGAGTCCCTGGTGCATCCCGGTCATGACGAGGGGCAGGAAGAGGCCTCCGAGCACGAAGCCGGCGAAGGCTCCACCGTTCGCGAGCAGCCAGGTCGCAGCAGTACCGATCGCGACCGAGACGACACCGGCGACGGACATGAGCACGCCTAGGGTGATCGAGCCGGCGACGAGCACGGTCACGGTCGGCACGACGATGAGCGCGATGACGTCCGGCGTGACCCGGCGCATGAAGCGCTCGACGTAGGCGGCGAGGATGCCACCGGCCAGCGCTCCGAGCACACCGCCCTGCCCGGGAGCCAGGGTCTCGCCGAACACCGTGACGTTCGCGACACCGGCCGCGACGATGATGCCGCCGACCGCACCACCGAGGATGGGCGTGCCGCCGAACTCCTTCGCGGCGTTCATCCCGACGAACACGGCGAGCAGCGACAGGAAGCCGGACGAGAGCACGCCGAGGAACGGCGTCAGCGCAGGCACCCACCCCAGGTTCGTCAGGATGCCGTTGATCCCGGCGATCAGCCCGCAGGCGATCAGTGCGGGGATGAGGGGGATGAAGATCGCTGAGATCTTCCGGATCGCGCGCATCGTGCGCCCGTCGGCGCGGGACCGCGCGGTCGCCTTGATGGACGCACCGCGAGCAGCGAGCTCCTCGGGCGATGCACCAGGCCCACCAGCCGCAGCCGGCGGGGCGGCCGCGCGCAGGGCCTCCAGGCCGTCGGCCACGCGGTCGACGAGACCCGGGCCGAGCACGATCTGCAGGTTCGAGCCGGCCGCGATGGCGGCCATGACACCGTCGGTGGCCTTCAGGTCGTCGAGCGCGACGGACGAGTCGGACACGACCTCGACCCGCAGGCGGGTCATGCAGTTCTCGACGTCGGCGATGTTCGCGGAACCGCCGACGGCGTCGAGGATCTGCTGGGCGAGTTGCTGTGCATCGGGCATTGCTGTGCTCCTCGGGGGAAAGGAAACGGAAAAGGGGAACGCGCTCTACAGCACGGCGCGCAACGAGCCGGCAGCAGCATCGAGGCGCTCGCGGGCATCGGCAGCCGAGGCGCCGGTCAGGATCACGGCGATGGCGGTCTTCACCTCGCCGTCCGAGGCGTCGAGCGCTGCCTGGACCTCGGCGGGGGGAGCGCCGGTGACGTCCTGCACGAGCGAGAACGCCCGGGCGACGAGCTTCGCGTTCGTCGCCCGCACGTCGACCATGCGGTTGCCGTACGTCTTGTGGCTGCGCACCATCGCGAGCGTGGTGAGCATGTTGAGCACGAGCTTCTGCGCGGTGCCCGCCTTCAGACGGGTCGATCCGGCGATGAACTCGGGGCCGACGACGACGTCGATGGCGATGTCCGCCTCCCGCCCCGCGGCCGAGTCGGGGTTGCACGCGACGGAGACCGACAGGGCGGAGCGGCGCCGTGCCTCCAGGATGGCCGCGATCACGTAGGGCGTCCTGCCGGACGCGCTGATCCCGACGACCACGTCGTCGGCCGTCAGGCCGAGCGCGTCGAGGTCGCGGACGGCGGCCGCTTCGTCGTCCTCCGCGCCCTCCACCGCGGTGGTCAGGGCGGGGTCGCCACCGGCGATCACGCCGACCACCTGGCTCGGGTCGGTACCGAAGGTGGGCGGGCACTCGCTGGCGTCGAGGACGCCGAGCCGGCCCGGCGTGCCGGCGCCGACGTAGACGAGTCGGCCGCCGCGCGCGAACGCTGCGGCGATCGAGTCTGCCGCCAGGGCGATGGCCGGGAGGCACGGCTCCAGTGCCGCAGGCACGCTGCGGTCTCCGGCGTTCATGCGCTGGGCAGCTTCCAGCGTGGAGATCGTGTCGATGTCGTCCAGCGAGTGGTCGGTCGCCTCGGTGGTGAGGGCCGCGAGCTCGTCGCGGAGGGCGTCGTGGGTCTCGGCTGCGTGGGGTTCGTGCGTCTGGTTCATGGTGGTGCTCAGTTCCGGTGGTGGGTGCGGACGGCGTCGCGGCTGCGGGCGAGGAGTGGCTGGGAGCGCTCGTCGGTGCGCTGCGCGACGACGATGAACAGGGTGTCGACGATGGCGAGCTGGCTCATCCGGCTGCCCATGGCCGCGGGGCGCAGGGCACTCTCGGCACCGGCGACACCGAGCAGGACGTGGTCGGCGGTGGTGGCGAGCGGGGCGGCGGCGTGGCCGGTGATCGCGATGATCGTGGCGTGCTGGGCTCGGGCGGCGTGGGCGACCTCGAGGGTCTCGACGGTGGAGCCCGAGTGGCTGACGAGCACCAGGACGTCGTGCTCGCCGATGACGCTCGCCAGGGTCAGGGCGTTGTGCGGGTCGTCGGCGATCGAGCTCACGATGCCGATGCGTTCGAGCTTGAGGTGCAGGTCTCGGGCGACGATGCCGCTCGCGCCGACGCCGTACAGGACCACGCGGCGGGCGTCGGCTAGTTTTCGTGCTGATTCGTCGAGTGCGTGCGGGTCGAGTGCGGCGCGGGTGTCGGCCATCACCGCGCGGACGTCCTCGGTGACCTTCGCGATGACGGTGGCGACGTCGTCGTCGACCGCGACCCCGGCGTGGATCTCGGTGGACTCACGCTCGTGGATCCCGCGTTCGACAGCGCGGGTCATGCTGCGCTGCAGGGCGGCGAAGTTCGCGAAGCCCAGGTGCTGGGCGAACCGGGAGACCGTGGCGGGGGACACCCCGGCTCGGCCGGCGAGGTCGGTGGCGTTCGTGGTGGCCGCGGCTGCCGGGTCGTCGAGGACGGCGTCGGCGATGGCGCGCATGCTCGACGGCATGCTCGCCGACTGGGTGCGGACGAGGGCGAAGGCGTCGGCGCGCTCGGATCGCTCGGATCGCTCGGGCCGCTCGGTGATCGTCATCCCGCCATGAAAGCGTCTTTCGTGAGCGAGCGCCAGTGTTGAAAGTAAACTGCGTGTTACACCGTTGTGCCCGACCTGTGTGCCAGCGGGCTGACGATGGCGGCGATCACCACGGGGAGGACGAACGCCCACGACGCCGGGTCGGTGTTCGTCGCCACGACTCCGGCCCATCCGGCCGGTTGGCCGGGACTCCCGCGACCGAACAGTGCTGCGACGAACAGGTAGAGCACGCCCGGCACGGACTGGTACCGGTCGCCGAGTACCGCTCGGCTGACCAGTGCGAGTGCGCAGAACGCGATCGTGTTCCGGGCGGTCGCGACCGCGGCCTCGGGTTCGGCGCCGACCACGAGGCCGATGCTCGCGGTGGCTGTCACCAGCGCGACCACCGCGATGACGGTGGCCAGCTCGAGCAGGTCTGTCCGCCGAGTGGGCGCGGGGAACGGTGCGCGGGTGACCGAAGCGCTCGTCGCGATGGCGATCACCAGCGGGAGCACGGCTGCGACGGGGATCAACGCGAAGGGTGCACCGCCGCCGAACGAGGGGAAGAGCATTCCGATCGGGCCGAGCGTGATCGAGAGTCCGGACAGGGCGGCCGTGAGTCCGAGCAACGGCAGGGTGCGGTGGACCCGCAGCCACCAGATCACGAGGTCGGCACCGGGATGTGGCCGACCGAGCAATCCGCCAACCGCTCGATCGTCGCGGTGATCCACGCAGCCTGCGCGGGGAGCGGAGCACGACGGAGCGCCCGCAGAACGTCCGGGTCGTCCATCTCGAGGGCGGGTTCCACCTGGTCGGCGTCCACGATGGCCTCGGCGGCGACGTCGATGAGCCATCGGTTGGCGACAGCGGCATCGTTGAGGCGTTCAGCGTCGTCCTCCTCGGTGCCGCAGTACGCGACCTCGGCGTCGCCGAGTATCGAGGTGGTGATGCTGTGGAGCAGGTCGACGTCGGACATCCGGACCTGGACGATCATGTTCAGGACGTCGGGTGTCGACGGTGCGTTGCTCGCTCGGATGGTCGACGGCACCGTGATGCCCGTACGACCGAGGTTCTCTGCGGCCTTGCGGATGACGGATGCTGAGTTGCCGCTGTCGCGTTGCTCCGGGAAGAGGCAGATCGTCGGCGCCGCGCCGCTGCAGATCGCTTGCGCTTGCGGGCGGTCGACGATCGGTGCCGCCCCGACGTCGGATCCGGCGGTCAGTGCGACGAGGGTGATCACGACGAACGAGCTCGCGCCGATCTGGAGTCCGAACCGGCGCGCACGGTCGCCACTCGAGCGTCGGGCGACCGCGATGACGAGCAGACTGCACCCGGCGAGCAGACTGAACGCCGTCGCGATGACGGGTGCCCGGATGTCGAGCACGGTCTCGACCGAGCAGCAGTCCGCCATCACGAGACCGGCGAGGTACCGGAGCGGGAAGTAGTCCACGGACCAGGTGAAGCCGAGCCAGCTGTACGAGACGAGCAGGCTCAGTGGGATGGACGCCACCGGCGGAAGCCACCGCCCCAGTGCGAATCCGATGCAGGCGTGGAAGAACAGGATCCCCGCGAAGGCCAGGCCGACGAGGGGCGACGGGCCACCGGGAGCGCCCCAGGTGTCCCGGCTCATGAGTGCGACCGCGACGAGCTGGAGCAGCAGGCCGGCGGCCAGTGGTGTCCACAGGTGATCGGTGACGACTGCTGCACTGGATCGGCTGCTGGGCGCGATCACCGGCGCTGCGGCCCGGAAGCGCTTCCCTTCCCAAGCGCCGGCCGTGGCCGCGACGCCGCACGAGAAGACCAGGTAGATCGCGGAGCCGGCCATCGCGGCGGGCCAGTAGCCGGCGACGGTCGTCTCATCTGCGAACTGCACGCTGTACGCGACGACGCCGAGCAACCCAGGAACGAGGAGCCACACTGCCGCTCGGCTGCGCCACGGGATGATCGGGCGCATCAGTCTTCCTCGCTCGTGAACCGCGCGTACGAAGCGGTGATCGCCTCGGTGGGCGAGAGGTCTGCGAACGGCTCGGTGAACGACGCGACCGAACCAGCGAACGGCACCCGGCCGTCGACGAGGACGGTCACGTGGTCGTAGGTCGTGGCGACGTCCTCGGTCTGGTGTGTCGAGACGACGACGGACACTTCCGTCGGCAGGTTCTGGATCACCCGAGCGAACCGCGCGCGCTGCGCCGGATCGAGTCCGGCCGTCGGTTCGTCGAGCAGGATCCACTGCGCGCCGGACACCAGCGCGCCGGCAACGCCGAGCCGCCGGATCTGGCCGCCCGACAACGACGACGCTCGTGCGTCGGCTCGGGTGGCGAGATCGACGGCGGTCAGCGCGGCCGTCGAGCGATCCCAGGCGTCGGCGCGCGACAAGCCCTTCAACCAGCCGCAGTAGGCGACGTGCTCTCGAGCGGTCAGGCCGGGGAAGGCGCCGCTCCGCTGCGGAAGCCATGTGACGCCGCGGCGGTACCGTCGGCGGTTTCCGCGCGTGCCCGGTTCCCCCAGTCCCTCGATGTTGATCGTCCCGGTGCGGGGACGGAGCGTGTCGGCGACGAGTCCGAGCAGAGTCGACTTGCCAGCGCCGTTCGGCCCGAGCAGGACGCTCGCTCCGGTCGGGAACAACGTCGACAACCCGGAGAGCACCGTGTCGTCCCGCCGGTACCCGAAAGTCAGTTCGTCGATCTGTATGCCCACTGCGCCCCCTTGAAACCTTGTACTGGTGTTTCACCGTACAGTAGCGTGCACTCGGTTCGGACAGCCCGAGCCGTCACCTCAAGGGGGAAGTGCAATGGTCAATCTCAGTCGTCGTCTCGCGGCAACCGTCGCAGGGGGAGTCGTGGCCGCCACGGTGTTCGCGGCAGCGCCGGCGTTCGCCGAGGGTTCCTGGTCGTCGAAGCTGACCGGTGTCGCGATCGGTAAGAACTCGAGGAGCTGGCAGGACTCGCACAAGGACAAGGTGCGGACTGCCATGACGTTCGCGAGCTGCCGGATCTCGGGGAACGCGAGCGGATTCCGATCCGCCACCGTCCGGCTCTACGACGAGCGCGGCCTGTTGCCGGATAAGAGCATGGGGTCGAAGGTGAACAAGTGCGGCCGGAGCGACTGGGGCGTGATGACCCGGCCTGACCGGTACCACTGGACGATCACGGCGCTCAACGGCTCCTCGTACGAGCCCGCTCTGCGGCTGTCGGTGTCGCGGGTGCGGCAGGCCTACTGAGTCAGCGCTGGCGGGCGGCTGCTTCGGTGGCCGCCTGCACGTAGCGTCGTGCAGCCCGGGTCTGACGCAGAATGACGGGGGACATGGCGGCAGCCACGACGAGGAGTGCTCCGCAGATGATGCGACTGAGGCCAGCTACGAACGAGTTGTCGTCGAACAGGTTCGGGATCTGCGGGCCAGCAATCCCCACGTAGAGCAGCAGGAACTGGCCGAGCGCGACCGGTTGGTAGGCAGCGCGGAGACGGGCGAGGTCGAATGCCCGTCGTGCGAGGTCGGAGTCGGCTGGTTCGATCGGGGTCCCGCTCGCGATCGCCTGCGCGAGCGTCTCCCGGCCGAAGCGTGAGAGCCCATCGATCGGCGCCTGCATGTCGGAGGATCGGCGGAGCGTCGTGGTGAGCATCGAGAAGGTGCCGAGAAGACCACCCACTCCTGCAGCGATGCCGACGATCGCGAGGGTGGTCTCGAGCGCGCTGTCCTGCCGTGCGAAGAGCGACCCGCCGACCGCACCGAGGACCACACCGATCGTGACGATGACGGCGGTTCTGCGCCAGGCTCGGCTGGCAACGGCCTCGGGGGTGGCTGGCGCTTCCGACGCGGCGGTCATGCGGGAAGGATCGGAGTAGTGGTGCGGCGTTCGTTGTCGGCGGTGGCGGCATCCGCGTAGCGCCGCGCTCGGCGGCCTCGGACGATCAGCAACGGCACGACGAACACCATTTCGACGACGAAGAGCGCCAGGATGATCCGGCTGAAGACCACATCGCCGCCGCCGCTGAGGACACGAGCGAAGTGAGGAGCAGCGACCATTGCGAAGAGCAGGAGGCCCTGCCCCAGGAAGATCCCGTTGAACATGGCGGTCCCGCGAGCGAGGGTGAGCGCGCGGTGCTGCAGTTCTGGGCCCGCGTCCTCCGCGAGCGGAACGCCCGAGCGGATGGCTCCTTTGATGACCTTGCGGCGGTCTCTCGTCAGGCCCTCGGTCGCCTGCGTCATGGTCGACGACGCGCGTGCCGTGGCGGGGAGCAACGAGAGTATTCCGGCCATGCCGACCAGCACGGCGACGCACGTGCAGATCGCCAGGGCGACGGTCCAACCGTCCTCGTCCCGCGAGGTTGCCCAACCCGCAACTGCCCCCGCGACCGCGGCGATCGCCACGACCAGGGCGGTACGACGCCACGCGCGCCGGATGATTCGTTCGTCTTCCCCCACCCGCTCACCCTACGGGGCGGGGCAGAGCCGTGTTCTGGAGCCGAGCACCTGTCGGACGCTGGCGGTGTGGTCGAGGCGAGGCGGGCCTCCAGGCCGGACGCCGTCAGGCGACGCTGCGCCGCGGGCGGAAGACCCCTGCGCGCACCAGCCACACGTAGAGCAGGCAGCCGATGCAGACGTCGAAGACGGCGTTGAGGAACGCGGCGACCAGGGCGACCGCGGCACCGATCGGGGCGGCGTACGGCACGCCGAGCAGCGCGAGGAGCAGGGCGACCGCGGTCACGAACAGGCCGACCTGCTGGGCGAAGGTCGGGGGTTCCGGAGCCTCGAGCTCGGTGGGCGGGGCGAGGCGTGGACGGACGACCCGTCGGAAGAGTGCGCCGTAGGGGTGGCGGCGGATGCCGGCGATGCCTCCGACGGCGAACAGCACGACGATGACCGCGAGCAGCACGATGCCGGCGACCCACGTCTCGGGGATCAGCGTGAGGACGATCGTCACTGCGAGGAGCACCGTGGTGATGGCGGCGCCGAAGCGTGGGGAGCGCGGGTCGATGCCGCGGTCGATGTCGTTCGTGGTGGTCATCGGGACTCCTGGGTGCCGGTCGTGTCAGCGGTTCCTGTACTGCCTGCGGTCAGGACGGTGGCGAGGGCTGCGGCGAGCTCGGGTGGGCGGGGTGGGCCTCCGAAGCGGGTGCGAATCGCGCGGTCGGCGTCGAGGAGCAGGACCGTCGGGGTCTGCATGACGTCGAAACGGCTCGCGAGTTCGGGGCGTTCGGTGAGGTCGATGTCGATGCGTCGGACGCCCTCGTGTTGACCGGCGACGGAGGCGAGCTGACGCCGGGTGGCCGGGCACCGCGCACAGGTCGGCGTGGAGAACTGGACGAACGTGGCGGCGGTGCCGTAGTCGGTGTCGAGCGCGAGGCCGTCTGCGTCCTGCTTCGTCGACGCGGCGCTGTCCGCCGACCGGGCTCGACCGGTCCGGTGGCGGAGCAGGAGACCGAGGACCGTCGCGAGCGCGAGGACCCCCACGAGCACGGCCACTGCGGTTCCGAAGGTCACAAGGCGACGCTACGCTCAGCCGTCGAGCTGCTGTCGAACGTGACCGGATGTGACGCCGAGGTGTGCGCGTCGCGCCGGGCTTGCCGGGTGCTCAGTCTTCGGGGAGCGTGCGGACCCACTGCTCGAACGCGGCGGCGTCGTCGTCGCTGAAGACGGCGGAAGGCCGCGACTCGTCCTTCGCCGAGTGCAGGAACAGCGCACCGTCGGCCATCCCCGGCGTCGCGTCGTCGAGGATTGACGACTTCGCCGCGACGCCCTTCCTGGTGAGGAAGGTCAGCTGTTCGCCGTTCGTCGATTCTGCGATCGCCGCTTCACCGTCGAAGAACGCGGCGAGCTCCATCACCAGGAACGCGGTGGCCCCGTCCTGCGTGGTCAGGGCGACTGCCGGCTTCGTCCGACTCTTGCCGACGAGGTGCTTGACGACCGTGGCCGTGACTCCCGAGCCGGTCCACGGTTGCACCTCGGTCAGGGGGAGCCTGGCGGCGGCCCGCGCCGCGGGTCGTTTCGGCGGGAGGACGGCCTGGAACAGCGACGTCCCGATCACGACCGCGAGGAACCAGGCGTACGGCGAGAACGTCTTCGTCGCGATGAGGACGAGGAAGCCACCGATGAACCCCGCCCCCACCAGGTTCGGCCAACACCTCGACTCCTGACGCAGGCCGAGCGGCCACAGGAAGGCGCCGTACACGAGTCCGACGACCGTTGGGATCCAGAAGGCCGCGGGGCGGATGGCGCCGGCGTGGAAGTGCAGCCAGACGTCCGCCCCTGCCATGACGACCGCCATGACGACGAAGAAGACGCGCTGTGCGCGACGGTCCCGCTCGCGCGTGCTCAATGTGGTCATGACGTTCCCCCGTGGTGCCCATTCCCCGTGCTCCTCAGTCAAGCAGAACGCGCGGTCATGGTCCCACCGCTCGGGCCGTACCCTCGGTCGCGTGACTGACGACGTGACCGCGGGCCGCTACCGACACTTCAAGGGCAACGACTACGAGGTGCTGCTCGTCGCCCGGGACGTCGAGACGGAGGAGCCGGTCGTTGTGTACCAGGCGCTGTACGGCGAACGTGGGCACTGGGTGCGTTCGCTCGCGGACTTCACGGCGCACGTGGTGCGCGATGGGTACGACGGGCCGCGGTTCGTAGCGATCACCGACTGATCGGTCACTGGGCACACCCGCGGCTTCGGCGGGCGTTCACCTCGTGCGGCCGGCGTGCGTCGGGTGAGCGCTCGCATCGGCCGTCGCGACTCGCAGCGCACGGCCCGGGCGGTGGAGAACGACCCCGACGAGCTCGCTGCACACGAACACCGCCGCAGTGCCGAGCGTCGCCGTGAGAACGGCGACGAGTGGCACGATCGGGTCCATGGCCGCGAGCCAGGAGGCATCCACGCCGCTCGCGAACGCGACCAGAGCGACGCCGAGGGCCGCACCGAGCCCGATCAGGGACCCGCTCGCACCGATCGCGACGGCTGCCACGGAGAGTGTGACGATCGTGCCGCCCTGGGTGGAACCGATGTGCCTGAGCGTGGCGAGGTCACTACCGGTCCCGCGGCTCTGCGCGAGAGCCGAACCCACCGAAGCTGCGGCAGCGATGCAGAGCGCCGGACCGAGCGTGAGCCCGAGTTCGACAATGCCCGCTCCGGCTCTCTCGCTCGCCAGGCTGCTCGCGACGGTTGCTGTCATGGCCCTCGTGACGGTCAAGCCGACCCCGGCTGCGACCAACGTCGTGAGCGCGCCGAACGAACCGATGCGCGCCCGGGCCAAGCAGAGGCCGATGAACGGTGCCACCGGGCCGCAACGCAGGAGGTGAGCGGCGACGCCGAGCATGGTCCGGGACGCGTCCGAAGCGATGACAGCCGCCGCCCCGACGAACCCGAACCCGGCGGCGGACATCACGATGAGCGGTCCGTCCGACGAGTCGAGCACGGTCAGACGGCTGGCAGCTGTCTCGTCCCCGGCGCCGCTGACCATGCTCATCAGGACTGGCGCGAACGCAACCGCGAGCACCGAGGGCACCACGAACAACGCTGCCACCGCGAACGCACTTACCGCCCTCCAGACGCGACCGGACCGGACGACGGCGAACCGGCCAGCTCGGAGCCCACTCCACCAACCCGCTGCACAGACGACGGCGAGCAGACACGTGATCACACCGCTCGGGATGCCGCCTGAGCGTGGAGCCGTCAGGCCGAGGACCTCCGTGAGACCTCCGACCCAGCTGGTCCGAAGCCGTTGTCCGACCACGACCCCGAAGAGCACGGCGACGACCGCTGCGGAGGAGATGACCACGGCTCCGAACGCCCAGGACGTCGTCCAGCTCACGCCGAGTGCTCGGAGGGAGCGCGTCTCCGGCAGCAGCGAGATCGCGAGTCCTCGTGCTGACACGAACGACGCGACCAACGAGCTGAGCGACGTGAGCTGCATGACCGCTTCGAGTGCTCGAGCGGTGTCCGGGTGGGCGCCCGCGATGTCGAGCCCGCCTCCGACAACCACGTCGAGTCCGAGCGCGGCGACGACCACCGTGACCACGAATCCGAGCGCCGGCCGAGGATCACTGTGGACCGTGCAAGCCAGTGCGAGGACAGCGATCACGAGGGCACCGTCATGAGGCGGCGGACCTGCTGTTCAGTCGGACGATCGAGCAGCGCAGTCGTCCGGCCGTCGACCAGCTGAACGATCCGGTCGGCATCCACCGCCAGCTGCGGGTCGTGGGTGACGACGACCACTGTCCTGCCCGAGGTCGCCGCGCTCCGGAGGACTCCACGGACGAGCCCGGCGTTCGAGTCGTCCAGTGCCGTGGTCGGCTCGTCGCAGGCCAGCATTGCCGTACCGGCCGCGCAAGCGCGCGCGAGGGCGACTCGCCGCCGCTGCCCGCCCGACAGGTGCTGTACCGGCGTTCGACGAACGTCACGGTCGAGGTTGAGCGCCGCGCACACGCGTTCCGCGAACGATCGGTCGATCTTGCGGGCGAGACGTTGACCGAGCAGGACGTTGTCGTCGACCGACAGTGCATCGATGAGGTCGTCACCCTGTCGTGCTGCGGCGAACATGCGCGCTCGTAACCGTGCTCTTGCAGAGTCCGTGGCGGGGTGCATGCGCGTGTTGCCGAGCAGGACCGAGCCGGTCGCCGGCAGCTCGATCCCCGTCATCAGGTCGAGCAGGGTCGACTTGCCGGCCCCGGACGGTCCCACGATGGCGGTCAGGCTGCCGGGCTCGGCGCGGAAGCTCACGTCGCTGATGATCCTGCGGCAGTCTGGACGGATCGAGCGCGACGAGATCCCGAGGACGGAGAGCGCGATCATCGGTGTCCGCCGCGGAGGAACGACGGAACATCGTGCTGCACGTCGCGCCCACGTTCGAAGTCCTCGATCGCGGCCAAAGCGGTGAGGACGCCTGCTCCACCATGTCCCCAACCGTCGTCGACTGCTCGGAGATGCTGGTCCGGGTAGGCGACCCCCTCAGGAGTCTGGAGGCGGTGCAACGCGAGACGCCGACGGTGCTCGTCCAAGCGCGCGGCGACGGACTCGGGATCGTACGGTGCGATCCCGAGCTCGCCGACGTCGACGAGGAAGTGGACCAGTCCGGCGCGTCCGTCGAGCAGACCCGAATGCGCGGTGAACTCCGGCGACGCTGCATCGGCCACGCCGTGGAGTACCCGCAGGAGGTCCTGGTCGGACGTCGCGCGGAACACCTGCACGAGTGCCGTCCCGACGCCGGCGGAGCCGGAGCCGAGGAACGGCACGAGGCGGCCGCTGTGGCGGAGTTGCAGGCCCCACCCGTGTCGGAGCTCGAGGCGGCGCACGTCGATCTGCAGCAGGCGTCGGGAGGCCTCGACGGCTGCCGCATCGTCGTGCAGCCGTCCGTGCGACGCCAGGAACAGGGCAATGCCGGACGGGCCGTTGAGCAGCCCTGCTGGCAGCTGCTCCGTCCGGTCCTGATCGTGGCTGAAGTCGGTGAGCCGCCGGGCGATCACGTCGATGGTCTCCCGGTGGACGGCCCGTGTCGGTGCGCTGAGGAGCGCGAGGCCGATCCCCGCGAGCCCGTCCTCGAGATCGACGCGCAGCATGCCGAGGACCTCGCCCCGCAGCCGGGCGAGGAACGCCGGCGTTGTCCAGCCCAGGAGCACCGCAGAAGCCCGGCCGGAGAACAGGCCTGCGCCTGAGGATGCCTGGCTCGCGGGCGGGCTCGGGGAAGTCCTCGTGTCGGGCTCGGACCGTTGCAGTGCGAGCGTGACGCCGTCCGCTCCACGCTGGAGGCCGGACCGGTGCACCGACCCGGGCGCTTCCCTCCGCGATCTGATCGCGTCACGGAGCTCGGCAACACCGGGTGGCGTCGTACGCACAGTGTTCCCGTCCGGCAGGGCAACGCATCGACCGAAGACGACACGCAGCGCGTCCACCGGCGCGGTCGGGAACCAGACCCGGGCCGCGGCGAGTACTTCATCGATCTTCCCGGGGTCCAGTGGGAAGAGCGTCGTGAGGGGAACGAGGGCGGCGAGGTGCAGGCATGCGATCGCGAACAGATCGCGGTCTGGCCCACGGACCGCGTTCGGTGCGCTGAAACCCGGCGTCGCTGGCCCGATCGTCCCGGGTTGGTCGCCGACCGTGCACGACTCGAAATCGATCAGCCGCGCGGCTGTCGGAGACTCCACGAGCACGTTCCTCGGCGAGATGTCACCGTGGACGGCTCCGAGCGCGTGCAACCGCTCGACTTCGCGCTCGATCGCCCGCACGACGTGGTGGACGCTCGCTGCGTGTTCGTCGAGCGCCGTGCGGTCAGCCTCGGTGGCGGTGAGCGGGTTCTGCGACATGACTGCGCGGTTGAACGGTGTGCCCGGCACCCGTTCGCTCATCATGAACGCCGAACCTCCGGAGCGGAACGTCCCGTAGGCCCGCGGTGCCACCCCTGAACCTTCCAGGTGGCGAAGGGCCTCGTACTCGTCTTCGACGCGACCAGCAGCGTCGCGGCCGGCTTGTTCTCCGACGTACTCGCGGCCTTCCTTGAGGACCACTTCGCCGTGCGCATCGTGCAACGCTCGGTACACGCCGCCAGCGTTGGAGAACGAGTACGCGCCGGAGACGCGCATCCGTGAGAGCGGCTCGTCGGCTCCAGCTGATCGAAACCGTTCGGCCGCGACCCAGTTCGGCAGCTCGACCCAGTCGGGCGGGTCGAACACGACCCCTCGGCGGTCCGGCACGAGGGCACCGCTCGGATCTCGGATGGCGGGCTTGCCGTCCCAGTCGGAGAGCGAACGGAACGCTCCGTAGCGGACGTGCACCACGGAGTTCCGCCACTGGAGGTCGCCGAGGATCCGCGGTCCGCGGCAGTCACCGAAGGTCGCAGTCAAGTGGTCGAGCAGCGCTTCGTCGACCGCGGACCCTGGAGGGTAGATCGTCACGAACTTTCCACTGCTCGTGCGAGGCGCATCCTTCGCGTTGGCCCGTTCGAGGACCGTCCTGTCTGCCAGGTGCTTGAACGACCATCCCGCGGTCCTGCAGAACTCGGCAGCCAGCGATCGAACCCGCTCGGCATCCTGCAGGCGAGCCGACAAGTGGATCTTCCAGCCTTGGTCGGGCGGCGTTCCGACGGGCTGCCCGTAGTGCGTCCAATCGGAGTCGCTCGTGATCCGCCAGTCCGCCCAGTCGCCGTCCAAGCCTGCCCACCCGATGCCCATGACGAGATGGTGCCAGTGGAGTATTGACATGTCAAACATGACGTGTGTACGTTCACGATCGTCAACCGACCAACGAAAGGACGACGACGATGAACGCTCACGACCTCCAGGCGATCGAGCCGGATGCGCCCGAAGAAGGCGGCCACATCCTGCTCTCTTCGATCAGCCTGTTCATCTGCTGGTAAGCCGAGTGCACATCGGGACGGGTCGGACCCATGAGGGGTCCGACCCGTTCTCGTTCGGTGTCGGCGCCCACCCCTAGGCTTTCAGCGCACCATAGAGACGGGGGAGCGCATGCAGATCGGCGTCGACGGGCACGTGCTGCTCAGCCCGAGTGACCTGAGCACGTGGTCGGCCTGCGAGTGGGCGTTCCTCCGCCGCCTCGACGCCAAGCTCGGTCGCGGGGAAGCCCTGCCCGACGTGCACGACGACATGCTCGAGCGCACCGCACGGCTGGGGGACCAGCACGAGCTCGACTACCTCGACATCCTCAAGCAGACCCGCGACGTCGTCGAGTTCGACCGCCCCGCCCCGCCGGACTACGCACGCGCCGCAGCCGAAGCACGACAGGCCTTCGCCGACGGTGCCGACGTGCTGTACCAGCCGACGTTCCACGCAGCACCGACCGCAGACGCCCCCGGCTTCATCGGCTTCGCGGACTTCATCATCCGCAACGACCGCGGCGAGTACGAGGTCTACGACACCAAGCTCGCCCGCCACGCCAAGATCAGCGCCCTGCTGCAGCTCGCCGCGTACGCCGAGCAGATGGAGGCGCACGGCATCCCCACCGGTGAGCAGGTGCACCTGGTGCTCGGCGACCGGACGACCACCACGCACGACCTCGCCGACATCGCGCCGGTGTACCGCACGCAGCGCGCCGAACTGCAGCGGGTCATCGCCGAGCGCATCGCCGCCGACGAGGCCCTGCAGTGGGGTGACCCGCGCTACTCGTCGTGTGGCCGCTGCGCCGTCTGCTCGACCCAGGTCGCCGAGCACCGCGACCTCGTCCTCGTCGCGGGCATGCGCCTCGACCAACGGGCGAAGCTCATCAAGCACGAGGTGCGGACGATCGACGACCTGGCGGTCCGAACCCGGGCAGTGCCGGGCTTGTCCCGCGCGACGCAGGATCGGCTGGTGCGTCAGGCGAGCCTCCAGATCGAGTCGGAAGACGCCCGACGGAAGGGCGCCGACGGGCCGGGCCAGCCCGTCAAGCCGCGCTTCGAGGTCCTCGACGCCCGTGCGCTCGACGCGATCCCGGCGCCCGACCCGGGCGACGTGTTCTTCGACTTCGAGGGCGACCCGCTGCACACCGAGGACGGCGTGCACTGGGGCCTCGACTACCTGTTCGGCCTGGTCGACGACTGCGCCGAGTTCACCGCGTTCTGGGCGCACACCATCCGCGACGAACGAGTTGCGCTGGAGCAGTTCCTCGCGTTCATCGAGGCCCGGCGGCAGCAGTACCCGGGCATGCACATCTACCACTACGCGGCCTACGAGCGGACGCACCTACTGTCGCTCGCCGCCCGGCACGGTGTGGGCGAGGATGCCGTCGACGACCTGCTGCGAGCCGGGGTCCTGGTCGACCTGTACCCGATCGTCCGGAAGGCCCTGGTCGTCGGCAGCCACAGCTACTCCATCAAGAAGCTCGAACCGCTGTACATGGGCTCGGACCTGCGCGAGAGCGACGTCACGAACGCCGCGGACAGCATCACCGCCTACGTCGACGCGATCGAGGAGCTCCGGAACGGCGACGCCGCCGAGGGGCAGCGGATGCTCGACCAGGTCGCCGACTACAACGCCTACGACTGCCGCTCGACCCTGCGCCTGCGCGACTGGCTCCGCTCGCTGCGCACCGACGACCCCGACGCGGCCGACCCGGCGCTCGAGCTCGAGGTCCCGCCGATCCCCGTCGAGCGTGAGCCGAACCCGGTGTCCGTCGCCCTGGCCGCCGAGCTCGAGGACGTCGACGCCCTCGACCGCACCCCTGACCAGACCGCGCTGGCGCTCGCCGCAGCCGCGATCGACTACCACCGCCGCGAGGCCAAGACCTTCTGGCAGGACCACTTCGACCGCCTGCGGAACCCGGTCGACGACTGGGCCGACACGCGCGACGTCCTGGTCGTGGAGCGGGCGTCCGTCGAGCGCGACTGGGACACGCTGCCGCGTGCCCGCTCGCAGTCGCGGGAACTCCGGTTGTCGGGGACGCTCGCGCCCGGCTCGCGGCTGCGGCCTGGAGGCACGCCCCACCTGGTCTACGACGACCCACTCCCGCCATCGGTCGCGTCTCCGGGCCCCGGGTCGAAGGGTGCATCGTCGCGCGCCGTGATCGTTGACGTGTGGGACAACGGCGATGCCGTCGAGGTCCTCGTGAAAGAGGGACTGCCCGTCGGCGGCGAGCCGCACCACGAGTTCCCCGTGGCCCTCGCCCCGTCGGCACCGCCCCGCGCGAAGCCCCAGCCCGAGGCGATCGCGTGGTGGGGTCAGGCCGTGCTCGACGAGCTGCCGGCGATGCTGCCCGATCCTGCGCTCGACCTGCTGCGCCGAGTGCCCCCGCGTGGCCCGATCGTCCCGGTGCAGGGCGACGACGCGGTGTCGGCCGTCGTCTCGACCCTGCTCGACCTCGACCGGTCGTACCTGGCGATCCAGGGCCCTCCCGGCACGGGCAAGACCTACGTCGGCTCGAACGTCGTCGCCCGGCTCGTCCGCGAGTACGGCTGGCGCGTGGGGGTCGTCGGCCAGTCACACGCGACGTCGGAGAACTTCCTCGCCTCGGTGGTCAAGGCCGGCGTCCCGGCGGACCGGGTCGTGAAGGTGCCGAAGTCCGGCGCGACCGAGGACGAGCTCGACGCCGCGGCCTGGACCCCGGTGAAGAACGGTGCCGCGGTCGCCGCGTTCCTGTCGTCGTGCGAGGCCTCCGGCACCGGCGGTGTCGTCGGTGGCACGGCGTGGACCGTCGCGAACGAGTCGACGATCGAGCGTCGATCCCTCGACCTGCTCGTGGTCGACGAGGCCGGACAGTTCTCCCTCGCTCCGACCATCGCGTCGTCGGTAGCCGCGACCCGGCTCCTGCTGCTCGGTGATCCCCAGCAGCTGCCCCAGGTGTCGCAGGGCTCGCACCCCGAGCCCGTCGACGAGTCCGCGCTGGGCTGGCTCGCCGACGGCCAGCACGTCCTGCCGTCGGAGTTCGGGTACTTCCTGGCCCGAACCCGCCGCATGGACCCCGCGCTGACCGAGTCCGTCTCCGCTCTGTCCTACGACGGAAAGCTCGCCTCGATGGTCTCCGGCCGGCACCTCGACGGCATCGACGCGGGTGTGCACCCCGTGCCGGTCGTCCACGCGGGCAACACGACGTCCTCTGCTGAAGAGGCCGCCCGGGTCGTCGCCCTCGTCGGTGACGTCGTCGGGCGCACCTGGACCGACGGTTCCGAAACCCGTGCGCTGACCGACGAGGACGTCATCGTGGTGGCGCCGTACAACGCGCAGGGGGCACTGATCCGGCAGGAGCTCGACCGCGCTGGCTTCACCGGCACGCAAGTCGGCACGGTCGACCTGTTCCAGGGCCGCGAGGCCGTCGTGTCGATCGTGTCCCTGGCAGCGTCGAGTGCGGCGGACATCCCGCGCGGCCTCGACTTCCTGCTCATGCCGAACCGGTTGAACGTGGCGATCTCGCGGGCGAAGTGGGCGGCGTACCTCGTGCACTCGCCATCGCTGACCACGGGCCTGCCCCCGTCGATCGCGGGCCTGTCCCTGCTGTCCCGCTTCATCGAGCTCGTCGAGCCCCGCCCGCAGGCCGTCCGAGCCTGACCGCGAAGGCGAGGGACATGCTGGAGGACTGGGCGAGCCGCCCGTCGCCGTGGCGCTCTCGGGCATCCACGGCTGACCTCGTCGTGACCGTCTCGCTGTTCGTCGCGACGGCGCTGGCTGGGGTCGCCGCTGTGCTCATCGGGTGGGTGTTCGCCGTCGGCACTGCGACCGTCATGGCGATCGTGGTGTCCGTGACCTGGGTGGTCGTCGCGGAGCACACCGGGTGAGTCAGCGCTGCTTGACGGTTCTGGTTCGCGAAGCCCGGGGATCGTGAACCAGAACCGTCAACCGCGCGAAACCTCGGACCCACCCGCCGCGCCGTGACGCCAGAACGAGGGCTGGCCGGACCAGGCGTCGTCCTGGAACGGTGGAGGCATGGGGGAGCACACGATCAACGCAGACCGCCCGAGCCCCAAGGGAACGGCGCCGCTGACACTCCGCGCCCGCAAGCCCGGGTACGCCGTGATGCAGCAGTGTCTCGCGGTCCAGGCCGACGGCCGCGCGCTGACGACCTGGCAGCGGTTCTGGGGGCACGACCCGCTCCGGCCGGAAGCCCGTTCGTGGTTCAAGGGGGCGATCGGCGAGCGGCAGGTCGCGGCGCAGCTCGAGGAACTCGGCCCGGACTTCACGGTCCTGCACGCCGTCCCGATCGGGAAGGGCAGCACGGACATCGATCACATCGTGGTCGGTCCGACCGGCGTCTTCTCGATCAACACGAAGAACCACTCCGGTCACGCGGTCTGGGCGGGCGGACGCACACTGATGGTGAACGGCCAGCGGACGCCGCACCTGCACCGCGCGCTGGCCGAGGGGGAGCGTGCGACTGCCCTGCTGTCGGCCGCAGCGGGCGGTCCGATCCTCGTGCAGCCGATCCTGGTGGTCGAGGCTGCCGAACTCCGGTTCGGCAAGAAGCCGCCGGCCGCCGTGGTCCTCGAGCCCGAGCGTGTGGGGAGCTGGATCCGCGGCCTCCCACGTGCGCACTCCGACGAAGCCGTGCGCTTCCTGTCGATGCTGGCGGAGGAACGGGGCACCTGGCACGTCGATGCCGTGGTCATCAACGACACACTCCGCCACGTCCAGCGCTTCGAGCGACTCGAACGCGAGATCGCCGACGCTCGCTCCCGCCGCAGCCTCATGCGTCGGGCACGGGTCCTCGCGGTCCTGGCGGTTCCGGCGGGCGGTCTGCTCGGGTACTGGTGGGCCGTCGCAGCCGCGGCGATGGCGGCTGCCTGACGACGATCGCGCCGAGCCTGTGACGGAGCGATCAGTCGTCGCTGGTCGGGACGCCGCCCTGCATCTGCACCCGCATCTGGGCGAGGACATCGGCGTGCAGGAAGTTCGCCTCGGCCGCACTCGTGGGGTCGACCACGATGCCGAACTCCTCGGGGAGCGCGGACACGAGCTCGGACATCGGCACCGGACGCCCCTCGGCGTCGGGCAGACCGGCGGCGAGCTCGCCCGGGTCGGTGAAGACGGGCACGAACGGCTTGTCCCGGATCATGACGTGGGCGACGCTGCCGGCCTCCGGAGTGCCCGCCGGCTTCCAGGGGACCCACGCCGCGCTGCGCAGGAAGCCCGCGGGCGAGGCGGCCATCCTCCGTCGCAGTTCGGCGGCCGCGGTCGGCGGGGCCTTGTCGACCCCTCGGCCGAAGGCTGATCCGTTGGTCTGATCGGTACTCACACCAGCCATGCTGTCACGGTCGGCGGACACGGCGGGGCCGAGCCGCGCCTCCAGGCCGAAGCCCGGCGCACGCGGACGTGCGCCGGGCGTCGGAGGTGACGGACTCAGTACGCGGCCGACTGCCCGCCGTCGATCGGGACGACCGTTGCGTTGACGTAGGACGCGTCGTCGGACAGCAGGAAGGCGACGACGGCGGCGATCTCGGGGGCCTCGCCGTAGCGCTTCGTCGGGTTGACCTGGATGAACTCCTCGGCGGCCTTGCGCGGGTTCTCCGCATCGAGCTGCTTCATCGAGTTCTCGACCATGGGCGTCCAGATGGCTCCGGGGGCGATGGCGTTGATGCGGATGCCGTAGCGGCCGTACTCGACGGCCGAGTTGCGGGTGAGGCCGACGACGCCGTGCTTGGCGGCCGCGTACCCGGACTGGTTGCCGATGCCGCGGATGCCGCCGACGCTCGCGGTGTTCACGACCATGCCGGAGCCCTGCTCACGCATGACCTTGAGCACCTTCTCGAGGCCGAGGAACACGCCGCGGAGGTTGATCGACACGACGCGGTCGAACTCGGCGGCGGTGAAGGACTCGGTGGGGTTCTGCTTGCCCTCGATGCCGGCGTTGTTGAAGAAGCCGTCGATGCGGCCGAAGCGCTCGGTCGTGGCGGTGACGTAGGCGTCGACCTGGGCCTCGTCGGACACGTCGGCGACGGTCGTCAGGACCTGCGCGTCCGGGGTGGCCTCGAGCACGGCGCCCTTCGTCGCCTCGAGTCCCTGCTCGGAGACGTCGACGAGGGAGAGCGCAGCGCCCTCGGCTGCCAGGCGGACGGCGGTCGCGCGGCCGAGGCCCGAGCCCCCGCCGGTGATGAGGACGACGCGGTCGCCGAAGCGGGTGGTGCCGGTGGTGGTTTCGGGCATGGTGGGAGGCCTCCTGAGGTCTTCGACGGTGAAGGGCTCGGGGTCCGCGGTGGGGCAGCGAGTCCGATCGATGCATCTGCATCGAGATCCCTAGACTACACCTGTCGTTTAAGAGTGGAAACAGCAGGCGTCCGGGCGCCCCATCACGCTGCCGGCCTCAGCTCGTCACGATCGACGTCGTCGTTGCCATGGTCGCAGCCATGATCACGACGATCGTCGCGGCCTCGATCTCCTCGAGCACGGCCTTCACCGCCGGGCTCGCCCAGGTGCCCGAGGTGATCTCCTTCACCAGGTCCTTGTCGACGGCGCCGAACTGCTTGCGCAGGGTGTTCGTCGCGTCGAGCAGGCCGATGACCGCGGCGGAGAACGGCGTGGGTCCTGCCCGGCCAGCCAGCACGTCCCCGATGCCGGATCGCAGCAGCGCCTCCGGGGCTCCGTCCCGCTCCGGGTGCTTCGTGGTGGGGAAGAGGCCGAGCACCTTGCCCTGCTCGACGCTGATGATGCCCCTGGCGACGAGGCCGGCGAACACGTCGTCGCGCAGCCGCTGCTTGCCGAGTCGGCTCACCCACCACTTCGCCTTGCGCGGTGCACCGGATGCCGCGATCGACCCGACGACGCCGTCGAGCACCGGGTCGCCCGTGGCGGCGCCGTTGACGACGGTGACCAGCCCGCCCTGCAGCGAGAGGACACCGCGGAGTGCGAGGTCGGCGAGGACCGCGCCCGCGAGACCGGTGTCCAGCGTCTGCCCGTCGAGGGACTTGCGGCCGTCGGGCTCGACCTGCAGGAGCGCGAATGCCTGTGGGACCGTGAGTTGCTCAGCCATGCCCGCAGCCTGCCACGCGGGGCGGAGGTGCGCCGGGCTTCCGAGCCGACACCCAGCGGCGCCGGACCCGCCCGACGTCAGCAGGCGTCCAGCACCCGCACCATCGCGTCCCGCTCCGCCGGAGCCACCCACAGCCGGTACTTCGCCTTCACCGTGACCTGGTGCTCGATGTAGGTGCAGCGGAACGCCTTGTTCGCGGGGAGCCAGGTCGCCGCGTCGCCGGAGCCCTTCTGCGAATTGGATCGGCCGTCGACGGCGAACAGGTTCACCGGGTCGTTCGCCAGCGCCTGCCGCTCGGCCTCTGTGAGCCGCTGGGCCCCGGTGCGCCAGGCGTTCTCGAGCGCGACGATGTGGTCGATCTGCACGAGGGTCGAGGTCGTGCTGCCGCGCACGAAGTCCACCGTCGCACCCGTGTACGGCGAGACGAGGGTGCCGGTGAGCACCTTGCAGCGGCCCTCGCGGGTGATGTCGGCGAGGTCGCGGGCGAGGACGTCGTTCCGGGTGTCGCACCCGTTGCGGTCGACGTCGAGCCAGGCGCTGCCGAAGTCACCGGTGCGGTCGTAGCCGGTGCCGGCGGCCTTGCCCTTCACGGGCAGGTCGGCGAGCTGGGTGCGTGCGCGGACCGCGTCGGCGTCGGTGCCGCGGCTGACGGTCGGACTGGAGGCTGGGCTCGCCCCCGACGGCGCCTGCTGCGGTCCGATCGTGGTCGTCTCCCCGGCCGTGGGGCCGCCCGCAGCGGTCGTGCCCGCCGCGTCGGCGTCCGGCCCGAGCACACCGGTGGTGTCGAGGGCGTACCCGCCGACGGCGAGGGCCAGGACGACGAGGACGGAGGTCAGGGTGATGCGGCTGCGGCGTCGGCGGGACGTCATGCGGTGGGACTCCAGGTGGTGCGGGCGGAACGTGGTGCGGGGCGGAACGTGGTGCGGGTCGAACGGCGGGTCAGGTCAGCAGGGAGCGGATGTCGTCGGCGGTGAGGTCGTCGGCGAACAGTGCGTCGTCGTCGATCATCGTGGCGAACAGCTCGGCCTTGCGGGCGGCGAGGGCGAGGACCTTCTCCTCGATGGTGTCCTCGGCGATGAACCGCTGGACGCTGACCGACCGGGTCTGCCCGATGCGGTGCGTGCGGTCCACGGCCTGGGACTCGGCGGCGGGGTTCCACCACGGGTCGAGCACGAACACGGTGTCCGCCTCGGTCAGGGTGAGCCCGAACCCGCCGGCCTTCAACGAGATGAGGAACGCCGGAGCGGCGCCCTGCCGGAAGCGCTCGATGACCTCCGGGCGCTTGCGGGTGGAGCCGTCGAGGTACTCGTAGCCGATGCCCCGGGCGTCGAGGGCGTCGGACACCATCCGCAGGAACGAGGTGAACTGGCTGAACACCAGGGCGCGACGGCCCTCCGCCGCGAGCTGTTCGAGTTCGTCGAGCAGCAGGTCGAGCTTGGCGGAGGGGATCGGCGTCGATCCCGACGTGACGTCCGAGTCCGACGACGATGAAGACGCCCCCGACGACACCAGCGCCGGCGACAGCGCGAGCATCCGCAGCAGCGTCAGCGACCGGAACACGATCATCCGGTTCTTCGACAGGTCGTCGATCAGGTCGAGGACCTTCAGGCGCTCCCGGTTCAGGGTGCGCTCGTACAGCTCCCGGTGCGCGGGGTCGAGCGTGACCCGGACGACTTGTTCTTGCTTCGGCGGCAGGTCGGCCGCGACGGCTTCCTTGGTGCGGCGGAGCATGAGCGGCCGGATCCGTCGGCGCAGCCGCCCGGTGAGTTCCTGCCGGGCCTCGCCGCGGAGCTCGGGCGAGGCGAGGGGCTTCACGTAGTCGTCGCCGAACCGGGTCCAGGTGGACAGCAGCCCCGGCGCGACGATGTGGAACAGTGCCCAGAGGTCGGTCAGGCCGTTCTCGAGCGGTGTGCCGGTGATCGCGAACTTCACCGGGGCCTGCAGCTCCGAGGCGACGCGGTGGGTCTGGGACTGCGGGTTCTTCACGAACTGGGCCTCGTCGAGCACCAGCGCCGACCACGGCAGGTCGGTCCAGGCGCGGGCGTCGAGCCGGAGCAGCGCGTACGAGGTGACGACGATGTCCGACGCAGCGGCGGTCCGGGCGACGAGTCCGGGGTCCTTCAACGACGTCGAGGTCACGGTCGCGACCCGCAGCGACGGCACGAACTTGGCGGCCTCGGCGGCCCAGTTGCCGACGACCGAGGTCGGTGCGACGACCAGGAACGGGGGCGCGTCGGGCTCCGCGGCACGACGGGCAGCGACCATCGCGAGCACCTGCAGCGTCTTGCCGAGGCCCATGTCGTCGGCGAGCACCCCGCCGATGCCGTGCGTCACCAGGAACGACAACCATGCGTACCCGGCGTGCTGGTACGGCCGCAGGTCGGCGTGCACGGTGTCCGGCACGGGGATGTCACCCGGGGGATTCGCCCCGAGCAGCCCCGAGGCGATCGCCTGCCACCGCTCGTCGTGCGAGGTCTCGTCGGCCAGCAGGTCGAACTCCGACCACAGCCCGGCGTGCAGGGGCGTGACGGCGATCGGCTGGTCGGGCTCCCACTCGTCCAGGTCGCGGGCCTCGTCGATGAGTTCCTTGAGCCGATCGAACGCGGGGTCGGCCAGCGACAGGTACGAGTTGTCGACGAGCTTGAGCCGTCGCTGCCGACCCGCGAGCGCGGTGAGCAGCGGCGTGAAGGGGATCTGCTTGCCGTTGACGCTGACGATGATGCCGAGGTCGAACCAGTCGTGCTTGTCCGACGGCATCGTCGTGACACGGATGTGCGGCCGCCCGCTCAGCCGCTCGTAGTCGAGCCGCTCACCCTGCACGACCGTGCGGACGCCGAGCGACGGCAGCTCGGGCAGGAACTCGTTCGCGAACACCGAGACGTCGGCCCCGTCGATGGTGCCGTCCTGGAACCAGTCCAGTCCGCCACCGGGTCCGGCAGCGCGGACGGGAGGCCCGGCCTGCGTCACGTCGTCGGCCGGCGTCGTCGACGTGGTCGGCTCCACCGCCGCGGCCGGGTCTGCGACGGGAGTGTCGTCGGTGCCCGTCGGATCGTCGGCGGCACGGAGCCCGGACAGGTCGGGGAGCGGGCCGTGCAGGGACACGGGGTCCTTCCGGCCGTCGACGTGCCAGCGCCAGTGCAGGTGCACGCGGTCGTCGGTGCGCGGGGCGCGGGCCGGCTCGAAGGTCGCGGTGAGCACGAGCTCGGGCGGGGTGCGTTCCGGCAGCTCCACCGAACCGTCGGAGCTGACCAGCCCGAGGGCACCGCGCAAACGGGGCGACCAGTCGGCCAGGAACTCGTCGACCTCGGCGGTCGGCACGGTGATCCGGGTGCCCTCGACGAGCATCCGGCGCTGGTCCTCGGGCACCGGCGCCGGGGTCGGTGCGACGGCGACCGTGAACTCGGGGCTCTCGCGGAACACGTAGACGCCGTGGTCGCCGATCATCCGCGCCGCTCCGGGCACCACGGGTCGGCCGTCGAGCACGGCACTCGCACCGATCACCACGGCGTCGTCGTGCCGGGCGACGTCGAGCAGCACCTGGGCCTGCGTGCCGAGCACCGCACCGCCCTCGCGCTTGCCGGTGACGAACGCGATGTCGAGCGCCGCTGCCTGCTGCAGGAGCGGCCAGAGCAAGGGGCTCCGGAAGTCGTCGAGGTGCAGCCAGTCGCTCTCACCCGGCAGGCCCGCGAGCTGCCCTGCGCGGTGCAGGGCGGCGAGCTGCAGGAACCAGGCGTGCTGCTCTGCACCGACGCCGAGCCGGTTCTGCGAGTAGGGGAGCGTGCCCCACGTCAGCTGCCCGCGCACCCAGTTGCCGGCGTCACTGCGGGTCACCGGCCGGACCCCGAGCCGCACGCTGCGGGACGGCGCCGGCAGGGCGCGGCCGGCGGCACGGGCGCGCGAGGCGAGCTTGGCGGGGACCGCGTCACGCAACTCGAACTGCAGTCCCATCCGGGTGCCCTGCGGGGTGGGCGCCCGCTCGTCGTCACCGGCGAGGCGGGCGAGGTCGTGCCTCCAATCCGAGGGCGGCGGAGCCGGCGTCTCCGGGCGTGGGCCGGCGTTCGCGGCGAGGGCGCGGGCGTTGATGGTGAGGAGCGCGGCCGCGACGTGCTTGCAGTCGCCGCCGAGCGGGCAGCTGCAGGTGCTGCGGACCGGGCGGACGAAGTCGCCGCGCGCCGGGGTGGTGTCGACGCGGAGTTCGTACGGGTCGTCGGCGGTGCCGGACACGACCGCGGTGACCGTGCCGTCGTCGTCGTGCCAGGTGGCGTCGTCGACCAGGCCGGCGCGGACGACGTCGCGTGCGCGGCCGAAGGTCTGCGGCCCGACGAAGCGGATGACGTCGACGGCGTCGATCATCGGGGCAGCAGGCACGGGACCATCGTGCCAGTCGCCACCGACGATCCGGGCCGCCACCCTGTGCGACGGACATCTGACAGGACTACCGTCCAACTCGGAGCGCGACGACTGCGGTCCACGGAACCGATTGGAAACGCATGCCGGACCGACTGCGGTGGGTACGCGACTCAGCCGACCACTGGAACGGGTGGATCGACGCTGAGGTCGTGTGCGACATCACCCGGACCGACACGTACACCGTCGATTCCCCGGACCACTCGTTGACCGGCGGGCACTCGTCCTTCGAGAGCGCGGCGGCTCAGGTGCACGGCTGGGTGCGCTGGACCGGCCGTTAGGCCGCGGAACGCAACCTGGTTGTAGGACCACCCGCTGCTCCCTAGCGTGAGAGGGCAGGTCGGCAACACAACGCACGTGGTCACACCGCTCTGCTCGACGAGAGAGAGGTGTTCCCGTGACCGATACGACCGAGTCGCAGGCGCCAGCTCCGGGTTCCGAGCCTGCTGCACGTCCGGCCCCGCCGCGCTCGCTCGTCGCCGTGGCCGGTCAGGACACCGACGAGGCCATCAGCTCGCTCGCCGGCATGTACGCGGGCAAGGCCTGGTACTCCCGGGCCCTCGACCAGGACTACTGGTTCAAGTACGTCGGTGTCGGTGACGAACGGCTGAGTGTCCGCCGTTCCCAGATGCACGGGTACCTGCGCGGTGACGTCGCCACCGAGGGCGAGGTCGTCGTCCAGTGGCTCGAACGCGGCGAGGCCCGAGTCGACGTCGGCCGCGACGAGGTGCGCATGCAGCCCGGCGTCCCGACGCTGTTCCCCGTCGAGCGCCGGTTCGAGATGGAGTACCAGGACTGGGACCAGCGCCTGGTGCACCTGCGCCGGGACCTGGTGCTCGACGTCGCCGCCGAGGACCACCTGGTCGACGGCACCATGGCGTTCGACACCACCGCCGCGCCGAACCTGACCGCCGTCGGCCTGTGGCGGACCGCCGTGTCCGGCGCGCTCCGTGCGCTGCGCGAGGAGGGCGACGAGTCCCTCGCCTGGCACGAGGCGCAGCGCGACGTCGCCCGGGCCCTGTTCCGCATGTACCCGCTGCAGGCCGAGCGGTTCCCCGCGGGCTACGGCACACGCAGCGACGGACGACTCCGGGCCGCGGTCGAGTTCATCCAGGCGCACGCCCACGAGCCGCTCACCGTCGCCGACATCGCGCAGGCCGCGGGGCTGAGCATCCGAGGGATCCAGGAGTCGTTCCAGCGGGCGTTCGAGCGCTCGCCGATGACGTACCTGCGCGAAGTGCGGCTCGGACGGGTGCACGAGGAACTGCGGATCCTCGACCCGCAGGCGACCTCGGTGGCGGACGTCGCCCGGCGGTGGGGCTTCGCGCACATGGGGCGGTTCGCCTCGGTGTACGCGAACCGGTTCGGGGAGTACCCGCGGGAGACGTTGCGGCGCTGAGGGGCGTGGGCGTGGGCGCTGCCGGCGTCGGCTGCCGCGCTCAGCGCTTCGCTGGCTCGGCCAGCTTGCTGTGCTTCCGCGAGTACCCGAAGTACACGCCGAGCCCGATCGCGAACCAGATCGCGAACCGCACCCACGTCTCCCACTGCAGGAACGTGACGAGCCACAGCGACGCGATGACGCCGATGATGGGGATGACCGGCATGAACGGCAGCCGGAACTGGCGGTCCAGGTCGGGCTGCCGGTAGCGCAGCACCACCACGGCCGAGCACACCACGACGAACGCGAGCAGGATGCCGATGTTCGTGAGCTCCGCGACGACACCAATCGGCAGCACCCCGGCCAGGATCGCCGACGCGATGCCGAGGATCCAGGTCACCCGTGTCGGCACGTGCCGCTTCGGGTCGGTCTTCGCGAACCACTTCGGCATCAGGCCGTCGCGGCTCATCGAGAACCAGACGCGCGAGGCACCGAGCATGAACGTCACCAGCACCGTGACGATGCCGACGATGGCACCGATCGCGATGACGTTGGCCACACCGCCGAGCCCGACCGACGCGAACGCCGACGAGAAGCCCGACGCCGGGTCGATGTCGGTGTACTTCTGCATCCCGGTGAGCACGAGGGTCGCCAGGACGTACAGCACCATCGAGATGCCGAGGGACAGCAGGATCGCCTTCGGCATGTGCTTGCGCGCGTCGGTGGACTCCTCGGCCGCGGTGGACATGGCGTCGTAGCCGAACACGGCGAAGAACACGGTGGCGGCACCGGTCATCACGCCGCCGAAGCCGAACGGGAAGTACGGGGAGTAGTTCGCGCTGTTGATGTGGAACACGCCGAGCACGACGATGAGCACGACGAGCGCCACCTTGATGCCGACGGCGACGAACTCGAACCGAGCGGCGCTGCGGATGCCGCGCGTGAGGACGAACGCGGTCAGCAGGCACAGCGCGATCGCGAAGACGTCGATCACGTGGCCGTCACCGGTGCCCGGGGCGCCGAGCATCCAGGCCGGCAGGTCGATGCCGAACTGACCGACCAGGAACCCCACGTAGCCGGAGATGCCGATCGCGACCACCGCCACGATCGCCGTGTACTCGAGCAGCAGGTCCCAGCCGATGAACCACCCGACGATCTCGCCGAGCACCGCGTAGCCGTACGTGTACGCGCTGCCCGCCTTCGGGATGAGCCCGGCGAACTCGGCGTACGACAGGGCAGCGGCGGCGCTCGCGACCCCGGCGACCAGGAAGCTGATCAGCACCGCGGGGCCGGCGACACCGTTCGCGACGGTGCCGGCGAGGGTGAAGATGCCGGCGCCGATGATGCCGCCGATGCCGATCGCGGTGAGCTGCCACAGACCGAGGTGCCGTTTCAGGCCGCCCTCGCCCCCGGCCTCGTCATCGATCGTGTCGATGGGCTTCCGTCGGAACAGGGTGCGTGTCGTCGTCGTCACCCGCCCATGGTGCACCCGGAGGCGATTCCGCGCACGGGCGGAGTTTCGCGCTGGACGACACTTCTCGCGCCGCCGAGCCCGTGAACTGTCGCTCAGCGCGAAAGAACGGCCCGACCCGCACGCACGCGAGCGCCCTCGCCGCACGCACGCGGCTGCACCGCAGGCACCGGGCGTACACCTGGAGCATGCGCCACCCGAAGAGGACCGAGCCCGGCCCCGGCCAGGAGTCCGTCTGGGACTACCCCCGCCCACCCGCCGTCGAGCGGGTCACCGCACGCGTCGTCGTCCGTCTCGGCGGCACGGTCGTCGCCGACACGACCGACGCCGTCCGCGTGCTCGAGACCTCGCACCCGCCGGTCTACTACCTGCCGATGGCCGACCTCGCCGAGGGTGCGCTGGTCAAGGCGCCGGGTTCGAGCATGTGCGAGTTCAAGGGCCTGGCGCGCTACTTCGACGTCGTCGGTGGTGACGGGACGGTCGCGAGCCGTGCCGCCTGGAACTACCCGACGCCCGTCCCGGGCTACGAGTCGCTGCGGGAACGCGTCGCGATCTACCCGTCGGCGATGGACTCGTGCGAGGTCGGCGGCGAACGGGTCCAGGCGCAGGACGGCGACTTCTACGGCGGCTGGATCACGGCGGACATCGTCGGACCGTTCAAGGGCGCGCCCGGCACGCTCGGCTGGTGACCCGGCGTCGTCGGGCGGGGCGGCCCTGACCCGGACCGACCCGTTCCGCACGCGACGGGGCGGACCCGACCCGGACCTCCCGGCCGGACCGCGTCAGCGGTTGGCGTACGGCGACCAGAACGGCGGCGGGAACGTGCCCCCGGTCACGATCACCAGCACCTGCCAGATGAGCATGACGAGCCCGACGCTCCCGATCACGATGCCGATCCACGACCACACCTGCACGGCCCGGCGACGACCGGCGATCCGGATCGCCCGCCAGCCACTGAGCACGCACACCAGCCCGAACACCGCACCGAGCAGCACGTGCTGCACGGTCGACTGTGCGGGCACGATGATGCCGAGGTAGAACGCGACCGGTCCGAGCACCACCGCGAAGGTCGCAGGGGCTGCCGGCGGTTCGTGGTCTCGAGCGACTGCTCCCATGGACCGCATGTTAGCGAGTGAACCTCGCTTCGAATACGTCCGAGTCGCGCAGCGCGGGCACCCGGTCGCGGGAACGGGCACCATGGAGGCATGCGTTCCTTCTTCCGCGTCCTGCTCGGCCTGGCCCTCGTCGTCGCGGGCACGAGTCACCTCACCTTCGCGCGCAAGGAGTTCACGGCGCAGGTCCCCGAGTTCGTCCCGCTGGACGACGACACGACGGTGCTCGCATCGGGGGTCGCGGAGATCACGCTCGGCTCGGCCCTCGTGCTCGCCCCGAAGCCGGCCCGCCGCTTCGTCGGCTCGGTCGCGGCGCTGTTCTTCACGGTGATCTTCCCCGGCAACCTGTCGCAGTGGGTCAACCGGCGCGACGCCTTCGGCCTGGACAGCGACGAGAAGCGCTTCGTCCGCCTGTTCGGTCAGCCCGTCCTCATCGCGCTCGCCCTCTGGTCGACGCGCGGCCGGCGCTCCTGATGGGCGCGCCCGCGCGGCAGTCCGGCCCGGCCCCCGGCGTGGGCCCCGGGTCGGGACCTGCGTCGGGTCCGGATCCGCTCGGGTCCGGTCCGGCGCGCTTCGGTCGGGAGGCCCGGCACCCCCTGGCAGGACGCGCTCGCGTCGCAGACGTGGTCGCCTCCACCGCCCTGCTCGTGGTGCTCACGGTCGGTGCGTTGGCAGCGGGGTGGGGGATCAAGCTCATGTCGCTGGCGTTCGTGTCGTGTGCGGCGCCGGGCAACACCTGCAACGAGACGCTGGGTGACTCGGTCGTCGTCGTGGGACCGATCATCGTGGCGGCGGTGCTGGTCGCGACGATCGTGGTGTGCGTGCTGCGGCTCGTGCGGCGTCGGCTGACCTGGCCGGTGGTGCTCGTCGGCATGGCGGCGATCGTGGCGGTGTTCTTCGCCTCGCTGCTGCTCGTCGACAGCTCGGTCACACACGGCATCTGAGGGACTCTTCCCTCACAGGCTGGGTTCGTGGAGCGGTTGTCCACAGACCCAGATCGCGCCTCGGGCGGTGGCTCCCGGTTCGCCACGCTGGAGCCATGCCTGACACCGAGATGCTCGACCGCCTGATCCGTGAACCCGTCCGCACCGACGACGACGTCGTCCGACTCGTCGAAGCCGTCGTCGAACGACCGCTGCGCCGGCAGTGCTGGGTGCTGTTCCTCGACGACCGCGGGATGTCGATCCCGTTCCTGCTGCCGATCGCCGACCTGCCGTACTCCCCGGACGAACACGTCGACGACTTCGCGGCCCTGATCGCCGACATCGTGGCGCAGCTCGGGGCCGTCGACGTCGTGCTCGTGTGGGAACGCCCCGACGCCGACCGGCTCTACCCGGTGGACTGGGAGTGGGTCGACGCCTGTGCCTGTGCCCTCGACGAGCAGTCGGTCCGGCTCCGCGCCCAGGTCGTCGTGCACTCCGGCGGAGCCGCGATCGTCGAGTTCGACGAGGAGACGCAGGCGGTGGCCTCGTGAGCGGTCAGCCCTGGGGAGCGGCGTCCGGCACGTCCTGGCCGGTGAGCTCCTCGACGATCGCCTTCGCCTGCGGCCACGACTTCGCGTAGTGGTCCGGGTCGGAGTTGATCTGCACCGCGTGCGCCATCTGCGTCGGGCTCATCGTCTTCCAGCCGGGGACCTTCACGAGCTTCGTGTAGAACATCGTCGCGGCCGTGTACGGGTCCATCCGCTGCTCGTAAGTACCCCAGGCGCCGTTGTCGCGCTGCTGGAACAGGCCGCGGCTGTCCGGGCCCGCGGCGTCGCCGTGGTCCAGGTTCACCAGGCTCGACTCGCCGATCGCGGTCATCACCCCGACGGCCTGCGTGTGGGGGCCGATGCCGAGCGCCTGGGCGGCTTCGATCACGTGTGCGGCGTTCACCAGGCGGTCCTGGCAGAAACCACCGACGGGGCCGGCCGGCACGACCATCCCGCCGATCGTCTTCGAGACGACGGCCGGGCACGCGGGCGTCGGGGTGGCGGCGCTCGACTTCGCGATGCCGGCGAGCGAGTTGACCGCGATCACCACGAGGACGACCACGCCGATGCCGACCGCAACGATCCCGGCGCCGAACACCGAGGCGAGGGTGATGCCGACACGGCGCATGACGGGACCTCTCGAGGGGCTGGGCGGGTGCTGGGCGGGCGGAGCGGGAAGAGCAGCACGAGCGTACGGGCGCCTCCTGGGAAGCGTGCGACGGCCCGCCGTGAACGCACGCTTCACGAGTGACGGTTCTGGTGCACGAAGCGCAGGGCTTCGCGAACCAGAACCGTCACGGGCCGTTCGTGCACGGCGGTCAGCGCTCGCGTCGACCGTCCTGTCGACCCCGGCCCCGACGCAGGCGCCAGCCCCCGGCGGACAGCGACAGCGCGGCGATCACCGCGATGACGACGGTCCAGATGACACTGGTCGCGTCCATCAGACGTCGCGGTGGTCGTGCGGCGGCCGCTGCACCTTCGTCGGCTCCGTCACGAGACCGGTCGGGGCCTTCTCGGCCTGCTTCCGTCCGTGGGTGAACCAGGTCAGGATCCAGAGCAGCACGCCCAGGGCCAGCAGTGCGCCGGCGATCTGGTACTGCTGCGGGTCACGACCGGACGAGAACGGCAGGACGAGCCAGAGGCACGTGATGATGCCGATGACCGGGATGATGACGCCCGCGCGGAAGTGCTTGTGGTCGACCTTGTCGCGGCGGAGCACGAGCACGGTCACGTTCACGACGGCGAACACCGTCAGCAGCAACAGCGAGGTGGTGCCACCGAGGACGACGACGATGGGGGAGTCGGGGTCGAGCGAGACCCACCCGATCAGCAGCAGCGAGATGAGCGTGGTGAAGACGATCGCGGTCGACGGGGTGCGACGGGCGGGGGAGATGCGGGACAGGAAGCCCGGCAGCACGCCCTGCTTGCTCATGCCGTAGAGCAGGCGCGACGCCATCATCATGTTGATCAGGGCGGTGTTGGCGACGGCGAACATCGAGATGAAGGGCAGCAGGTCGGCGATCGGGAAGTCCGGCGCGGCGGTCTGCACGACGGTGACGAGCGGGGTCTCATTGCCGGCCAGTTCACCGATCGGTACCACGGCCACGGCGCAGATCGACACGAGCACGTAGATCACGGCCGTGATGCCGAGACCGGTGAGCATGATCTTCGGGAAGATGCGCGAGGGGTCCTTGGTCTCCTCGGCCATGTTGACCGAGTCCTCGAACCCGACCATCGCGAAGAACGCCAGCGACGTCGCGGTGCTGATCGACAGCAGCAGGGACTTGTCCTCCGGCGTCTCGAACATCACGACCCGCGAGAAGTCCGCGTTGCCGCCCGCGATCGCCCAGAACCCGATCAGGATCACCATGACGAGACCGGACAGCTCGACCAGCGTCAGCACGACGTTCGTCTTGACGCTCTCGCTCACCCCGCGGAAGTTGATGAACATCACCGCGAGCATGAAGCCCATCGCGATGAGCATCACCACGCCGTTCGGCAGCTCGATGCCGAACCCGGCGCCGAGGTTCGCCGCGAACGCCCGCGATGCCGTCGACGCCGATGTGATCCCGGAACACATCACGATGAACGTCACGATGAAGGTGACGAAGTGGATGCCGAACGCCTTGTGCACGTAGAGGGCGGCACCGGCGGTCTGGGGGTACTTCGTCACGAGTTCGAGGTACGAGAAGGCCGTCAGCAGCGCGACCGCGAACGCGATGAGGAAGGGGAGCCACGCTGCCCCGCCGACCTCGGCCGCGACCTGGCCGGTGAGCGCGTAGACACCCGTGCCGAGGATGTCGCCGACGATGAAGAGCAGCAGGAGCTTGGGACCGATGACTCGGCGGAGCTCGTGCTGCTCCTGCTGTGGGCGGTCCGTCTTGGTGGTGGCCATGCGTCACCCTTGCGCGCTGGATGCCTTTCTGTCCAGTCCCACAGGAAGGTTTCTCGCGATCGCAACACGGTCGCTCGGCGACGGATACGCTCCGGCCATGGACCAGCAGTCGAACACCACCGAGGAGCCCATCGAGTTCGCGGACTTCAACGCGAAGCTCCTGGTGCTCGACGTCCTCTGCTACGACCTCGACGTCCTCGACCCCTACGACCCGGACGCCGAGGACGAGACCGACGAGGACCTCGACGTCGACGGGCAGGACGACCGGGCGCGCGAGTACTACGACGACCTCGACCTGCTGCCGTCGCACCTGTCGCTCGTCACCGAGATCACCGTGGACTCCGACCTCGAGGTGCTGCAGGACGTCCACCCCGGCTGGGACGGCTCGGACGACCGCTTCGACCCGCAGAACTGGGACGATCTACTCGACCTGCCGGAGCTCCGCACCGTGTACGCCGCCGCACCACTGCCCGCCCACGTCGCCGAGCGGCTCGCGACCAAGGGCGTCGAGGTCCGCTCCGCCTGAGCGGGACGCGACCGGGACGCGACCTGGACGCACCGGGGCGGACGGACGGCTAGCGGTCCAGCGCCCGCAGCTGTTCGGTGAACTGCTTCGCGCCGCCCTGTGCCGGGTGCCGCACGGCGATCGCCTCGATGCCGGCCAGGGCGAGCGCTCCCTGCGCCTTCCGACCGACGGCGACCACCCGGACCCGGTCCACGCCGCCGAGGGCCTCCAGCAGCGCGAGCGCGACGGGCGCTCCCGAGCGGACCTCGGCGGGTCGGGGCGTCCGGTTCGTCAGCCGGTCCGGTGCCACGAAGGGGTGGTGCGGGAAGATCGCCCACGCGACGGGGAGGGCACCGCGCCAGCCCTCCAGCGCAGCGTGCACGACGCGCGACGAGGCCTCCCACGGTGCCGTGGGCTCCGGTGGCACGACGTACTCGGGTCCGAGCTCGCGCATGCTCGTGAACGGCACACCCGTGTTCGTCATGCCGCGCCACCCCGGTGCCTCGGCCACGAGCAACGTGTCGGCTCCCGGCCCGGACCGCTCCAGGTACCGCGTCAGGTTCGCCCGCCGCAGTCGTCCCTCGGCCGATCCGACCTCGTAGAGCGCCTCGGCGTCTGACTCGACGGGCACGGCGTCGAGCGCGGCGAAGAACGCCGCGAACCGCCCGCCCGTCCCGCTCACGAGCGCCCGAGCACCCGGCGGTAGACGTCCTCGAGCCCCGCGGCCGACCGCTCCCAGCTGAGACGCTCCGCGTGCTCCCGCCCCGCAGCGGCGAGCCCTGCAGCGTACGGACCATCGGTCAGGATCCGCTCGATCTCGGCCGCCCACTCCTGCGGGTCACGGGACTCGAGTACGACGCCCGTCTCCCCGTCGACCACGGCCTCACGCAGGCCCCCGGCAGCGGCGGCCACGACCGGCACCCCGGAAGCGGAACCCTCGAGCGCGACGAGCCCGTACGTCTCGGAGTGGGACGGCACGAGCACGGCTGCCGCGCCACGGAACAGGAACGCCAGGTCGGCACGCGACTGCGGCCCGATGAAGGTGACGTGGTCGGCGATGCCACGCGCGTCGGCGAGCCGACGCAGTTCGTCCACGTAGTCGCCCGCCTCACTCGAGACGTCACCCGCGATGACCAAGGTGGGGCGGGCCTCCAGGCTGATGTCCGCGATCGCCTCGATCGCCAGGTCCAGGCCCTTGAGCGGCTGCACGCGCGCCGCTGCGACGACGTAGGGAGTGGCGGCGCGGCGCGCGCCGACGGCGGCGGGGCGGAAGACGGACCCGTCGACCCCCGGCGGCACGATCCAGATGCGGGCGTCGTCGCCGCCGAGCCGGGTGCGCACGGTCGAGGCCTCTGCCTCGGAGACCACGACGACGGCGTCCGACTCGCGTGCGAGCAGTTCCTCGCCGGCGATGCGGCCGGCGGACTCGGGTCGTTCGCCCTCGGACAGCGGCGTGGCCGGGTCGGCGGCGATGGAGTGGAACGACTGCACGTGGGGGATGCCGCGCTCACGGGCGACGGGCAGCGCGGCCGCGCCGGAGAACCAGTGGTGCGAGTGCAGGACGTCGAACGGCCCGAGCTGCTCCAGCTCGTGGCGGAACGGTTCGATGAACGCGTCGTGCTCGCCCTTCGGCACCGGCTCGGCCGGCCCCGCGGACAGGAACCGCAGGCACACGCCCGGCACGAGCGACACCGAGTCCGGCTGCGTCGGGGCAGACCGGCGCGTGATGATGTCCACGTGGTGGCCCAGGTCGGCCAGCGCCTCGGCCTGGTGTCGGACGACGACGTTCATGCCGCCGACCTCGCCCGAACCGGGTTCGTCTCCGGGGGAGGTGTGCAGCGACACCAGCCCGATGTGCAGGGGTTCGGTCGTCGAGCTCACCGCTCAACCCTAGCCGCGCGGCCTCCGCTGCGACGGGCGCGCGGGTGCCACCACGACGGGCCGACGGCCCGCCTCGTCCGGCGGGTCGCACAGGAGGGCCGGATCACCTCCCAGGATCTGCACGCGCTCGTCGCCGTGTCGCTCCCAGAACGCCGCCGTCCACGCACACAGCGCCCCGTCGAGCAGGTCCTCGCGGTGCTTGTGCGTCGGACCGTGCAGCACCGACGGGTCGGCGAGCCGCTGCGTCAGCGGGTGGGAGTCCAGCAGCAGCGGCGGGTCGAGCGGGGTCTCGCGCAGCCGCCGGACCAGCTCGTCGAACGCCTCGGCGCGACGGGCACGCGCCTCGGCGGCGGGGATCCGGAGGTCGAGCCGCTTGTACCGGGGTCGTTCCACGTCGTAGCCGAGCTCCTCCACCCCGACCAGGGTCGTGTACGGGTAGCACTCGAACATCGCCGGACCGGTGCGTGCCCGCATGGCGTCCGTGTCGGAGACGTACCCGACGCCGAGCGCGGTCAGCCGGTCGAGCAGCGCTGAGCCAGCGCTCGCCGCAGACGCCTGGTTGGTCGGGTTCGCGGCGACCTTCCACCGGCCGTACCGCTGCCCGACCTGCCGTTCGGACTCGCGGATGCCCGTCGGGTTCGTCACGACGAGCGAGGCGTCCACGGCGATCAGGGATCGTGGCCCGAGGTGCTCGGCGATCCAGTCCGCGACGGCGTCGACCCCGCGGGCCCACCCGGCGTCGGTGATCGTGCCGTCCTGGTCCATCGCCACCAGCCCGGTCTCGTTCGCGGCCTTCCGCTCGGAGCCGAGCCCCCACGCAAGGTCGATGCCGAGGTACGCGTTCACCCGCCCATCCTGCCGTGCGGGAGCACGGGCGGGCCGGGCTGCGGGCGAGCGGCCGCCACGCGTGTACGGTCCGCTGCATGGCGAGCGAAGCGACGACGGTGCGGGTGCCGGGGCCCGACGGTGACCGCGAGGTCCGGATCAGCAGCCCCTCGCGGGTGCTCTGGCCCGAGGCGGGCATCACGAAGCTCGACCTCGCGGAGTACCTCGTCACGGTGGGCGACGCCTTCGTCCGGGCGAACGGGGACCGGCCGATCTCGCTGCAGCGGTTCCCCGGCGGCGTCGACGGCGAGCAGTTCTTCTCGAAGAACCCACCCAAGGGGGCGCCCGACTACGTCCGCTCGGTGACGGTGACCTACCCGAGTGCCCGGTCGCACCCGCAGCTCGTGATCGACGAGCCGGCCGTGGCGGTGTGGGCCGCACAGATGAACACGGTGGTGTTCCACCCGTGGGCCTCTCGTGCCGAGGACAGCGACCACCCGGACCAGCTCCGCATCGACCTCGACCCGCAGCCCGGGACCGATTTCGGCGACACGGTGCCGGTGGCCGAGGAGCTCCGGAAGGTCCTCGACGAGGTCGGCCTGACCACCTGGATCAAGACGAGCGGCAACCGCGGCCTGCACGTGTTCGCGCCGATCCGCCCCGAGCACGAGTTCCTCGAGGTGCGGCACGCGGTGATCGCTGCGGCACGCGAACTCGAACGACGGATGCCGGACCGGGTCACGACGGCGTGGTGGAAGGAGGAGCGGGGGCAGCGGATCTTCGTCGACTTCAACCAGGCGAACCGTGACCGCACGATGGCCGGTGCATACAGCCCCCGGGCCCTGGCGCACGCCTCGGTGTCGACGCCGATCGAGTGGGACGAACTGCGCACCGCGGACCCGACGACCTTCACGATCCGCACGGTGCCGGAGCGGCTGCGGACCACCGGCGACCCGTGGGAGTCGATGGGGGAGCAGCCGGGCAGCATCGCGCCGCTGCTCGAGTGGTGGGAGCGGGACCTGGCGAACGGCGAGGGTGAGCTGCCGTTCCCGCCGGACTTCCCGAAGATGCCGGGGGAGCCGCCGCGCGTGCAGCCGTCGCGGGCGAAGAAGCCGAGCTGAGGCCGAGCGGCCGAGCGGCCGAGCAACCGGCGGCCGAATGCCGAACAGCCGCGGCTCAGGCTGCGGAGGAGACGTCCCGCTGACGGTCCGGGTCCTCGACGCGCGTGGTGTGCGTCGGCAGCCCGATGCTGGCGGTGTGCAGGCGGGTGAGCCGCGACCAGGTGCCGCGGTGCACGTCGGTGATGCCGTCGACGATCACGAGCCGAGTCCGACCGTGACGAGTGCGAGCGCCGTGGCGGTCACGCCGGCGATGGCGCTGATGACCGCGCTGAGCTGCAGGACGCGCTGGCGCCGTGCCTCTCGGACTTCTGTGAAGGGGCTCCGCCGAGGGTGGCGGACAAGCGTGCTGGTGCTCATGTCGACCGCTTTCGATCCGGGCGCCCGGACTGGACGCCTCGTGCTGCTGAGATCATCCTGGCACGGCTTCGCTAGTTCGGCTAACTACTTTTCCCCGAACGTGACAGAACAGCGACAAACGGACACCGCAGTGCGTTCCGTCGTCAGGACAGCACGTCGTTCAGGTTGTACGCACTCGGCACCTCGAGCTGCTCGAACCCGCACGACGTCGCCTCCCGGTCGGGCCGCCACCGCTCGAACTGCACGGTGTGCCGGAACCGGTCGCCCTCCATCTGGTCGTACCGGACCTCGAGCACCAGCTCCGGCGCCAGCCGGACGAACGACGTGTCGCGACCCGACGAGAACCGCGACCGTCCCCCGTCACCGGTGACGGGCCTCCCGTCCGCATCGCGGAGCACGACGGGCTCGAGCTCGTCGACCAACGCGGCCCGGCGCTTGTCGGAGAAGGCGGAGACGCCGCCGACCTGGCGGAGCTCGCCGTCCGCGTCGTACAGGCCGACGAGCAGCGACCCGACGCCGGAGCCGCTCTTGTGCACGCGGTAGCCGATGGCGACGACGTCGGCGGTGCGGTGGTGCTTGATCTTGAGCATCGAGCGCTTGTTCGGTTCGTACGGCCGCGCTCGCGGCTTCGCGACGACGCCGTCGAGCCCGGCGCCCTCGAACGTGGTGAGCCACTCGCGCGCCTGCTCGACGTCGAGCGTGGTGCGGGTGACGAAGAGCGGATCGGTCATCGCGTCGCCGAGCTGCTCCAGGCGCTCGCGACGCTCGTCGAAGGGGCGGTCCACCAGCTCCTCGCCGTCCACCGCCAGCAGGTCGAAGGCCACGAACTGCGCCGGTGTCTCGACGCTGAGCTTGGTGATCCGTGAGGCCGCCGGGTGGATGCGCTGTGACAGGGCCTCCCAGTCGAGGCGCTCGGCACCGGGTTCCCCAGCGCGCAGGATCACCTCGCCGTCCAGGACGACCGGGTGGTCGCGGCCGCCGAACTGCGCGCGGAAGGCCTCGACGAGCTCGGGGAAGTACCTGGTGAGCGGCTTGGCGCCGCGGCTGCCGATCTCGACGTCGTCCCCGTCGATGGTCACGATGCCCCGGAAGCCGTCCCACTTCGGTTCGTACCGCAGCCCGCCCTTCGTGCTGTCCGGGTCGGGGACGGTGGCGACGGCCTTGGCGAGCATCGGTGCGATCTCCATGGGCCCTGTCTACTCGCGCGCGTCGGCGGGGCTGTCGGCGCGGCCTGTGCCGTCTGCCTGGAGGCCCGTGCTCCGCCCGGCACGTGCGTTCGGTGAGCAGAAATGGTCGGGTCGACGGCCCGGACCCGACCATTTCTGCTCACCATGCACCGCAAGCGTGTTCAGCGTCGGCAGTCCGGCTCCATCTCCACCTGCGTGTGCGTGTTGGCGGTGTACGAGCGGCCTTCGGCTTGGTAGTCGATGAAGATGGGTCCTGTCGTACCTGATGTTCCCTTGTCGCGTGACAGGTGGATGGCGAGGTCGAAGTGCTCGCCTGCTGGAACAGACCGGCCGATCGCGGACCTCGGGTCGCCCCATTCCTCCGCCAGCGGCCACGACACCGATCCGGTCCTGCTGTACGGGGAGACCGGAACCAACAGGACTTCGTGCGTCGTCACGCCGGTCTGCTCCGGCGTCCTGATGCCGGTGACCACGATGGACGGGCCGTTCTCCCTGTCGATCGGGATGCCGATCGAACCATCGAGGCGGGCGCTCTGGCACCAGACGGTGCCGCTGTCGGTGAAGCGCAGCGGTCCGTTCGTCGACGGTGTGCACGAGGTGATGCTCAGAGCCAGAGCGATGCCCAGAACCGGAGCAGTGCACTTGTTGCGCATGGGTTCCTCTCGACCGATCAGACGTTACTGGAATGCAATGGGTGAAACAATGCATTTCAGAAAGTGGCCCGCCTCGTCGATGTCGATGGCGTCGGTATGGTGGCGAGCGTGACGACCGTGCCCCCGCCGGCAGCGCCGGCCCCGGAACCGATCAGCCCCGTGCAGGCCGCCGCGCTCCGCGACGGCGTCCTGCCACCCGTCGAGCAGGTCCGGCCGGGCATCTGGACCCTCGCGGTGCCGTTCCGGTTCGGGGTGCCCGACGCGACCCTGGTCTACGTCGTCGAGGCGGCGGACGGCTCGCTCGCGGTGATCGACCCCGGGTGGTCTGCCGACGGCGGGCTCGCCGAGCTGCGGGACGGGCTCGCCACGATCGGCCGGAACCTGGACGACGTGTCGCTCGTGGCCGTGACGCACCTGCACGCCGACCACCTGGGTGCCGCGGCGGCCATCCGCCGGGCGACGGGTGCGCGCGTGGCGATGCACGGCCTCGAGGTCCGCGCGCTCGAACGGGAACGCGCCGACGCCGAGCGGAACGACGCGGACATCGCGACGTGGGGGCTGCCCGAGCACCTGCAGGCCGGGGTCGTCGAGGCGTGGGGCAGCGGACGCCGGATCGGGATGGGCCGGATCGAGGCGCCGTACGCCGACGTGCCGCTCGAGGACGGCGACCTGCTGCCGATCCCCGGTCGGACGATCCGCACGCTGTGGACCCCGGGGCACACGAGCGGGCACGTGTGCTTCCTCGACGAGGCCGACGGGCTGCTGTTCTCCGGCGACCACGTGCTGCCGCGGATCAACTCCGGCATCGGACTCGGCGGCCGAACCGGCACGAACCCGCTCGGCGACTACCTGGCGTCCCTCGCGCGGCTCGACCCGTACGGCGACCTCGAGGTCTGCCCGGGGCACGAGTACCGGTTCCGCGGCATCGTCACCCGCGCGCAGACGCTGGCCCGGCACCGGGAGGAACGCTCGCGCCACGTCGCCGCCGCCCTCGACGCGCTGGACCGTCCGACGCTGTTCGAGGTCGCCGCCCGCGTGCCCTTCAGTGGCGGGATCGAGTCGATGACCGGGTTCCTGCTCGCGAGCGCGCTGACGCAGACGGCCTTCCACGCGGAGCTGCTCGGGCGGGCCGGCGAGATCCGGCCCGCCTGACGAGCGCCGCGGCCGCGCGGGTCAGCCGAGCGTCGTCGCCAGGCGCTCGATCGTCGTCTTCGCGTCGGCGAACTCCGCGGCGGCGTGGTCGGCCAGCGGTGCGAGGTCCGGCAGCCGGTCGGCCAGGGTCGCGCTGACGGTGATCGGGTACAGCTTCATGCCGAGCGCGGTGCCGAGCACGATGTGCAGGACGGGGGAGCCGTGGTCCCAGCCCTCGGTCGGGGTGCCGGCGTCGTAGGTCGCGCCGCGGCTCACCACGGTGACGACGGGTCGTCCGGCCAGGGGCTGCACGCCGCCGGTCAGGATGCCGGGCACGTGGATGCGGTCGATCCAGGCCTTCAGGGTCGACGGCACGGTGTAGTTGTACAGCGGCGCACCCACCACGACGACGTCGGCGGCCAGGAGCTCGTCGATGACCCCCTGACGGAGGGCCTCGGCCTCGGGCGCAACGGTCTCCTCGGCGGTACGGTCGGCGGCGGCCCAGTGCAGCGCCGAGCTCTCCAGGTGGGGGAGCTGGTCGACGTGCAGGTCCCGTCGGACGACCGTGTACTCCGGGCCGCGGGCGCGCCAGGCGTCGGCGAAGGCCGCGGTCAGTGCGCGCGAGCGGGAGTGGGACAGGTCGGCCGAGGAGTCGATGTGCAGCAGCGTGGGCATGTCGCCAACGCTACCGGCGCGGACCCGGCCGGGCGCGGATGCGGAACGGCCCCGCCTGCTCCGGTGGAGGAGCAGGCGGGGCCGTCACGGGCCTCCCGTCCACCGCGCGGGCACGCGACGGACGGGAGACGTCTCAGGGTGTCAGCGCTGGGCGCGACGACGACGCGCGAAGCGGGCGCCGATGAGGCCGGCACCGGCGACGAGCAGGCCGAGGGCCCACGGCAGTGCGTCGGTGGTGTCCGAACCGGTGTAGGCGAGCTGGCCGCCGGTGTTGACCGGGGCGACCGGGGCCGCTGCCGGCGCGACCGGGGTCGGGTCGGCGATGCCGGCGACCGCGGTCGGCTGGACGTCCACGGCGAACGAGGTGGCGAAATCGCCGGCGGCGACCGTGAGGTTGTGGATCGAGGCGTGCGGGAACGTGACGCCGATGAAGCCGAACTCACCGATCTCGGGGTCTGCGGCGATGACGTCGGTCGAGACGTCCGACGTCACGGTGGGCGTGATCGACTCGTCGTCCTCGCCCAGGACCTCGTTGCCGAACCGATCGACGACCGTGCCGGTCACGATGAGCGTCCCACCCTGCTTGATCGTGGGGCGACCGCCGTCGACCTCGGTGCCGACCTGGCCACCGTCGCCGTCACCCTGCGTGATGACGGTGTAGACCTTGCCGTCCGGGTCGATGATCCACGTGGTGCGCTTCTTGGTGTCGTTCTCGTCGAAGTCGAAGGCTCCGGCGCGGTCGGTCGTGTAGACGAACAGGCCGAGCGGCGCACCGGCCTCGACGTTGAGCGAAACGTACTGCGTGGTCGTCTCGGTGCCACTGGTTGCCGTGACGGCGAAGGTCCAGTCCCACGCCTCGGTGGTGACGCCACTGAGCTCACCGGTCGAGGCGTCGAAGGTCAGACCGTCGGGGAGCTGGTCCGCGGGGGACATCTCGTCCTCCGGGAACTCCTCGGCGTACTCGGCGTCGTCCTCGTCGAACCAGGCGAGGCTGTACTTCGGCTCCGGGAAGCCCTGCGCACGGAAGGTGTGCGAGAAGGCGTCACCGGCGGCGGTGCTCAGCTCGAGCGGGCTGTCCTGCGTGGCACCGGCCTTGGTGGGCTGGCCGTCCTCACCGAGGAACGCCGGGGTCTGCGTCACGGCGGCGGTGGCCTCGGACTCGACCGTGGAGGTCTCGGTCGCGCCGGGCAGCGTGCCCGTCACGGCGACCGTGATGGTCTTGCGGACGTCGGTCGGGTCGACGACGTAGCTCGCGGCCTTCGACAGGACGTTGCCGTCCTGGTCGGTCCACGAGTACTTGTACCCCGCCTCGTCGTCGAAGCCGGTGACGACGGCGACGAGTCGGGTGCCGACCTTGGCCGTGCCCTCGATGGTGACGGTGGCGTCGGCGGCCTTGGCCGTGACGTCCGGCTTCGGGGTCTCGGTCGGCTTCGGAGCCTCGGTGGCGGCCGGCGCGGTGGTCTCCGGCGCGGCGGGCTCGGTGGCCTCGGGGGTGGGCGCCGGGGCTTCCTCGACCGGAGCCGGGGTCTCGGGCGCGGTCTCGACGGGCGGGTCCGTCGGCGTGGGCGTCTCGTCGGAGACGACCGGAGCGGGCGTCTCGGCGGCCACGATCGGCTGCGTGGTGTCGAGCGTCTCGGCGTTGGCGGCCGTCGCGGTCATGATGCCGAGGCCGGTGGTCAGGCCGACCAGGGCGACGGTGGTGCCGACGGCGCAGGCGCGACGGACAGTGGAGGTGCTGCGGTGCACGGGATCCCCCAGGGATTCGGTCCGGGCTCATCGCCCAGATCATGTGAATTTGCCGAGAATGTCGGCGTTCTCGGATCGTAGCGGGATGACGTTGCCGGGCTGTGACGATTCACCGGAATGTGACCCGGGTTGGGGGTGCGTGCGGGAAACCGCCTGACCCCCGCACGCGCGGCGCGCCCTGTGGGTGCGGAAGGACGGACGGGAGGCGCGGTGCGGGCCCGCACCGCGCCTCCCGTCCGTTGCGGGGTCGCGTCTCAGGCGCGACGGCGACGCAGCCGGTGGACCAGCAGGCCGCCGCCGGCGGCGAGCAGGCCGAGAGCCCACGCGAGCGGCCCGGAGGCGTCGGCGCCCGTGTAGGCGAGGTGCCCGCCGCCGCCGGCCGTCGGGGTCGTGTCGCCGACGGTCGCGACCGACGGCCGCACGTCCACGTCGAACGTGGTCGAGACGTCACCGAGGGCGACCGTGATGGTGTGCGGCGAGGCGTGCGGGAACCCGACGCGGGGCGCCCACTCGCCGTGCGGCAGCGTCACTTCGTCGCTGGCCACGCTGCTCGTCACGACGGGCTGGGCGCCGTCGGACTCCTTCGTGCTGTTCCCGAACGCGTCGAGGGCCGTCACCCGGACGACCATCGTCGCCCCCTGAGTCACGGGGACGGCGTCGACCGGGATCGACTTCGGGCTCTCCGCGAAGATCTCGCGCAGGCCCTCGGCGTCACGGAGCCACGCCTTCGGGGAGCCGATCGTGCCGACGAGCAGGCTGAGTTCCTTCGTCGCGGCGGGACGGATGGACAAGTGGACGTACTGGGTGGCAGCGCGGGACCCGTTCATGGCCATGACCTGGAAGTCGTACTCGCCGGCCACCGTCGGGGCGCCGCTCAGGACCCCGCTCGTGTCACCGACGGCGAGGCCGAGCGGTGCGATCGGGTGTTCGTTGCCCGGGACGGGGAACGCCGTCGGGCCGGTCAGCAGGACGTAGTGCAGCTCCGTCGACGACCCCGTCGCGGTGAAGGTGCGCTCGATCTGCTCGCCCGCGGTGGTCTCGATGCGGATGGGTGACTCGGGCGTCGAGGGCTCGGTGAACGTGATGGTGTCCGGGGCGGCGGGTTCGTCGGTGTCCTCGGCGCCGACCACGACCTCGAACGACGTGGAGACGCCCCCTTCGGAGACCGTCACGGTCCGGGTGCCGGTGCCGCCGAAGGTCACGGTGTTCGAGGAGTCCCCGTCGTTCCACACCGCCGAGTCGGAGTCGTCCGTGCTCGTGACCGTCGACCGGGGGTAGTCCGGACCCGGCGTGGTCCGGTTGCCGTACGCGTCGACCGCGAGCCCGGCGAGCGTGAGGGGGGTGTCCTCAGCGACGGGGATGCTCGGCACGATGCGGACGCGGCCCTGACCGGCGGCCTGTTCCCAGATCGTGCCGTCGGTCTCGACCTGCCACAGCCCGTTGTAGTCGGGGGTGGCGACGCCGAACGTCACGCCCACGGGGTCGCCGGGTGCGACCGTCAGCTCGACGTACTGTGTGATCTCGGTCGAGCCGCTCAGGGCGACGACCTGGAACCGGAAGGTCCCGGCCTCCTTCGGGTCGCCGCTCAGGACGCCGGTGTCGACGTTGACCCAGTAGTCGGAGGACGGGGCGTCCTGGATGGCGTAGCCGACGGTGCCGTCGCCGCCGGTGGTCTCGAAGGTGCGTGTGAAGGGCGTGCCGCTGGTGGCGGTGAGCTCGATCGGGTCCTCGGCGGTCGACGGTTCCGTGAAGGCGAGGTCGCTGCCGTCGTCGGCCGCGGGTGCCGCGGGTGCCGCAGATGTCGCCGGTGCGGCGGGTGCCGTGGGCTCTGGTGTCGCCGTTTCCGGGACCGCAGTCGGCGTCGGATCGGTGGACGGGCCTCCCGGCTGCTCGTCGGTGTCGACCGTCGTGACGGGCGCGGCGGGCTCGGCCGGCGTACCGGGCTCGGCCGGCGTACCGGGTGTGGCCGTGCTCGTGGCGGTCGTGGGCTCGGCCGCCACGGCGGTCGCGGCGCCGATGCCGAACGCCGACGACGCGGTGACGATGGCGACGGCTGCGCCGATGGCAGCGACCCGTCGTGTGGTGGAGGTGCAGGGCTGGTTCATGGGATCCCCCTCGGATGCCGGTCGGGGCACCGGGAGGTGCCCTCATCCAGGAGATGTCTGCACCGACGAGATCCTGACGGATGCCCAGGTCTCGATCCGGTCACGGCGCCGGACGGCGCGCGCTGGATGGCCTGCGCTGGATGGTGTGCGTGCCGGCTGGCGTGCACTGGATGGCGTACGCGCTGGCGGATCAGTCGCCGACGGCCGCCGCCGCACGCTCGAGCGCGTCACGGAGTGCGCGCACCGCCGGGGACGACGACCCCGCGGACCGCACCACGGTGAAGATCGTGCGTCGGGGCCCCTCCGGCAGCTCGAGCAGTCGACAGGTCGTCGTCCGACCGGTCCACATCAGGTCCGGCATCAGGCTCACCGCGTTGCCCGACTCGACCAGACGGATCTGCGTCTGCAGATCGGCGGTCTCGTACCGGACGTCGGGCTCGAAGCCCCAGCGCCGACAGACCTGCTCGGCGAAGTGCCGCGACGCGGTGCCGCGGGGTTCCATCACCCAGGGCATGGTGCGGGCGTCTTCGAGCGACGACACCGGGCGCAGGGCAGTGTCGAGCGGGGGCAGGGCGAGCCGGACGGCGTCGGTCGTCAGGTCGGAGCGGTCGAGCCCGGGCAGGTGCGGAGCGGCGTGCGCCGGGTACTGCTCGGCGATGACCATGTCGAAGTCACGAGCCCACGTCTCGTTCAGTGCGGTCTCCGGTTCCCGCTGCACCATCTCGACCCGGACGTCGGGGTGTTCCGTGGCCATCTCGTGCAGGGCGCTCGGCATCAGGGCGAGGGCTGCGGACTGGAACACGGCGACCCGCACGCGGCCCTGCACGGACGACAGGGTCTCCTCCACCTGGGACTGCGCGTGCTCGAGGACGTCGAGCACCTGGCCCGCCGCGGCCACCAGCACCTCCGCCTGCGGGGTGAGCTGCAGCCGACGCCCGGCCTTGCGCAGGAGCTGCACGCCGGCCTCCCGCTCCAGGGCGCTCAGCTGCTGCGAGACCGCCGACGGAGTGAAGTTCACGGCCTCGGCGACGGCCGCGATCGTGCCACGGATGGACAGCTCACGGAGGAGCACGAGACGGCGGACGTCGAGCATGGTCCGACGCTAGCCGGATCGGGACCGGAACGGTAGCGCAACTGAACGGTATCCATCAGGAACGCTCACTTCCGCTACCGCATCCCGGACCTCCACACTGAACCCATGACGACGCTGCACGAGGACTCCGCCATCGACCACGACGCCCTGGCGGACCAGTCCGTCGCGCTCGTCCGACAGTGGCTCGCCGAGGCCGAGTCCTACCCGGTCGACGGCTCCGCGAAGCAGCTCGCCGGCGTGCTCGCCGACCCCGCCGGACTCGACTTCGCCGTCGGGTTCGTCGACGGGGTCGTGCGACCGGAAGACCTCGCCGTCGCCGCCCGCAAGCTCCGCCAGATCGCCCCGGACGCCCCCGGGTTCCTGCCCGCCGCGCTCCGCGGACTCGTCCGGCTCGGCGGCGCCATGGCCCCGATGCTGCCGAACGTCGTGGTCCCCATCGCCCGACGCGTCCTCCGCAACATGGTCGGCCACCTGATCGTCGACGCCACCGACTCCAAGCTCGGCCCGGCCATCGCCGGCATCAAGCGCGACGGCGTCCGCCTCAACGTCAACCTGCTCGGCGAGGCCGTCCTGGGCGAGCGCGAAGCCGCCCGCCGACTCGAGGGCACGCACAAGCTCCTGGCCCGCGACGACGTCGACTACGTCTCCATCAAGGTGTCCTCGACCGTGCACCCGCACTCGCCGTGGGCGTTCGGCCACGCGGTGGACGACATCGTCGAGCAGCTCCGACCGCTCTTCCAGCGTGCCGCAGCCGCCACCCCGGCCAAGTTCATCAACCTCGACATGGAGGAGTACAAGGACCTCGACCTCACCATCGCGGTCTTCACGAAGCTCCTCGACGAGCCGGAGTTCCTCGGCCTCGAGGCCGGGATCGTGCTGCAGGCGTACCTGCCCGACGCGCTCGCCGCGATGCAGGAGCTGCAGGAGTGGTCCGCCGCCCGCCGTGCCCGCGGCGGTGCCGGCATCAAGGTCCGTCTGGTGAAGGGCGCGAACTTGCCGATGGAGCAGGTCGAGGCCTCGGTGCACGGCTGGCCGCTCGCCACCTGGCACACCAAGCAGGACTCGGACACCAACTACAAGCGCGTGCTCGACTGGGCGCTCACCCCCGACCGCGTCGCGAACGTGCGGGTCGGTGTCGCCGGGCACAACCTGTTCGACGTCGCCCACGCCTGGCTGCTCGCCGGTGAGCGCGGCGTGCGGGACGGTATCGAGTTCGAGATGCTGCTCGGCATGGCGCAGGGTCAGGCGTCGGCCGTGAAGAACACCGTCGGGTCGCTCCTGCTCTACACGCCGGTCGTCCACCCGGGCGAGTTCGACGTCGCGATCGCCTACCTGATCCGCCGTCTCGAAGAGGGTGCGTCGCAGGACAACTTCATGTCCGCGGTCTTCTCGCTGGTGTCCTCGCCGCCGCTGTTCGCCCGTGAAGAGGAGCGCTTCCGCGCGTCCCTGGTACCGCTCGCGACGCCCGAGGGCCTCGAAGCGCCGGTCTCCCACCGTGTCGCCGACCGCTACGCCGCCGTCGGCCGCCCCGGCCCCGGCCACTTCGAGAACACCCCGGACAGCGACCCCTCGGTCGGCGCCGTCCGCGCCTGGGGCGACGCCATCACCGCGCGGGTCGCCTCGTCGACGCTCGGCGTCCGCGCCGTCCAGGAGGCCCGGGTCGACTCCGCCACGGCGCTCGACACCGCGCTCGGCCGCGCCAAGGCCGCCGGTGCGGTCTGGGGGACCTGGTCCGGTGGTGCGCGTGGCGCCGTGCTGCACGCCGTCGGCGACGCACTCGAGGCGAACCGCGCCGCCCTCATCGAGGTCATGGCGTCGGAGACCGGCAAGACCATCGACCAGGCCGACCCCGAGGTGTCCGAGGCGATCGACTTCGCACACTTCTACGGCACCCTGGCGTCCTCGCTCGACGACGTCGACGGTGCGACCTTCACCCCCGCGGCGCTGACCCTGGTCGCGCCGCCGTGGAACTTCCCCGTCGCGATCCCCGCCGGATCGACCCTCGCCGCGCTGGCGGCCGGGTCCGCCGTCGTGCTGAAGCCCGCGCCGCCCGCCGAGCGCTCCGGGGCCGTGCTCGCCTCGATCATCGAGACCGCGCTCGACGCCCACGGGGCCCCGGCCGACGTGCTCGCGTTCCTGCAGGTGTCGGAGAACGACCTCGGGCAGCAGCTCATCGCGTCGCCGATGGTCGACCAGGTCATCCTCACCGGTGCGTACGAGACGGCCGAGCTCTTCCGTTCGTTCCGCCCCGACCTGCCGCTGCTCGCCGAGACCTCGGGCAAGAACGCCGTGATCGTCACGCCGTCGTCCGACCTCGACCTCGCCGTGAAGGACGTCGTCGCGTCGGCGTTCGGGCACGCCGGTCAGAAGTGCTCGGCCGCGTCCCTCGTCGTCATGGTCGGCTCGGTCGCGAAGTCGAAGCGCTTCCGGAACCAGCTGCTCGACGCGGTGGCCTCGCTCACGGTGGGCTACCCGACCGACGCCGCGACGCAGATGGGGCCCGTCATCGAGCCGGCCTCGGGCAAGCTGCTCGACGGCCTGACGAAGCTCGGCGCGGGGGAGTCCTGGGCCGTCGAGCCGAAGCAGCTCGACGAGACCGGCAAGCTCTGGAGCCCGGGTGTCCGACAGGGCGTCCGCCGCGGCTCGGAGTTCCACCGCACCGAGTACTTCGGCCCGATCCTCGGCATGATGACCGCGGACTCGCTCGACGAGGCGATCGACATCGTGAACGAGGTCGACTACGGCCTGACCTCGGGCCTGCACTCGCTCGACCCGGCCGAGATCGGCACGTGGCTGTCGCGGATCCAGGCGGGCAACCTCTACGTCAACCGCGGCATCACGGGCGCCATCGTCCGCCGCCAGCCGTTCGGCGGGTGGAAGAAGTCGGCCGTGGGCGCCGGCACGAAGGCGGGTGGGCTGAACTACCTGCTCGGGCTCGGGTCCTGGACGCCCGCACCGGCGGTCGCTGCGTCCGGTGTCGCCGTGTCGGGTCCGGTCTCGGCGTTCGCCCGGGCTGCCGAGGTCGCGGCGCCGATGCTCGACCGTGCGCTGGCGTCGGACGAGCAGGCGTGGTCGACGCTCTTCGGCACCGCGACCGACGTCTCGGCGCTCTCTGCCGAGCGGAACATCGCCCGGTACCTGCCGTTCCCGTCGGTGCAGGTGCGGCTGGCTTCTGCCGACGAGGATGCTGTCCCTGAGCTCGTCCGCGTGGTCGCCGCTGCGCTCCGTGCCGGCACGGCGATCGAGGTCTCCACGGCGGCGACGCTGCCGTCGTCCGTCGCCTCGGCTATCCGTGCGCTGCCGATCGTCCGCTCGCTGTCGCAGACGGTGTCCGACGCGGCCTTCGCGAGCTCGGTCGCCTCGGGTCCCTCGACCCGGGTGCGGCTCATCGGCGGTGACACCTCGGCGCTGTACTCGGCCGTCGGTGGTCGTCCGGACATCGCGGTCTACGGAGGCCCCGTGACCGAGGCCGGTCGGCTCGAGATCCTGCCGTTCGTCCGCGAGCAGGCGGTGTCCATCACGGCGCACCGCTTCGGCACGCTGAACCACCTGACCGACGACCTGATCTGACCCCGGACTGCGGCGCTGGCGTTCGGGTCCAGCGCCGCTTGCACAACCGAAGTGCCCCCGAACCGCGCGATCGCGTGGTTCGGGGGCACTTCGGTTGTGCGGCGTGCGGAACGCCGTGCACGGGGCTGTCCGGTCGCCGCACCGCCTCGGGTGCTTCGGAGGGACCGAGCGTTGCCTCGGGTGCGCGTCGCAACCACGGCGCGCAACCCCTGAGGAGCTCCACCATGACCGAGCCGTTCGCACACCCGACCGCCCTGGCCCACGTCCGTGTCACCGTGACCGACATCCACCGGAGCAAGGCCTTCTACCAGCTGCTGCTCGGCACGGATCCGGCGATCGACTTCAGCGACCAGGTCGACGAGCCGGGTGTCCGCGAGGACCGCGAGCGTTTCTACGGCGGATCGGTGTTCCGGCTCGGTGACCAGGTGTTCGGACTCCGTCCGGTCGCTCCCGCGGGGCAGACGTTCGATCCGGACACCGTCGGCCTCGACCACGTGAGCTTCGTCGTGGGTTCGGTCGACGAGCTGCACGAGGCGGCCGCCCGACTCGATGCCGCGGGTGTCGAGCACGGCGAGGTCACCGACCTCGGCGACGCCGGCATGGTGATCCTGTCCGTGCAGGACCCCGACGACATCAACCTCGAGCTGGCAGCCCTCAAGGGCTGAGGTCGTCAGTCGGCGACGGCGGGCTGCTGCGCGACCATCGAGCCGGTCACGAGCTCGCGGAGCTCGGCGGGCAGCGGGATCGGACGGCGGGCGCCCTCGCGGTCGATGATGACGTGCACGAACTCACCGGTGGCGAGCAGGGCGCCGTCGGACTGACGGAACAGACCGAACTCCCACGACAGGCTCGTGGTGCCGAGGTGCTTCGAGCGCATCCCGACCTCGATCACGTCCGGCCAGACGGCGGACTCGACGAACCGGCAGCTCGACGACACCAGCACGGCGATCCACTCCGACGAGAACGGGTCGAGCCCGGCGGCCTCGCGGAACCAGTACGTCGACGCGTTGTCCATCGCCGAGTAGTAGATCGTGTTGTTGACGTGCCCGAACATGTCGTTGTCGTTCCACCGGGTGGGGTAGGAGCGGCGGAACGGGTACTCGTCGATGGTCATCGGTCTCCGATCGGTGGTGCGGGTGTGGCGTGCACCGCGTCGGGCCGCAGGACGTACTCGAACGCCGCACGGGCCCGGTCGGGATCAGGGGTCTCACCGGAGATGAACTCGGCGTAGGTGAACGACTCGGAGATCCGGACGAGCAGCCGTGCGAGCTCCTCAGCCGACAACGGTGCCGGATCGAACGTACCGGACGACTCCTGCTGCTCGATGAGAGCGGTCACCCGGGCGACGAAGCGGCTCTGCACGTCGCTGTCCGAGGTGGTGAGCAGACGCATCGCCCGAGCGGGTTCGCGCGTCAGGAACGCCCGGAAGTACGGGGCGTCGATCAGGTCGGCGGTGAACCGGTCGAGCACGACGACGAGCCGGGCTGCTCCGGTCGCCCCGATCTCGTCGGCGGCGTGGGTGGCCCCGTCGAGGGTCGGGACTGCGAGGGACCACAGGATCTCGGACAGCAACCGGTCACGGTTGCCGACCCAGCGGAACAGCGACGTGCGGTCGACGCCGAGTGCGGCAGCCAACGCCCCCATGTCGATCCGCGAGCCGGCGATGAAGGTGTGACGGGCCTCCCGGAAGGCGCGCAGCGCAGAGTCTGATGTGTACACGCGATCCTCTCTTGCAACGTTTTCGAGAATGATGCATCGTGGTTCCCATGTCAACGACGATGCCCGCGACGCCCCTGCTCGAATCGGACTTCTACGGCTTCCAGCAACAGCTCACCGAGCAGGAGCGCGCGTCGCTCGGGCAGCTCCGGCAGTACCTCGAGCGCGAGGTCGCGCCCATCGCCGACGCGTACTGGGCGCGCGCCGAGTTCCCGATGCAGGTGATCGCGCCGCTCGCCGAGCTCGGCATGTACGGGCCCGGCGTCCCGCTCGTGCGGCAGTTCGAGAACTCGGCCGTGTACCGCGGCTGGGCGGCCCTCGAACTCGGACGCGTGGACGCGAGCGTCGCCACCTTCATCGGCGTGCAGTCCGGCCTGGCGATGAACTCGATCGCGGTCGCCGGCAGTGACGAACAGCAGCGCGAGTGGCTGCCCCGCATGGCTGCGGGTGAGATCGTCGGGGCGTTCGGGCTCACCGAGCCGTACTCGGGCAGCGACTCCGCGAAGGGTCTGCGCACCACCGCCCGGCGCGAGGGCGACGAGTGGGTGCTCGACGGCGAGAAGCGCTGGATCGGCAACGCCACGTTCGCCGACGTCGTCGTGATCTGGGCGAAGGACGTCGCCGACGGTCAGGTCAAGGGCTTCCTCGTCACCACCGACACCGCGGGCTTCACCGCGACGAAGATCGAGGACAAGATCGCGCTGCGCGGCGTGCAGAACGCCGACATCGTCATGCAGGACGTCCGGGTGCCCGAGTCGCGTCGGCTGCAGAACGCGACGTCGTTCCGCTCGACCGCCGAGGTGCTCCGACTGACCCGCACCGAGGTCGCCTGGCAGGCCGTCGGCATCGCGGTCGGTGCGTACGAGGCCGCGCTGGCCTACGCCCGCGAGCGGATCCAGTTCGGCAAGCCGATCGCCGCCCACCAGCTCGTGCAGGACCTGCTCGTCAAGTCGCTGTCGAACATCACGGCCTCGATCGCACTGTGCACGCAGGCCTCGGCCATGCAGGACGCCGGGGTCGGTGGCGACGAGCACTCGGCGATGGCCAAGGCGTTCGCCACCGCGAAGATGCGGGAGACCGTCGCCTGGTGCCGCGAAGTACAGGGCGGCAACGGCATCGTGCTCGACAAGGGCGTGGCCCGGTTCTTCGCCGATGCCGAGGCGATCTACTCGTACGAGGGCACGCGCGAGGTCAACACCCTGATCGTCGGGCGGGCGATCACCGGGCAGGCCGCGTTCGTCTAGCGGCCAGCCCGGCCCGCCGCGCTACCCGAGCAGCGCCGGCCGCTCCCACTCCTGGTCGAGCACGTGCTGCCCGAGGAACGCGAACACCGTCTCGTACCAGACCACCGCGTGCTGCGGAGCGAGCACCCAGTGGTTCTCGTCCGGGAAGTACAGGAACCGGTGCGGCATCGAGCCGTCCGGTGCCGCGTGGTGCTCCGCGAGTTCGGACCAGAGCCGCAGCCCCTCGCCGATCGGCACCCGGTAGTCCTTGTCGCCGTGGATGACGAGCATCGGTGACGTGATGTCGGCCACGAACCGGTGCGGGTCGTTCGCCGCGATCCCCTCGGCGTCGAAGATCGACGACCAGTACTGCGACGAGTCCGTCGTGCCGTTGAACTGGTCGAGCGCCCACAGGCTCGCGTGGGTGACGATCGCGCGGAACCGGTCGGTGTGCCCGGCGACCCAGTTCGCCATGTACCCGCCGAACGACCCGCCCATCGCGGCGGTGCGGGTCGCGTCGATGTCCGCCCGCGCCTCGACCACGTCGGTGATCGCCACCAGGTCGGTGTACGGCGCCTGGCCCCAGGCGTTCCAGCCACGGTTCACGAAGTCGAGCCCGTAGCCGGTGGACAGCGCGGGGTCCGGCAGCAGCACGGCGTACCCGCGGGCTGCGAGCAGCATCGGGTTCCAGCGCCAGGACCACTGGTTCCACGAGTTGAGCGGTCCGCCGTGGATCCACAGGACGAGCGGGTGCGGCCCGTCGCCTTCGGGTACGACCAGCCAGCCGCGCACACGGGCACCGTCGGCAGCGGTCGTCTCGACCTCTTCCAGGTGGGCGGGCACGTCCGGCAGGGGCGCCGGCGTCGCCAGCGCGGTCACCGTGCCGTCCGTCGCGATCCGCACCGGGTGCAGCGGGGCCGCCCAGGAGGCCCGGAGCGCCACGACCACGCCCGTCGCCGCCGCCACGCGCAGGCTCGAGTACGCCCAGTCGTCGTGCGTCAGCTGCTCGACGGCGCCGCCGTCGAGGGGGATGCGGAAGACCGGCGCGCGGCCGTCCTGGTCGGCGACCGCCAGGAGCGCGCGGTCGCCGTGTTCGAACACGAGCTCGCTCGGCCAGCGGTCCCAGTTGGTCGCGACGCGGCGGGCGTCGGAGCCGTCGATGCGGGCGACCCAGACCTCCTGCTGGTTCGCGCCGGCCGGGGTGGAGCGGACGGTGCGGACCCAGGCGATCGTCCTGCCGTCGTGGCTGAGCGCCGGCATCTCGTGGTCGACGTCGACGTCGTCGAACAGCACCGTGCGGTGGCCGCTGGACAGGTCGACGGTGACGAGCGTCGAGCGGTCCCCACGGGCCTCCCGGACGCCGACGGATGCCAGCAGGACCGAGCCGTCGGGCGTGAGCGCCCCGCTGACGTGGTCGAGCGAGCGACCGGGGGCCGGTGTGCGGTCGACGGGCTGGACGGGCTCGGCGCTGGCGCCGACGGCGTCGCTGCCGGTGTCGGCCGTGTCGAGCGTCAGCACGTGCGTCTGGGCCGGCCCGAGGTCGTGGTCCCAGTACCGGACCGGGTAGGTCTCGTGCAGGATCGCGCGGACCTGCTTGTCCTTCCGGCTCTTCCGGAGCTCCGCGTCGGCCTCGAGCACGGTCGCGGGGTCGGAGCCGGCCCCCGGCAGCAGGTCGGCGGTCAGCGCCACGACGTCCGACGAGGCCGCGGTGGCCAGGACCCCACCGACGCCGCCGGCCAGGCGGGTGAGCGGACGGGCCTCGCCACCGGTCGCGGGCAGCACCCAGAGCTGGGCTGTCTCGAGGTCGGTGGCGTCGGCGTCGGGCCGGGCGGAGACGAAGAGCAGGTCGCCGGTGCGGGTGAAGGCGATGCCGCCCTCGCCCTTGGCGGAGCGCGTGAGGCGGACCGGGCGTGCGGCGGGTGTGCCGGCGTCGTCCGCGTCCTCGGCCGCGGCTGCTGGTACCTGCCAGATCGACCGGCGGTACCCGGTGCCGTCGGGGTCGAGGGCACTGACCGTCAGGGCGACGCGGGTGCCGTCGGGGCTGATGTCGATGCCGTCGACGCGGGGGAGCGCGACGTACTGGTCGAGGTCGGAGAACGGGGTGCTCATGCGTGCACGCTCGCCAGGTCCTCGGCCCAGAAGGCGGCGACCTGCTCGGCGACCGCGGTGCCCTGGGCGTGGCCGGCCTCGGCCGACGGTGCCTGGGTGGCGAGCGAGAGCGAGTTCGTGCCGAAGGCCTGCTGGGACGCGCTGTCCGCCACCACGACCTCGACCGACGAACCACCGGCGCGCAGGGCCTCGACGGCGACGTCGAGCCACGGCCCGCACGGGGACGGGCCCTCGGGGCCGCAGGCGATGACGAGCACGCGCTCGTACCCGGCGGCGGCGTCGGCGTTGGTGCCCGAGCGGACACCACCGTCGACGTACGGGCGGCCGTCGATGGTGACCGGGGTCCAGACGAAGGGCACCGAGCAGCTGGCCGCGACCGCACGGGGGAGCGGTACGCCGTCGGCCGCCGTCAGCAGGCGGAAGGTGCCGTCGGTGGCGTCGACCGCGGTGACGGCGAGCGGCTTCTCCGGCCACTCGGTGGACGGGAGCGTCTCGCCGAAGGTCGCCGTGCGCTCGTCGTCGCTCTGACCACCGACGACCTGCTGGGCGGCCTGGCCGAGTCGAGCCCGGGCGTCCTGCTCGCCGGTCGCACCCTGCAGTGCTGCGCCGATGTGCTGCTGCACGGCCTCGACGTCGATGGGGGCCGGCTCTTCGTAGGTGGTCGGCGCCGGGGTGTGCTGCTGGTCGTAGGCCTGCTGGACGGCACCGTTCCGGACGAACGCGCCGACGACGCTGCCGGCGCTGGTGCCGACGACGAGGTCGGCGGCGTCGAGGTCGACGCCGGCTTCCTGCAGCGCGACGAGGACGCCGACTTCCCACGCGATGCCGGCGACACCTCCGCCACCGAGGACGAGGGCTCTGGATCCGGGAACGGGCGTGCTGACGTCGGTCATGGGTCCTGCTTACCAGCTGCGTGCGACGGGCCGGTGGAGGCCGATGGATCCTGTGGAGAACCCGCCTGTGGACAACTCCGTCCGCGTCGGTGGCGTGACCTAGCGTCGTGGTCATGGGGAACCAGCGTTCAGGACGGGTCGGCACGGTCGTTTGGCCGATCGTGGTGGCTGCTGCGCCCACCGCGGCGTTCCAGCTGCCGAACCTGTTCGTCACGCCGGCGGTCCGACTGTCGCTCGTCGCGTTCGGGCTCGTCGTGCTCGTCGGCGCCGTGACCGTGCAGGTGGTCCGGACCCGGCGCAGCGACGCCGCTCGGTTGGTGGCCGAGGACAACGCCACCGCGGCGGAGCTCGAGCAGTCGACGGCGGTCCGGTACGCGTTCGGCCAGATCGCCACCCGGCTCGTCCGGTTCACCGAGCTGCCCCGGTCCGAGCGCCACGGCGAACTCTCGGTCGTCGCCGACCGCGTCGCCGTGGCCCTGGCGTTCTACCTGCTGCCGAAGGTGCCCGACGTCCGCGCCAACGTGTACCAGCTGTCCACCGATCTGCGGGCGCTCGAGCCGATCGGTCACGGTGGGGCCGGCGACACCGCCGGGGTCTTCCGCGCCGGCACGCCCTACGGCGACCGCAACCTCGAGTGGGTGCTGGTCGGCGGATCACCCCGGATCGTCGGTGACCGCTCGGCCGACGTCGACGTCGACCAGGACCTGCCGGGCTTCGAGCCGCGGTACACCTCGTACGTCTCGGTGGTGATCCGGTCGGACCAGTACTCGTTCGGCATGCTCACCGTCGACTCTCCGGTCCCCGACGCCTTCACCGAACTCGACGCCAAGAACATCGCGATGATGGCGTCGTTCATGGCCGTCGCGTTCTCGCTGACCTACTCGTTCCCCGAGCGCGACCGCAATCCAAGGAAAGGCCCGTGATGCTCACACGCTCTGTCGGACGCTCGACGTACGATGCCCCCATGACGACCGTGAACCCTGCTCCGCCGTCGTTCGGGCGTGCCCGGATCTCCTCGCCGAACTGGAACGACACCACCACCGACGCCGACTACGAAGACCTCGACGTCATCGCCGCCAACATCGAACGCGAGCGCGCTGCAGCCCGGCTCCGGGTCACCGCAGCGATCGCCGCGCGACTGGGTCGCTGACCCCTCCCGCAACGTCCACGACGAACGGCTCCCACGCGTGCGTGGGAGCCGTTCGTTTTAGCCGGAGCCGGAGCCGGAGCCGGAGCCGGAGCCGGAGCCCGAGCCGGATCAGTTGTCGCAGCTACGGCGCCTCGGTCACGTCGATGAGCACCTTGCCGACCGTGTCCTGCTCGACCGCGTCGTGCGCCTGGGCGGTCTGCCCGAGCGTGAAGCGGGTGAGCGGGAGTCCGGCGTCCTCGCCGACCGGCAGTACACCGTCGTGCAGCGCCTCGGTGACGTCCTCGGCCGCCGCGGACAGCGCCTCGTCGCCGATCGTGTAGAGCAGCAGGAACTGGTAGCGGGCGTTCACGCTCATGTTCGGGCGGATCGGCAGGCTCGCCTCGTCGCCGCCGTTGTTCGCGTAGATCGACACGACTCCGTGGTTCGCCAGCACGTCGGCGACCAGCGCGGCGTTCTGCGGGATCGACACCTCGACGACGATGTCGACACCGTCCGGCGCGATCGCCCGGATGCGCTCGGCGGCGCCCTCCTCGCGGTAGTTCACGACCTGGTGGGCGCCGGCTGCCGTGGCAAGGGCTGCCTTCGCGTCCGAGCTGATCGTCGTGATGACGGTCGCTCCGGCCCAGCGGGCGAGCTGGATGGCGGCGTGCCCCACGGCACCGGCGCCGCCGGCGACGAGCACGGTGAAGCCGTCGAGGGCTCCGGGCCCCAGGCGTGCGGGGCCGTCCTCGTGGGTGGTGAGGGCCCGGTGCGCCGTCATCGCGGGGACGCCGAGCGAGGCGCCGACGTCGAACGAGACGCCGTCGGGCAGCGGGACCACGCGCGACTCGGGCACGACCGTGTACTCCTGTGCCGTGCCGGTCGGCCGTGACGCCGCCGCCATGAAGAGCCACACGCGGTCACCGACGGTCAACCCGTCGACTCCGGGGCCGACGGCGTCGACGACACCTGCCCCGTCCTGGTTCGGCGTGATCTCGGGGAAGGGCAGTCCGTCGCCGTACGTGCCGCCGGCACGGGCCTTCCAGTCGGTCGGGTTGACGCCGGAGACGACGACGCGGACGCGGACCTCACCGGCACCGGGCTCCGGGACCTCCCGCTCGACGAGTTCGAGGACGCTGCTGGCACCGGGCTTCGTGTAGACGATCGATCGCATGTCCCCAGGCAACCACTCGTCGCCGTCGGGGATTCCGAGTGCGGGGTCGCTCAGCGCGCGTCGTACCCCTCGCGCGCCTCGGCGACGTCGGGCATGTGCGAGGTGGCCCAGTCCTCCAGCGGCACGAGCACCGTGCGCAGCGATCGCCCGAGCTCGGTCAGTTCGTACTCCACGTGCGGCGGGATCTCGGGGAACACCGTCCGCGTCACCATGCCGTCGCGCTCGAGGGCCCGCAGCGTCTGGGTGAGCATCTTCTGGGAGACCCCCCTGCACCCGGGCCGCCACCGCCGAGTACCGTGCGGGACCGTCGGCGAGGGCGCCGATCGTCAGCACGCTCCAGCGGTCGCCGATGCGGTCGAGCAGCTGCCGACTGGGGCAGTCCGCCGCGTAGGGGCTGTACTCGAGTGCTGACATGGTGTCCTCCGTCACGCACCGCCAGGTGCCTACTTACTCAAAGAGAGTAACTCTTGTACGGTGACTGTCAACGTCACTGACGCCCAGCACGTCCACGAAGGGAACACCATGACCAACATCGTCGTCTTCGGAGGCACCGGCTACGCCGGCTCCGCCATCACCCACGAGGCACTGTCCCGCGGCATCACCGTCACCGCGGTCGCCCGCGACACGAGCAAGCTCGAGCCGGCCGAGGGCCTGACCCTGGCGCAGGGTGACGCGTTCGACGCCGACTTCGTGTCCGAGGTCACCAAGGGTGCCGACGTCGTCATCGTCTCGCTCCACGCCGTGCAGGCCGACGGCAGCGAGCTGAAGGACAAGTTCCAGCACTTCGTCGACGCCGCCGCTGCGGCCGGTGCGCGGCTCGGCATCGTCGGCGGTGCCGGCTCGATGCGCGTGTCCGAGGACGGCCCCCGCCTCTTCGACACCGACGGCTTCCCGGACGCCTTCAAGGGCGAGGCGAAGAGCCACGCGCAGATCCTCGACGCCCTCCGTGCGTCGGACACCGAGGTCGACTGGTTCTACGTGAGCCCCGCCGCGGCCTTCGGCGGCTACAACCCGGGCGAGCGTCGCGGCACCTACCGCGCCTCGGACGAGGTTCTACTCGCCGACGCCGAGGGCAACTCGGACATCTCCGGCGCCGACTACGCGATCGCGTTCGTCGACGAGATCGTCACCCCGGCGCACCACCAGACGCGTTTCGGCGTCGCCTACTGAGGCACTGCCCCTCGCAAGGCACCGGTGTTCACGCAACGCACCGCGGGATCCCGCGGCGTCGAGCGTGAACACCGGTGTCTTGCGCACCGCCGGGCGCGACCAACGGGCGGACGGGAGGCGCGGGACGGAGCCGCCACGAGCCTCCAGGCCGGCGGATGGTCACCGCCAGGGCCCCCGCGTCAGTGCGCGACGATCGCCGGCACCGGCAGGTGGTGGCGCATCCGCACCGCCAGGTGCAGGCCGCCCCGGCGGGCGAGCACGAGCGCGATCACGGCGGCGGCCGCGGCCGGCACGCCTCCGGCGACCATCATCCCCACGTGCGCACCGAAGCGGTCGACGATCTGGCCCATCAGCGGCCCGCCGATCGCCTGTCCACCGAGCAGCACCAGGACGTAGAGCGACATCACCCGGCCGCGGATCGCCACGTTCGACGACAGCTGCACGAGCGAGTTCGACGCGGTCTGGAACAGCAGCTGCGACATCCCGACAGCAACCAGCGCGACGGTGAACGGTGCGATCGCCGGGATCGACCCCGAGACGACGAGCAGCACGCCCGTCCAGAACACCCCGCCGACGATGGTGCGGAGCCGGACGACGGCCCTCCGGGTGGAGAGCAGTGCACCGACCAGGGCGCCGATCGCCACGGCGGAGTTGAAGACCCCGTAGCCGCCCGCACCGACGTCGTAGACCTGTGACGCGAAGGCGGACAGCAGCACGGGCATGGTCAGTGCGAACACCGAGAAGAACGCCACGAGGATCACCGGCACGATGATCGTCGGCTTGTGCACGGCGTAGCGGAGGCCCTCCACGAGCTGCCCCTTGCCGCGGGGCGCCGGTGGTGTGCGGTGCAGTTCGGAGACCTTCAGGAACCCGAGCGTCACGACGACGGCGACGCAGGCGATCGCGTTCACCCCGAACGACCACCCCGCACCGACCGCGACGAGCAGGGCCCCGGACAGCGCCGGACCGATCATGCCGCCCAGCTGGAACACCGACGAGTTCACGCTGATGGCGTTCCGCAGGTGCTTGTGCCCGACGATCTCGGTGACGAACACCTGCCGTGCCGGGTTGTCGATGACGGTGACCATGCCGACCAGGAACGCGATCACCCAGATGTGCCACGCTTCGACGACGCCGGCGAGCGTCAGGACGGCGAGCAGCGCGGACAGCACCGCGAAGGCTCCCTGGGTGATCATCATGAGCGCGCGCTTCGAGAACCGGTCGACCAGGACGCCCCCGAGCAGCCCGAACAGCAGCATCGGCGCGAACTGGCAGGCGACCGTGATGCCGACCTGCGCGACCGACCCGGTCAGCTGCAGCACGAGCCAGTCCTGTGCGATGCGCTGCATCCAGCCGGCGGTCATCGCCACCAGGTTCGTCGCCGTGAACAGCCGGAAGTTCGGCACGGACAGGGCGATCAGCGTGTGGCGCCACGGCGGTCGCGTGGCCTGGATCGGGAGCGGTTCGGTGGGCGGGGGGAGGGTCGTCGGTGACGCGCTCACGGTGCGGGGTTCTCCGGACGTCGGTGTGGATCTGGTACCCCAACGAAACTACGTGGCGCCGGGCCATTCGATACCCCTATGGTGGCTATCACTCCATTGCGATGTCGAATGAGGTCGCACCGACGGAAGGCGCGACGTGCTCGATCCGGTCCTGTTGCAGACGTTCCTGGCCGTGGCGGAGACCGGCAGCTTCACGCAGGCCGGGACCCGGCTCGGCATCAGCCAGCCGACGGTGTCGCAGCACGTCCGGCGCCTCGAGACCGCGGTGGCGCGCACCCTGGTCGCCCGGGACACCCGCGGCGTCGCCCTGACCGACAACGGGGACGCGATGGCCGGGTTCGCACGGACGATCCTCGCCGCGCACGCCACCGCCGACGCCTACTTCTCCGGCGCGGCCACCCGCGGGCGGCTGCGGTTCGGGGCGGCGGACGACCTCGCCATCACCCAGCTGCCGCGGATCCTGCGGGACTTCCGACGGCTGCACCCGCAGGTGAACCTCGAGCTCACGGTGAACCAGTCGTCACCGCTGCTCCGCCGGGTGCACGCCGGCCAGCTCGACCTGGTGTTCATCAAGCAGACGGCGGGGGAGTCCGCCGAGGGCACCCGGGTCGCCACCGACCAGATGGTGTGGATGGCGCAGGACGGCATCGCCCTGGAACCCGGCGAACCCGTCCCGCTCATCGCGTACCAGGCGCCGAGCATCAGCCGGCAGATGGCGATCGACGCCCTCGAGGCCGCGGGCCGCACCTGGCGGATCACCTGCAACACCCGCGACGTCAACGGGGTGCTCGCCGCGGTGCGCGCGGGCATCGGCGTCGCGGTGTTCCCGCACTCGCTGATCCCGGCCGACCTGGTGAAGGTGTCGCAGCGGCTCGGGCTGCCGGACCTGCCTGCGGTGGACTACGTCCTCATCGCGAACCCGACGGTGCAGCGGGAACTGATCGACGCGCTGACGAACGCGATCCTGTCCCGCGGGGTCGTCCGCGCCGTCTGAGCGCGTGCATCGGCGGCGAGACGCCGGCGTGTTCGGGCTGGTGTCCGCAGCAAGACGCCGGCGTGTTGTCTCGACACCGCCGAGCCGTCGAGACGCCGCGACTTTCGGGGCGTCTCGACGTCGACGCGGCGTCCTGCCGAGACGACGGCGTCTGAGCGCTCGCCGCGCTACGGGGCGAGCGTCGGGGTCGTGCCGGTGCCGGTGACGTCCGGCAGCGTCACGCCCGCGAGCGGCAGCAACGCCGCCGCGACCGCCCACAGCAGCACGACCGTGCCGACACCGCCGAGCACCGCACCGAGCAGCGCGACCGGTCGCTGCCACGTGGCCGTGCGGTCGCGCAGTGTCACGATCGAGAGCACCAACGCGAGCAGTCCGAGCACCACGCCGACGCCGTGCACGGTCGCCGGAGCGGTGAACCACCAGGCCGCCAGACCGATCGTCGCGATCCCGGCGACGGCACCGAGCACCGCACCGGCGGTCGCGCCGAGCGCACGGCGTGGCCCCGGCACGGCGCCTGCGGTCACGGGCTGGTCGAGCAGTTCGGTCGGGAGGCCCGCCTCGCCCCCGCCAGCACCCTGCGGCACCGGGGTGGGTGCGACCAGGGCCGTGGTCGCCCGGGCTTTCGGGGTCGCGACGGCGGTGCCGCCGGGAGCGGCGGTGGTGGGCGCCGCGTGCAGCACGGCGTCGAACGACCCCGCGGCTGCGGGTGTGGGTGCTGCCGACCGTGCGGCGGCCTGCTGGTGGGCGAAACGTCGGGGTGTCCGGTAGCCGATCGGGCCGACGGGCTCGGGTTCGGTGCCCTCGACGACCACGTGTTCGAGGCCGGGCACCGAGAACCGGGGCTGTCCGGCGACGGGCACGGCGGTCGGTGGTGCCGGGGAGGCCTCCGGCGAGGGGGTGGTGAGCGGTGCTGCGACGAGTGGTGCGGCGTCCGCCGACGCGGGTGCGGCGGCGACCGGGGAGACCGGCACCACGAGCCCGGAGGCGGGGACGACCGACGACGGCGGCACCGCGGGCGTCTCGAACGGCACGGTGTGCACGTTCGGTGATGTCGGGGCCGGGGGCAACAGTTCCTGCTGCGGCGGGAAGTCGGGTACCGGGGCGTCGGCCTCGACCAGGGCGGCGATCGACGCCGGCTCGGACGTCGGAGCGTGCGCCGCGGGTGCCTGCTCAGCCGCGGCGTTCCCTGCCGGGGCGACCGTGGTCGGTGGGACCGGCGCCGCGTGGGCGGCGCGTGACAAGGCGGGGGTGGGGCGGGCCTCCCGGCCTGAGGCGTTCACGTGACCGGCGGCGGCGACCCTTTCGGGCGCGACCTCGTCGACGGGCGGCGCGGTCACCCAGGCCGGGACGGGCCGACGGGGCCGGTCCGATTCGGGCATGCGATGCGCTGCCACTGCGGCGCTCCTTCCGTCGACTGATCCATGCTCAGTTGTAGCGGCAACCGCTGGGCGGATCGCAGCCCCAGTTCGGGGTCGCCGCCGACCGAGGACGACATCACCGACATGACGACGATCTTCGACCGGGCCTGAGCGGGCCTTCGCGCCGGGTCGGCTCGTTTCGCGCCCGGTTGTTTCGCGCTGAGCGACAGGTCACGGGCAGCGGAGCCCGTGGGGCGTCGCTCAGCGCGAAACGGCGTCGGCGGCGCGGTACAGCGGCGGTGCGGCGGTGCGGCGGCGCGGCGCCAGCGGCGGCGCGGCGCTAGCGCGTCGCGGCGGCCAAGGCGTCGCGCAGCTCGGCGGCGGTCATCCGCGGGCCGTAGCCGGGGGTGTCCCGCTGGATGCGCCAGCCCTCGGCGAGCGGCCCGGCGTCGACGACGTCGAAGCCGAACGCGTCGATGAGCTCGGCGACGGTCTGCTTGGCGGAGTCGTCGTCGCCGGCGATGACGAGGGCACGACGATCAGGGGTGCCGGCGGGCGTCGCGTGGCCGGTCAGGTCGTCGGCGCCGATGTGGTTGAACGCCTTCACGACACGGGCGCCGGGCAGGTGGTCCTGCAGCATCTCGGCGGTGGTCGTGGACTGGTCGTCGAGGGCGGCGATGTGGCCGTCGCGCTCCCAGTAGTAGTTGTTCGTGTCGATGACGACCTTGCCGACGAGGGGCTCGACGGGGATCGTCTCGATCGCGGCGAGCGGCACCGTCACGACGACGATCTCGCCCGCTGCGGCTGCCTCGTCGCGGGTCGCTGCGCGTGCGCCGTCGCCGAGTTCCGTGACCAGGTCGGTCAGGGTCTCCGGGCCGCGGGAGTTCGCGATGACGACCTGGTGGCCGTTCCGTACCGCGAGTCGAGCGAGCTGGGATCCGATGTTGCCGGCGCCGATGATTCCGATGGTTGTCATGGTGTCCCTGCAACGCTGCCCGCCGTCGTGCATTCCCCGGGGGCACGAACGCCCCGCCGGGAGCATGATGGCGGCATGGACCCCGAGTTCCGTGACGAGACCGACCAGGACCGCTACGCGATGTACGTCGGCGGCGAGCTCGTGAGCGTGCTCGACTACCGGGTGAACGGTGACGCGGTGGCGTTCCCGCACACGTACACGGTCCCGAAGCACCGCGGCCACGGCTACGCGGCGCAACTCGTCGAGTACGCCGTCGCCGACGTCGAGTCGTCGACCACGAAACGCATCGTCCCGATGTGCTGGTTCGTCGGCAAGTGGTTCGACGAACACCCCGAGAAAGCCGACCTGCTCAGCCGCAGCGCCGCGGACTGAGCACCGAACGAAGGGGCTCCCGTGCCCACCATCACCCCGTTCCTCTGGTACGACGACCAGGCCGAGCAAGCGGCCGAGTACTACGTCGGACTGTTCCCCGACAGTCGCGTCGACAGCGTCAGGCGGATGCCCGACGGCCGTGCCCTGGTCGTGGAGTTCACGTTGCTCGGCGCCCCGTACCGCGCGATGAACGGCGGCCCCGGGCACCCGCACACCGACGCGGTCTCGTTCCAGATCGACGTGGACACGCAGGACGAGCTCGACCGGCTGTGGGACGCACTGCTCGCCGACGGCGGGAGCCCGATGGCGTGCGGCTGGTTGACCGACCGCTGGGGTCTGGCGTGGCAGGTGACCCCGTCGATGCTGGGGGAGCTGATGAGCGGATCGGGTGATCCGGAGGCCAACGCCCGCGTGTTCGAGGCCATGATGCAGATGGTCAAGCTGGACATCCCCGCGCTGCAGGCCGCGGCCTCCGGTCGCTGACCCCACTCTCCGCGGACCCGCCGGTAGTGTGACCGGACGAGAAGACCGCCGGCCGGCGCCGGCACAGACAGGCTGGAGCCACCATGGACCACCCGAGTTCGAGGGTCCGCAACAGCGACATCAGCCGGGCGTACACCGAGCTCGCCCGCATCACCCGTCGGGCGAGCATCCGTGCCCGGGGCTCGGACCAGGTGTTGAGCGTCGTCGACCAGTCCCTCGTCGACTTCGTCGTCCAGCACCCGGGCTGCATGGCCATCGACATCGCCCGCTACCTGCGGCTGAACCGGTCGACGATCTCGCGGCAGCTGTCCGGGCTCCTCGCGACCGGGCTGGTGCGGACGACCGACGGTGGCAGCGGCAACGCGAAGCCGCTCGAGGCGACCGACGCCGGCCGTGCAGCGCTCGAGCGCTCGGTGCAGCTGCACCGCGACGCGCTCGACGAACGGCTCGCCGACTGGTCGGACGACGACATCGCGCTGCTCGCCGGGCTGCTGGAGCGCCTCGGCGCCTCGGACGAGGCCGGGCTCCCGATGCCGGCACCCACCGAGTCGTGACGACGTCGTTCGTCCTGCTGTCCGACACGCACCTGCCGAAGCGCGCGAAGGACCTGCCGCCCGGGCTGTGGGCCGACGTCGACGCGGCCGACCTCGTGGTGCACGCGGGGGACTGGGTCGACCTGGCCACCCTCGACGCCGTGCAGGCGCGGTCCCGCCGGTTCGAGGGCGTGCGGGGCAACAACGACGGTCCGGAGTTCGACGACCGGCTGCCGCTCGTCGCCCGGTTCGGTGTCGAGGACCTGCGCTTCGCCCTGGTGCACGAGACCGGGGCGTCGACCGGTCGGGAGCGCCGGATGGACGCCGAGTACCCGGACACCGACGTGCTCGTCTTCGGCCACTCGCACATCCCGTGGGACACCGTGGCGCCGTCGGGGATGCGCCTGCTCAACCCCGGTTCGCCGACCGACCGCCGTCGCCAGCCCGACCACACGTGGATGCGCGGCACGGTCACCGGTGCCGAGCTGTCCGTCGAACTCGTGCGGCTGGCGCCGGTCGCCCGCTAGCCCCGGTCGTCGGCCTGTGTCGGCATCCGGAAGAACGCGAGCTCCCACTCCGTCGAATGCCGGAACGCCCGCGCCATCCTCCCGCGCTCGTCGGGTGTCGCCGCACGGGCTGCCTCCTCGACGAGCCGGGTCGCCTCGGCGCTCGACGCCGCGAACCCCGGGTCCCCGTACGCCGTGATCCAGTCCGCGAAGGCGTGCCCGTCCGGAGCGACCCCGAGCTGCGACCCGACCCAGGCGTAGACCCGGAAGCACGGCAGCACCGCGGCGGCGAGCACCGCACGGGAGCCGGAGTCGGCGGCCTCCTGCAGGTGCGCGAGGTACCCGGCGCACGTGGGGTGCACGGGATCGTCGGCGTGCGAACCGGTCAGCCGGCGGTGGTGCAGGTCGCGCGCCTCGTCGGCACACCCCTGCGCAGCCGCCGCCCAGAACGCAGCAGCATCACCAGCGCCAGCGCCAGCGCCAGCGCCAGCGCCAGCAGCAGCGCCAGCACCAGCACCGACCCCGAGCGCCGCCAGGTGCCGCTCGTACGCCCGCAGGTAGTGGACGTCCTGCGCCAGGTAGCCCGCGAACACCTCCGGCTCGAGCGTCCCGTCCCGGAGTCCCACCAGGAACGCGCAGTCGATCGTCTCCTGCAGCACCGATGCCGCATCCGCCCACCACACGTCCGTGTACGACAGCGCCGGCAGGGCTGCCCGCGTCTGCGCCCCGTGGTCCACCGGACCGTTGCCGCTCCCGACCGCCAGAGCGTCGGCCCCGCGCAGCGCCGCCGTCAGCCACTCCTTCGCCACCCCGACCGCGAGCTCCCAGTCGCCGTGCCGCGCGGCGAGCGTCGCGACCGCACTGGAGAGCGAGCACCCGGTGCCGTGCGTGTTCGTCGTCGTGACCCGGGGACCGGTGAACACCCGCACGGTGCCGTCCGGTGCCACGAGCACGTCGTCCGAGGTCGGCCCCTCGTCGTGCCCGCCCTTCGCCAGCACCAGGACATCCCAGCGCGCCGCCACCGCACGCGCCGCCGCCAGCGACGAAGCCGACGCCGACGCACCACGACCGGGCACACCGGACCCGGCCAGCTCCGCCAGCACCACGAGCTCGGCCCGGTTCGGCGTCACCAGGTCGGCGAGCGCGAACAGCGCCCCCATGGCTGCGGCCGCGTCCTCGTCGAGCAGCCGGTCCCCGCTCGTCGCCACCATCACCGGGTCGACGACGACCACCGGCGGCCGGTGCTCCCGCAGCCAGTCCGTCACGACCCGCACGACGTCGGCGGTGCCGAGCATCCCGATCTTCACCGCGTCGACCACGACGTCGTCCGACACCGCGTCGAGCTGCTCCCGCAGGAACCCGACGTCCGGCACGTGCACCGACCGCACCCCGTGCGTGTTCTGCGCGACGAGCGACGTCACGACCCCCATCCCGTACCCGTCGTGCGCGGCGATCGCCTTGAGGTCCGCCTGCATCCCGGCCCCGCCCGTCGGGTCGGTCCCGGCGATGCTCAGCACCCGTGGGACGCTCATGCGTCCGCCCCGTGGTGCGTGATGTCGGCCTGGAGGGACGGATTGCCAGCACCTGACGGCCCCGCCTCCGCCCCGTGGCCGGGTCCAGGGCCCCACGCGGCCACGTAGGCTGCCGCCGCGGATCCGGGGTCGGCCGCGGCACAGATGCCCGAGACGATCGCCACCCCCGCGGCACCGGCAGCCCGGAGCGGCACGACGTCGTCGAGGGTCACCCCGCCGATCGCCACGCACGGCACGTCGGTCGCGGCGGCCAGCCGGGCGAACCCGTCGTGGCCCAGCGCCGGCGGGTGGTCCGCCTTCGTCGTCGTGGGATGCACGACCCCGACGCCGAGCAGGTCCACGGTGCCGCGGGGGAGCCGTTCGACGGCAGCCAGGTGCGCGAGCGTGTTCGCGGTGAGGCCGACGTGGGCGTCCGCGCCGAGCAGGGCACGGGCGGCGGTGACGGGGACGTCGGACTGGCCGAGGTGCACGCCCGCGACCCGGTGTCCCGCGTGCCGTGCGGCGAGGGCGACGTCGAGCCGGTCGTCGACCACCACCGTTGCACGGTCCCCGACGGCGTCGGCGACCGCCGCGGTGAGTGCCAGCAGGTCACGCGCCGAGGCGCCCTTGTCCCGTACCTGCACGATCCGGACCCCGGCGTGCACGGCGGCACGGACGACCCCGAGCACCCCGATGCCGTGCCGGTCGGCCAGGGCACCGTCGGTCACCAGGTAGACGCCGAACCCGGCGGACTGCAGCCCGCTCATGCCGACACCGCCCGGGCACCGACAGGAGCGGTCTCGACCGTGATCCGGGCCTCGCGGACGACGTCCTCCGGGGTCAGCGACGCCAACCGGTCGAGGAACAGCGGCTGGAAGGTCCCCGGCCCACCGGCATCCCGCGCCGCGAGCTCCGCGGCGATCGTGTGCACGGCGGTGGCGGCGACGGCAGCGGCACCCGCGTCCTCCGGCGCGACCGACGTGAACGCGGCCACGACCGCGCCGAGCGCACACCCACCACCGGTGATGCGTGTCAGCAGGTCGGTCCCGTTCGCCACCCGGACCACACCGATGCCCGGCGCGACCAGCAGGTCGACCGCACCCGACACGGCCACCGCGGCCACGAGCCTCCCGTCCGAAGCAGCGACGGACGCGACCCGGGCGTCCTCCGTGCCCACCGTGCTGTCGACCCCGCGGCCACCGGCCGAATCGCCGAGCAGGGCGAGCACCTCGGACGCGTTGCCCCGCAGCACCGTCGGGTGCAGCGCGAGCAGATCGCGCGCCAGGGCGGTGCGCACCGGCAGCGAGCCGACCGCCACCGGGTCGAGGACCCACGGGGTCCCCGCGTCACGGGCAGCGTGCACGGCCTCGAGCGCGGCGACCCGCGGCTCGGCGTGCGGGGTACCGGTGTTCACCAGCAGGGCATCGGCGACGCGGGCGAACGGCCCCGCCTCGGTCGGCACGTCGACCATCGCGGGCGAGGCCCCGAGTGCGAGCAGCACGTTCGCCGTGACGTTCTGCACGACGGTGTTCGTGATGCACTGCACCAGCGGCGCCCGGGCACGCACGGCCTCGAGCAGTTCGGCGGTTCGGTGGGCCCAGGCAGGGGAGGGCGCAACGGTCTCCATGGACGATCCCTTCGCGAGTACGAGCTCGAGCAGGTTCGACGGGTGTGATCTCAGCCGCTGGATGCGGCACCCCGTGTCTCGAGCGACACCGTACACGACGCCCGGTGACCACTTCGAGGCCCGCTCCGGGCACCGTGTGCCAGGGTTGGACCGTGCCAGATGCAACGCCCCCCGGGCCCCCACCCCTGTCT
>NZ_QKSO01000013.1:0-131519 GCF_003234215.1 Curtobacterium sp. MCSS17_006 | reverse complement strand
GCGATCGCGTGCGACCTCTTGCGGCCGCGGGGAACGCGATATAGCGTGACCTCCACAGACGCGATACATCGCGAGTTCCAGGAGGCAACATGGCGCAGGAGAAGTGGCTCGTCGACGAGCCCAAGGTCATCGACACCGGCATCGTGCGCACCGTGCGTGTCGGCCTCGTCGGCGGGCAGGTGGACGTCGTCGCACACGACGAACCCACGGCCCGGGTCGAGATCCACAGCGTGTCCGGCAAGCAGATGCTCATCGAGGTCGACGGCGACACCCTCACCGTCGACCACCCCCAGGTCCGGTGGGACGACCCCATCGGGTTCCTGAAGTCCTTCCGCGGCAAGGCCCACGCCGACGTCAGCATCCTGGTCCCCCGCGACGCCGGCATCACGCTCGGTGTCGTCTCGGCCGGTGCGCTGCTGTCCGGCACGAACCGTGGTGCCACGCTCAACACGGTGTCCGGCGACCTGGTCGTCGACGGCGTCGCGGGTGACGTCACGGTCAACGCCGTCTCGGGCGCCACCACGATCCGCGACCTCGACGGCGCGCTCGCGGTGCACACCGTCTCCGGCGACGTCGTGGCCACCGGCGAGATCCCGCGGTTCCAGGCCGACGGCGTCTCGGCCGACGTCGTGCTCGACCTGCACGGGGTCCCCGAGTCCGCCCGCGTCAACACGGTGTCCGGATCGGTGAGCGTCCGCCTGGCGGACGGCGTCGCCTACAAGTGCACGGTGAACACCGCGACCGGCAAGCTGCAGTTCGACGACGCCGAGATCCGCGGCGTGCGCGGTTCGTACGTCAAGCAGGGCGGCGAACTGTCCGGTCAGTGGCTCGACCTGCGGGTGAACTCCGTCTCCGGCGACATCGCGGTGCTGCACGCCCCTCCGGTCGCCGAGCCGACACCCCCGACGACGACGACCACCCCGGCGAACGAGAGCGAGGTGCCCGAATGAGCCCCGTCTTCGCCCACGGCCACCTGCGCCTCTACCTGCTCGTCCTGCTGGCCGATCACCCCATGCACGGCTACGAGCTCATCCAGGCACTCGGCGACCGCTTCGGCGGCACCTACGTGCCGAGCGCCGGCACCGTCTACCCCCGCCTCGCCAAGCTCGAGGACGACGGCCTGGTCACGAAGACCGCCGACGGCCGCAAGACCGTCTACGCGATCACGGACGCCGGCCGTGCCGAGCTCGCGGCACGTGCCGACGAGATCGCCACGGTCGAGTCCGGCGTGAGCGACTCGGTGAAGTCGTTGGCCGATGGCGTGCGCGCCTCGGTCGGCGAGGCCATGCGCTCGCTCCGTGCCGACCTGGCCGCAGCCGCCGAGAGCCCGGCGACCGGTTCCGCCGAGGAGCCCGTGTCCGTCCCGTCGGACAGTGCCCGCGCCCTGCGCGAGCTCGAGATGGCGCTGTCGTCGTTCCGGCAGCAGGTGCGTGCGGACCTGCGCCGTCGGGCGACCCGCGGCACGCTCGGTGCGGACACCGTGACGCGTCTGCGTGACGGCCTGGAGGCCCTGCGCAAGTCGCTCTGACGGCCCGCGGCCGACAGGCGGTCGCGACCAGGGCCTCCCGGCCGTCGTCCGCACCGTCTGTCGGCCCGCCGCGTGCGGGGGCGCTGCCGACGCCTCAGGGAGCCGGAAGTCGCGTCGGCGGGAAGCCGGCGAACGCCTCGCCTGCCGTCAGCTCCTCCCCGTGCTCGACGCGCGCCACGGTGGTGCGGACCGCAGCCAGCTGCCGGGCCAGCCGGTCCCGTTCGTGCTCGAGCCACGTCAGGTGCGCTGTGAGCGCCGCGACGTCGTCGCCCTCGTCGTCGAGCCGTCGCGCGATCTCGGGCAGTCCGAGTCCGAGCCCACGCAGCAGCAGGATGCGCTGCAGTCGGACGAGCGCACGGTCGTCGTAGCGCCGGAGGCCACCCGCGCCGACGGCGGTGGCCGGCAGCAGTCCCACGGCCTCGTAGTGCCGCAGCGTCCGGCTCGAGACACCGGCGGAACGCGCCACCTCGGTGATGGCGTGGGGAGCTTTCGCAGCTGCGTCACCCGGGCCTGTCGATGCGCTCATGCTGGTGACTGTACTGGTTGACCCTGCGTCAACGGCGAGGGGTGCGCGACACCCAGGGTGGCGCGCCCGCGGCCGACCGGGAATGTGCGGCAGGCGAACCGTGTTGACTCGCGCCCGGAACTGAGTAGGTTTGCCGCTCGTGACGAACGAGATCCGGTCGTTGAAAGCACGACTGATCGGGGATCCCCTCCCCTCTGAGAAGCTCGAAGGACAGCTCCTCCCGAAGCACCTGGCCCTGCCGATCTTCGCGAGTGACCCGCTGTCCTCTGTCGCGTACGCGCCGCAGGAACTCCTGATGATCCTGCTGCTCGGCGGCATGGCCTTCCTGACGTTCGCGCCGTGGGTCGCCGCACTCGTCGTGCTGCTGCTCGTGGTCGTCGTCGCCTCGTACCGGCAGCTCATCAAGGCGTACCCGTCCGGTGGTGGCGACTACGAGGTGGCGCACCGGAACCTCGGCGAGAAGGCCGGGCTCGTCGTCGCGAGTGCACTGCTCGTCGACTACGTGATGACGGTGGCCGTGTCGGTCGCCTCCGGTGTCGACAACATCATCTCGGCGCTCCCGATGCTCGACCACTTCCGCGTCGAGCTCGCCCTGCTGTTCGTCGTGCTGCTCGCCGCCGCCAACCTGCGGGGTGTGCGGGAGTCGAGCAAGGCCTTCGCGATCCCGACCTACCTGTTCGTGGCGAGCGTCTTCGTGATGGTCGTCACCGGTCTCGTCCGCGTCGCCGCCGGCAACGCCCCGGTCGCCGAGTCCGCGGCGTACACCGTGCAGAACGTCGAGCACACCACGCAGGCGGCGTTCATCCTGCTGCTCCTCCGCGCCTTCGCCTCGGGCTGCTCGGCCCTGACCGGCGTCGAGGCCATCGCGAACGGCGTGCAGGCGTTCCGCCGGCCGAAGATCAAGAACGCGCAGGCCACCCTGGTCGCGATGGGCGGCATCGCGATCGTCCTGTTCATCGGGCTCATCACCCTGGCGCTCGTGTCGCACGTGCACTACGCCGAGCGGGCCTGCGACCTGCAGGGCTTCGCGAACTGTGCGACCACGCCCCAGCGCTCGCTCATCGCGCAGATCGCGGCCGCGACGTTCGGCAACAACTCGGTGCTGTTCTTCGTGATCCAGGCGACCACGGCGGCGGTCCTGCTCCTCGCGGCGAACACGGCCTTCAACGGGTTCCCGCTGCTCGGCTCGATCCTGGCGCGCGACTCGTACGCCCCGAAGGCCCTCTCGACCCGCGGCGACCGGCTCATCTACTCGAACGGCGTCATCGTCCTGGCCCTCGTCGCCGCGGCGCTGCTCGTGGTCTACCGGGCGAACGTCACGAGCCTCATCCAGCTCTACATCATCGGTGTCTTCGTGTCGTTCACGCTCGGACAGACGGGCATGGTCGTGCACTGGACGCGACTGCTCCGAGCAGACCGGGACGGGACGGTGCCCGCGGGTGACCCTGGCGTGAACCGGGGGCAGGTCGTCCGCTCCCGCACGATCAACGCGATCGGCGCCACATTCACCCTCGTGGTGCTCGTCATCGTCACGATCACGAAGTTCACCCACGGCGCCTGGCTGGTCTTCCTGATCATGCCGGTGCTGTACGTGCTCATGCTCGGCGTGAACCGCTACTACCGCGACGTCTCGCACGAGATCGAGGCCGACGTCGAGACGAAGTTCGGCGCCACCGGCGACCACGCCATCGTCCTGGTGAACAAGCTGCAGAAGCCCGTGCTCAAGGCGCTCGACTACGCGATCGCCGCCGAACACGCGAGCATCGAGGCGGTGCACGTCGCGATCGACGACGCCGAGTCCCAGCGTCTGCGTGACCAGTGGGCGGAGTACGGCATCCAGGTGCCCCTGACGATCGTGCCGAGCCCGTACCGCGACATCTCGATGCCCCTGATCAAGTACATCAAGGCGCACCGGAACGAGCACGGCTCCGAGGTCGTCACCGTCTACACCCCGATCTTCATCGTCGGGCACTGGTGGGAGGGCCTGCTCCACAACCACCGCGGCCGCCGCATCCGCAAGAAGCTGCTGCTCGTGCACGGCGTCACCGTGGCCCTGGTGCCGTGGCTGCTCGACTCGTCCGAGCTGCTGTACGGCCGCCGTTCCCGCCCGCTGCCCGGCCAGGAGCGCCGCGGCGAACCCGTCCGTCCCCCGCTCCGCCGCCCCGCGCAGCCCGGTTCGTCGGTCGAGGGCTCGGCTTCGGCTTCGGTTTCGGCTTCGGCTTCGGCCGAGGACCGCCTGCTCCGGTCCGCCGAGCGCAACAGCATCCAGCCGCGCCGCGCGACCCGTCCGGCGGGCCCCGCCGAGGGCGTCGACCCCGCGCTCTGCACGGGCGAGCTCCACGCCCTCGTGCCCTCCCCGCCGCGACGGGGAGCCGACGAGTCGTAGCATGTGGCCCCATGACCATCAGTGACCTGCGGACGTTCGCCACGTTCGACGGACACGGCGGCAAGGTCTCGAAGCGCGTCGAGGTGCTCGACCACGAACCGCCGGCCGGCAGCCCGCTCGAAGGACTCGTCGCCGTGCGCGGCGAGCACCCCCTCGGCGCGCGCGACGAGCGCGCCGCCGACGAGTCCGCCGCGCTCTCCCGCGGCGTCCCGAGCGTCGGCTGGGTGGACCCGGCCGCGCTCCGCGACTGGTACCGCCCGGACCGCGTCGTCCTCACACGGCTCGAGGCGCGGCAGTCCGGCATCGAGCCCGGTGTCTACGCCGACTCCCGTGGGCGCGGTCGCGTCCGGATCGACGGCCTGGAGGCCCACCTCGCCCCCGACGGTCGGCCCGCCTTCCGCGCACTGGCCGGCCCCACCGCCGAGCCCGTCGTCGACGTGCCGCTGCCGACCGACCAGGCCGTCCGCCTGGTGGCGGTGACCGCGGTCGACGAGGGACTCGAGGTCGTCACGGCCCCGGTGTCGCCGTTCCTGCAGCCCGGCGAGCACCCGACGTACGGTGACGACGTGGTCGGGTTGCCGCCACGTCCGGCGAGCGGTCTGGTCCGGGTCGCGGCGTCGGTGCTGCTCGACGGCGAGCTGCACGAGGTCGACGGGATCGACGAGCGTGCGGCGACCATCTGGATCCGGCGGGACGACCGCGTCGTGCCGATCGCCACGAGTGCCGTCGGGCCCGATCTGGTGCGGTACGCGGCGACCGCGGTCTGAGCCGCTTCGGTGCGGATGCGTGCCGTCGTGCGCGCTGTGCCGCTGAGCCGCTTCGGGGGACGTCGCTGCTGCGTGTCGTGACGGGGGTGCGGCGTACCGTCGCGGACATGAGTGACGCAGACCGCGACCAGCAGCAGACCCCGGACGCACCGATCCAGGGCGAGACCCTCGGCGGCCCCCGACCCGACCCCTCCACCGACGCGAGCAAGGACCCCGAGCAGTGGGTCACCGGCGACGAGCCGATGACCGGACCGCAGCGCAGCTACCTCGACACCCTGGCCCGTGAAGCCGGCGAGGAACTCCCCGCCGACCTCACCAAGGCGCAGGCGTCGGAGCACATCGACCGCCTCCAGCAGCAGACGGGCCGCGGCGCCGATTCCTGAGAAGCAGTCCGCCCTTCGGCGGACCGCTGGCTGGGCATGCTCTGGGCATGTTCTGGCGAAGCGCGGTCAGTCCCCTGTTCGAGGACGATCGATGACGCGTCACCGGCTACCTTCGTGGCCATGCGAACGACATCGACCTCCATCGGCCTGACCGCGCTCCGCATCGTCCTCGGGGTGGTGTTCATCGCCCACGGCGCCCAGAAGTTCGCCCAGGGCATCCCCAACGTGGTGCAGGGCTTCTCGGGCATGGGCGTCCCCCTCGCCGAGGTCGCAGCACCCTTCGTCGCCGGCCTCGAGCTCGTCGGCGGCATCCTGCTCGTGCTCGGCGTCGCGACCCGCGTCGTCGGCGTGCTGCTGGCCGTCGACATGGTGGTCGCCGGCGTCCTGGCCCACGGCTCGGCCGGCTTCTACTCGCAGGACGGCGGGTTCGAGTACGTGCTCGTCCTCGCGGTGGCGTCGCTCGCCGTGGCGCTGACCGGGCCCGGACGGTTCTCGCTCGACGCCCTGGTGCTCAAGTCGTCGCGCCGTCGTCGTGGCGTCGAGGAGCCCCTGCCCGCCTGAGCGCGCGTCCGGGCCGTCCGGGCCGTCCGGGCCGTCCGGGCCGTCCGGGCCGTCCGGGCCGTCCGGGCCGTCCGGTGCGAGGTTCCGTTCCCGGTGCGAGCTCGCGAGGGTCGCACCGGGAACGGAACCTCGCACCGTTCACGCGGTCCCTCGCACGGTGCGAGGGGCCGCGCAGCTGTTCAGGCCGCTAGCGCGTCCATGACCTGGCGGGCGATGCGTCGGCCGGCCCGGTTCGCACCGATGGTCGATGCCTGGGGACCGTAGCCGGCCAGGAACAAGCGCGGCTCCTCGGCCGACCGGCCGTCCTCGACCACCACCCCGCCCGCCGTGGTCCGCAGGTGCAGCGGCGCGAGGTGCCGCAGGTCGGCCCGGAACCCCGTCGCCCAGATCACCGCGTCGGCGTGCACGTGGGTGCCGTCTGCCCGCACCACCCCGGTCTCGTCCATCCGGGTGAACATCGGCTCGTCGCGCAGCACACCGCGGTCGATGCCGGCGCGGATCCGTCGCGACACCGGGACCCCGGTGCCACTGACGATGCTCGGCAGGACCTCGCCGGCGCGGGCGGCACGGTCCTGTTCGTCGACGGCGGCCACGGCGGACTCGACGTCGAGCGACGCGGTCCCGGCCCAGACCATCGGGCGCCGGGTGAACCAGCGCGTCGAACGGGCGACGCCGTCGAGTTCGAGCAGGAACCCGATCGCGCTCGTCCCACCGCCCACCACCACGACGTCCTGGCGGGCGAACTCGGCGGCGCTGCGGTACTCGGTCGTGTCGACCTGCCGCCCGCGGAACACGTCGCGCCCCGGGTACCACGGCACGAACGGGGTGCCCCACGTGCCGGATGCGTTCACCACGACCTCGGCACGGATGCGCGTGACGGCGCCGTCGGCACTCCGGGTCGTGACGCACAGCCCGCCGTCCGCCGGAACGTCGCCCGCCACGCCGCCGTCGCCGCCGATGCGTGAGACGGACGTCACCGTGACCGGGCGCCGCACCCGCAGGTCGTAGTGCTGCTCGAACCGCCGGTAGTACTCCCCGACGACGTCCCGGGCGGGCCGTGACCGGTCGGCGTCGTCGAACTCCAAGCCCATGGCGCGCATGCCGGGCAGGTCGTGCACCCGGTGCGCCGCTCCGAGCCGCAGGGCCTCCCACCGGAACTGCCACGCCCCACCGGTGCTCGGCGCACGGTCGAGGATCACCAGGTCGCTGCCGGGGACGAGCCCGAGACGGCGCAGGTGGTATCCCACCGAGAGCCCCGCCTGCCCCGCACCGATCACCACCACGCGGGCGTGCTGGTCGACCGGGGTCTCGAGGGGTTCCGTCATCACTTCGATTCTGCTGTGCGGGCCAGCCGTCGCGCGACGTCCAGATCGAGGTACATGGTAGAGTGATCGGCAGATTTCAAACCACGAACCGTCTGGTTCCCCGAGTGATCTTCCGTCATTCGCCAGGACCGGACCAGAGCCGAACGAGGGGGTCACGCATGGGGCGCGGCCGTCAGAAGGCGAAGCACACCAAGGTCGCCCGTGAGCTGAAGTACTTCAGCCCGCAGACGAACTACGGTGCGCTCGAGCAGGAGCTCTCCGCCGGACAACACTCCGACGAGAACTACGTCGACCGTTGGGCGGACCAGTACGGTCCGGAACCGGCGGAAGACGAAGACGAGTTCGAGACCCAGGCAGACCAGAACAAGTCCGCCTGACCTCTCTCGCAGTCACGCCGCGCAGCCCTCGGGCAGCGCGGCGTTTCCGCGTGCCCGGACACCCGTCGGCGCGCCCGGTTCCCGGGATCGAGTGGTCACGACTCACCGTGCGCACGACGCCGAGCGGTCACGAACCGTCGGTTGCAGGCCCGCCAGGCGACGGTTGGTGACCACTCACCGCAGGCACCACGGCGAGCCGATTGCGCGCCCAAGTCCCGGCCCCGAGTGGTCACGACTCCCCGCGTGCACGACGCCGGGCGGTCAAGAACCGTCGGTTGCGGGCCCGCCGAACAACGGTTTGTGACCACTCACCGCACGCACCACGGCACGGCGCGGCCCGGAGCCGCCGAGCACGTCAGCCCGCGTAGCTCCCGACGAGCCGGACCGCGCCGCCGTCGACACCCTTGGCGCCCTGCTCGAACCCGGTCAGGTCCCGCGCGGACGTGGCGATCGTGCCGACGGGCCACGTGGGCATGCCGGCGGCACCGAGCGAGGCGATGACCTCGGCAGCAGCCCCGGCCGAGACGACGGCGAACATGCCGATGCCCAGGTTCCAGGTGCCCTCGGTGTCCTCGATCGGGGTGCCGGCCATGTCGGCCAGGACCCGGAAGACCGGGAGCGGCTGCCAGGTGGAACGGTCGACCTCGACCCAGGAGCCGACGGGCAGCACGCGCGCCAGGTTCGCGGCGATGCCACCACCGGTCACGTGCGAGAGCGAGTGCACCGCGCCCGGGTGCTGCTCGAGCAGCGCCAGGAGCGGTGCGGTGTACAGGCGGGTCGGCTCGAGCAGGGCCTCGCCGACGGAGACCGCGCCGCCGAACCCGACGCCGCTCAGCTCGGGCAGCTGGTCCGTGAAGCCGACGCCCCGCGACGCCAGGATGTGCCGCACGAGGGAGTACCCGTTGGAGTGCAGCCCCGACGACTCGATCGCCAGGACCACGTCGCCGTCCTGCACCAGGTGCGCGCCGAGCTGCGCGTCGGCCTCGACGACACCCGTCGCCGCACCGGCCACGTCGTAGTCGTCCGGGCCGAGCAGCCCCGGGTGCTCGGCGGTCTCGCCACCGACCAGGGCGGTGCCGGTCTCCGAGCAGCCGCGGGCGATGCCGGCGACGATGTCGGCGATCCGACCGGGCACCACGCGACCACAGGCGATGTAGTCGGTCATGAACAGCGGCTTCGCGCCGACCACGACGATGTCGTCGACGACCATGCCGACCAGGTCCTGCCCGATGGTGTCGTGCTTGTCGATCGCCTGCGCGATGGCGACCTTGGTGCCGACGCCGTCGGTCGAGGTCGCGAGCAACGGGTGTGAGAAGTCCTTCAGGAACGAGACGTCGTAGAGCCCGGCGAACCCACCGACGCCACCGAGGACCGAGGCGTTGTGGGTGGCCGCGACCGCGGACTTCATCAGTTCGACGGCCAGGTCACCGGCAGCGGTGTCCACTCCGGCTTCGGCGTACGGGTTGGGCATGCGGAGTCCTTCGCGGTGACATGGCAGACTTGTGCGGTACCCCCCGATTCTACTGATCTGGAGCACACCCGCGAATGTGCGGCATCGTCGGCCTTGTTGCGCAGGGCCCCGCCAACCAATCCATCTACGACGCACTGCTCCTCCTGCAGCACCGCGGGCAGGACTCGACGGGCATCGCCACGGTCGAGGGTCACGTGCACCACATGCACAAGACCCGCGGCCACGTGCGTGAGGCGTTCCGCACCCGCGACATGCGTGCCCTCCTCGGCACCATGGGGCTCGGACACGTCCGGTACGCCACCAAGGGCGCCGCGACGAACGAAGAAGAAGCCCAGCCGTTCTACGTGAACGCGCCGTACGGCATCGTCCTCGTCCACAACGGCAACCTCACCAACACGCGGGAACTCACGCGTGAACTGTTCGACATCGACCGTCGTCACCTGAACACGACGAGTGACACCGAGCTCCTGGTGAACGTGCTGGCGCACGAGCTGCAGGGCCAGGTCCGCGGCGCGAACCTCGATCCGGGTCAGGTCTTCGACGCCGTCGAGCGCGTGCACGAGCGGGTCGAGGGCTCCTACGCCACGATCGCGACCATCGCCGGGCACGGGCTGCTGGCCTTCCGCGACCCGTTCGGCATCCGCCCGCTGATCCTCGGCCACAAGTTCGACGAGGCCGGGCAGCCGGAGTGGGTCGTCGCGAGCGAGTCGCTCGTGCTCGAGTCCGGCGGCTACGAGATCGTCCGCGACATCGCCCCGGGCGAGGCCGTCTTCATCGAGATGAACGGCCAGATGCACGCCCGCCAGTGCGCGAAGAACCCGCGTCTGGTGCCGTGCTCGTTCGAGTACGTCTACCTGGCACGCCCCGACTCGGTGATGAACGGCATCTCGGTCTACGACGCGCGTCTGCGCCTCGGCAACCGCCTCGCCGACACCATCGAGCAGTACGCGCCGACCGGTGACATCGACGTGGTCATGCCGATCCCGGACTCGAGCCGTCCGGCGGCCATGCAGGTCGCCCGGAAGCTCGGCATCGAGTACCGCGAGGGCTTCTACAAGAACCGCTACGTCGGCCGCACCTTCATCATGCCGGGGCAGGCGGAGCGCAAGCGTTCGGTGCGCCAGAAGCTCAACGCGATGTCGTCCGAGTTCAAGGGCAAGAACATCCTGATCGTCGACGACTCGATCGTCCGCGGCACCACGAGCCGCGAGATCGTCGAGATGGCCCGGGCGGCCGGCGCGAACGAGGTCACGTTCACGAGCGCCGCTCCCCCAGTCCGGTTCCCGCACGTCTACGGCATCAACATGCCGACCCGTGCGGAGCTCATCGCGCACGACCGGAAGATCCCGGAGATCAACCGCGTGCTCGGCAGCGACCACCTGATCTACCAGGAGGTCGGGGACATGCGCGACGCCATCATCGAGGGCTCCGACGTGACCGACCTCGAGATGAGCTGCTTCACCGGCGAGTACGTCACGGGCACCGTGAGCCCGGAGTACCTGTCCTGGGTCGAGGCGAACCAGCTCAGCTGAGTGGTGGTCGCGATCGCGACCACCAGACGGACGGGAGGTGGGCCCCACCAGCCGGTACCGGCGCACCGCGCCAGCGGGGTGACGGCCGTGCCTGGAGGGACGGTGCCAGCTGGCACCGGGCCTCCCGTCCGTTGATCGGGAGCGGCTACGGCCGCTGGTCACCGTGGTCGTCGAGCTCACCGTCGACCGTCTCGGGCGGCAGTTCGACCTCGACGCGCTCCGCCGTCAGGCGGGCCGACCGCCGGGCGTAGACCCGGTCGAACACGACGGCGACGACCGCACCGACGAAGGCGCCGATCGTGACGCCCCACAGGCTGAAGTAGCCGACCAGGCTGCCGAAGCTCGTCTGGTCACGCTGGCCACCGAGGTTCATGGTGAGGGCGACCACGACGAGGGTCGCGAGGAACCCGAGCACGGCACCGCCGACGATGAACACGCCGAACTTCGGTGCACGGCGGATGGTGACCTCGTCGGGGCTGGCGACCGCGCTGGGAGCCGGCGCCGGCGTGGGGAGCGGCTGCTCGTCGGGTTGATCGGTGTTGCTCACCCCTCCATTGTCCCCCACTGTGGGACGTCCCGCGGCCTGTGCGCGGCGACCGATCCGGGAGAGGATGGTCGCTACTGGTCGGTATCCCAAGCGGAGGAGGTGTGTCGGATGCGTGAACGAACCGCACCCGCCCGCCGACGCCGACCGGCCGCCCCCGCCCGCGTGGCCTGGCCCGTCGCGCAGCGCGCCGAGGAGGACCGCGCCGTCGCCGTCGTCGCCGAGCACCGGTGGAGCGTCGCGCTCGTCGGTGCCCCCGGCATCGGCAAGAGCACCGCCGCGGCGCGGGTCACCGACCGCGTCGCCGGTCGCGACGGCACCGGCCGCACCGTCGTCGTGCCGATCACGGCGGTCGCCGCGAGCCGGTCGATGCCCTTCGGCGCCGTCGCCGAGCGCTTCGGCGAGCTGCCGGCTTCCATCTCGGAGCTGTCCGACGACACCGGCGCCGAGCAGCGCTTCCGGGCGATCGAGGACCTCGTGGACCGCGACGTCCTGCTCCGGGTCGACGACGCCGACCACCTCGACGCGATCTCCGCGCGGTACGTCGCCTGGCTGGTCCGCCGGCAGGGCGCCCGGCTCGTCCTGACCTGCCGCGACTTCACGGCGCTCCCCGAGCCGCTCCGCGCGCTGTGGCAGGACGACCTGCTCGAGCGCATCGACCTCCAGCCGCTCGCGCTGCACGAGACCGCGGCGCTCGTGGCCGAGGCGCTCGGCTCGCCGCTCGAGAACGCCTCGGCCGAGCGCGTCCACCGCGCCACCGCCGGCAACCCCTTGTACCTGCGCGAGGTGGTCCGTGCGGCGCGGGTCTCCGGCGCCCTCGACCACACCGCGACCGGGTGGTACTGGCGTGGACGGGTGACCGCGTCGGACAGCCTCGCGGACATGTACCGCACCGAGCTCGGGTCGCTGCCGGAGGACCTGCGCGACGTCGTCGACATCGTCGCCCTCGCCGACCCGATCCCGCTCGCGCGCCTGCTCGGCCTGGTGACCGGCGGGGACGTCGACCGGGTCGTCGCGCTCGGCCTGGTCCGCATCGACTCGCTCGACGACGGCGCCGCGGTCGTCCGGCCGTCGCACCCGCTCGTCGGCGAGGTCATCCGGACCCTGGTGCCGGTGGCCCGGCGAACGGCACTCTTCGCGCGCGCCAACGCCTTCCGCACCGACCGGCCCGAGGGCGCACCGCCTGCCGCACGCCTGCGTGCCGCCCTGTGGTCGCTCGAGTGCGGGGTCCTGCCGTCGGTCGACCAGCTGCTCGACGCGGCGCAGGTCGCCGTGCGGCTGCAGGAGCACGAGAGCGGGATCGCCCTGGCCTCGGCAGCGCTCCGCACGACGCTCACGCCGACCGAGCAGGTCACGGCACACTGCCTCCGCTCGCTGGCGTACTCGTACTCGGACGGCCGCGAAGCCGGCCGCGCCGACGCCGAAGCCGCCTGGGGCGTGGCGAAGCGGCACGTCGGCGACGTCACCGACGAGGCCGTCATCGAAGCGTGCGAGACGCTGGCGAACATCCGCCAGTTCCACGACGACGACGTCGCGGCCTCCGTGGCCCTGACCGACGCCGCCACCCGCCTGGTCGTGTCCGACGAGGCCGTCGAACGGCTGCGGCTGCTGCGGATGGCGCACCAGGGCTGGGGCGGCGACTTCGCCGAGGTCCGGGCCGAGATCGAGCGCAGCGGCATCGTGGACGCCCCGACGATGCCGATGTCGTTCCTCGCCGTCGCACCCTGCGCCGTGATGGCGTTGGCGACCGCCGGCCGGTTGGACGACGCGTCCGCGCTCGGTCACCGTGCCCTGGCCACCGCCGTGGCGCACGTCGAGGCAGCACCCTGGAGCGTCGGCGAGAACTCCTCCGTCCTGCACCAGGTGCAGATGTGGCGCGGCGACCTGGACGACCTGATCATCGAGGTGCCCGCGGGGCGGTCCAGTCCCTACCTGAAGTACGACTTCACGCTCGAGCTCATCGGTCAGGGCAACCTGGCGATCGCACAGCGCCGCTGGGACGATGCCGTCGCCGCGTTCTCGGCGGCCTGCGAGCGGTACGACATCGCCGACCACGGCGGGTTCGCGGCCTACCCCTGGGCACGTCTGGCCCTGGCGCTCGCGTACGGCGGACGCGCGGAAGAAGCCTCCAGCGCGCTCGAACGTGCCCGGAGCACCCCGCAGCGGGCGATGCGCATCACCGGCGAGCAGGTCGCCGTGTCGATCGCCTGGACCGAGGCCGTGCTCGGCAACCCGGCCGGGCTGCAGCACGCCGACGAGATCATCGAGCGCAGCACGGCCAACGGCTCGTGGACGCACGTGATGTACGGGTACGCCCTGCACCACGCGGTCGGCATGTCGCAGGGACGCGACTCGACCGGCTCGCTCGAGCGGATGCGCGACGCCGCCACCCGCGTCGACGGACCGCTCGCCGCCGCGGTGATCGAGTACGCCGACGCCGTGCGCGCCGGCGACCGTACGCGGGTGATAACGGCGCAGGGACTGCTCGCAGCACACGGCATCTCCGTGACCGCGGGGCACTCGAAACCGCCGCTGACGAAGCGCGAGTACGAGGTCGCCGAGCTCGCCGCGCAGGGGCTGAGCAACCGGCGGATCGCGGAGTCCCTCGGGCTCTCGACGCGGACGATCGACGCACACCTGTCCCGTGTCTTCGCGAAGTGGGACCTGCACGCGCGGTCGGAGCTCAGCGAGCTGCTCTGAGGTGCTCGGTACTCGGCACGGCCGGTTCCGCGTTCCGCGTCGGCTGTCGCGCACGCAAGAACGTTGCGGATTGCAGCACGACGCGCCGCCACGATTGACACGTTGTGTGGAACATCGCGTACCTTGGTGCCTGTCGCCGGGTTCGGACCCGTTCGGGTCGGGTCCGAATCCCGGCGACTTCAAGCTTAGGAACCCGGTCGATGCGGGCGCATCGGTAGGCACTACCTAATTCGCGTGGGAGTTCTCCGCAGGCGCTTTCGCCGCGGCGGCTCGGTTGCGGCGGATCGGTGCCGACGGCTCGCAGGGTCAGGCGCCGGGGGCGGGCAGCCGGACCGGCAGGAACGCCGTCAGGTCGGCGCGCGAGCCCGAGGCGCTGACGCGTGACTGCGCGACCGCCTCGGACCAGGTCAGCTCGCCGGACGCGAGTGCCAGCCACGTGGTGGCGTCGGTCTCGACCACGTTCGGCGGTGTGCCACGGGTGTGCCGGGGTCCGGGCACGGCCTGGACGGCCGCGAACGGCGGCACCCGCACCTCGACGCTGTTGCCCGGGACCTCGTCCGCCAGGCACTGCAACGTCCACCGAACCGCGGTCGCGACGGCCGGTCGCGCCGTCTCCCCACGACGCACCGCGGCGAGTGCCGCGCGCCCGTCGGCGTCCTCGATCCTCCTGGGTGGCATCTCCACAGGCTAGCCCTCGCATCGCGGGCGGCGAGTCGGGCTGGGTAGGGTGATCGGGTGCGAATCCTCGTCCTCGGTTCCGGTGCCCGCGAGCACGCGATCATCACGGCCCTCCTCGCGGAGCATGCGGGTCACGTCATCACGGCAGCGCCCGGCAACGCCGGCATCGCCGCCGACGTCGAGACCGTCTCCCTCGACCCCACCAACGGTGCACTCGTCGCGGAGTACGCGATCGAGAACGACGTCGAGCTCGTCGTCGTGGGCCCAGAGGCCCCGCTCATCGCCGGCGTGGCCGACCCGGTGCGCACCCGCGGCATCCCGGTGTTCGGGCCGGGCAAGGCCGCCGCGCAGCTCGAGGGCTCGAAGGCGTTCGCCAAGCGGATCATGGGCGAGGCCGGTGTGCCCACCGGGCGTCCGGTCTACGCCGGCACGGCGGACGAAGCCGTCGCCGCGATCGACGAGCTCGGGGCGCCGTACGTGGTCAAGGCCGACGGGCTCGCAGCCGGCAAGGGCGTGCTCGTGACCGACGACCGCCAGGCCGCGATCGACCACGCCACCTACTGGCTCCAGCACGGACACGTCGTGGTCGAGGAGTTCCTCGACGGCGAAGAGGTCTCGTTGTTCTTCCTGAGCGACGGGCACGACGTCCGCGCGCTCAGCCCCGCGCAGGACTACAAGCGTCTGGCCGACGGCGACCTCGGACCGAACACGGGCGGCATGGGCGCCTACTCGCCGCTGCCGTGGCTCGCCGACCGCTGGCCGTCCGAGCAGGCCTTCGTCGACGAGGTCACCGAGCTCGTCGCGCTGCCGACCGTCCGACGCCTCGAGCACGAGGGCACGCCGTTCGTCGGGCTCCTGTACTGCGGCCTCATCGTCACCGAGCAGGGCGTCCGCGTGATCGAGTTCAACGCGCGCTTCGGTGACCCGGAGACGCAGGTCGTGCTCCCCCGCCTGGCCACACCGCTCAGCGAACTCCTGCTGGCCGCCGCCACCGGGCAGCTCGGTGCCGTACCCGCACCCGTGTTCCGCGACGAGGTCGCCGTGACCGTCGTCCTGGCGAGCGAGGGCTACCCGGAGAACCCGCAGACCGGCCGACCGATCACCGGCATCGACGACGCGAACGCCCGCGACGGCGTCTCGGTCGCGCACGCCGCAACCGGCGTCCTCGACGACACGCTCGTCGCCACGGGTGGCCGGGTGCTCAGCGTCGTCGCGACCGGGTCGGACTTCGCCCAGGCCCGCGAGCGCGCCTACGCCGGGCTCGGCGACATCACGCTCGAGGGCGCGCAGTTCCGCACCGACATCGCCGCGAAAGTCGCGAAGTGAGCGCCCCCGCGCCGATCGCCGGCTGGCGGCACGTCTCGTCCGGCAAGGTCCGCGAGCTCTACGTGCCCGAGGGCACCGCCGACCTGGCCAGTGCGTCCGAGCTGCTGCTCGTCGCCTCGGACCGGGTCAGCGCGTACGACTTCGCGCTCGAGCCGCCGATCCCGGGCAAGGGCGAGCTGCTGACGCGCCTGTCGCGGTTCTGGTTCACCCAGCTGAGCGACGTCCCGAACCACATCATCGGCCCGTCCTCCGGTGGCACCCCGGTGCCCGCCGAGGTCGAGGCACGGTCCATGCACGTCATGCCGCTCACGATGTTCCCCGTCGAGTGCGTCGTGCGCGGGTACCTGGTCGGCAGCGGCTGGGCCGAGTACCAGGAGACCGGCAGCGTGTGCGGCGTCGCGCTCCCCGCGGGGCTGTCCAACGGTGACCGCCTGCCGGAACCGATCTACACGCCGGCGTACAAGGCGGCCCAGGGCGAGCACGACGAGAACATCTCGTACGAGCGGACCGTCGACCTGGTCGGTGCCGAGACCGCGGCCACCCTGCGCGAGCTCTCGCTGCACGTCTACACCGAGGCCGCGGCCATCGCCCTCGAGCGGGACGTCGTCATCGCCGACACCAAGTTCGAGTTCGGGCAGGACGCCACCGGCCGGATCCGCATCGCCGACGAGGTCCTGACGAGCGACTCCAGCCGCTACTGGGACGCCCGCTCCGCCGACCGCACCGACTCGTTCGACAAGCAGATCGTGCGGGACTGGCTCAGCGCGCACTGGGACCGCCAGGGCACGCCGCCGGTGCTCCCGGACGAGATCGTCGAGCGCACGGCTGCGCGCTACGCCGAGCTGATCGAGCGCCTCGGCGCCTGACGCCGCGTCCGGCCGGCGCGTGGTGTGGCGTGGCCCGGACGGTCACGACACCCCGCTCAGCTCCGTCGGACGGTCACGAACCGTCGCCCGAGGCCCCGCCAACCGACAGTTCGCGACCACTCGGCACCCCACGCACGACACGTCGCGACCCCTCGCCGCGTGACGCCCGGTGCCGCCCGAACGGTCACGACACCCCGCTCACGTCCGTCGGGCGGTCACGAACCGTCGGCCGAGGCCCCGCCAACCGACGGTTCGTGACCACTCGGCGGCCCACGCACGACACGTCGCGACCACTCGACCGGCGACGATCCGCCGCGCGACCGCCGACGAGCCAGCCGACAGTTCTCGACCGCTCAGGCCTCGAGAGCGCCGACGGCCTCGCGCGCCACCACGACGACGGTCAGGTCATCGCCCGGGTCGTGCTCGACGACACGCGCGCGCACCCGCTGCAGGAACGTCTCGACGTCCGGGGACTCCCGGTACAGCGATCCGAGCTCCGAGAGCGCCGCGAGCGTGGAGTCCCAGAGCTCGAGCGCACCGTCCGTCACGACGATGAGCACGTCACCGGGCCGGAGCACGAGCGACCCGGCGGCGCGGGGCATCCCTGCGGGGTGCAGCCCGATCGGCAGGTCCGACGACCGCAGGATCCGCTCGGCACCGTCGTCGCGGAGCTGCAGCACGAGCCCGTGGCCGGCGTCGGCGAAGTCGAGTCGCCCGGTGGACGGGGTCAGCCGGCCGTGGAACATCGTCGCGAAGGACTCGGCACGGCTGAGCTCGGGGGCGACCTGCGCCTCGAGTTCGGCGACGGCGGTGCCCGGGTCCTGGTCGCCACGGGCGAGCAGGCCTCCGCGGATGTTCGCGGCGAGGAGCCCGGCGGACATCCCCTTGCCCATGACGTCGGACACGGTCAGGTGGATCGAGTCCTCGCCGGAGCGGTGCCAGTCGTGGAAGTCACCGGAGACGAGTCCGTGCGGGATCGACATCCCCGTGATCCGGTACCCGGGAACCTGTACCTCGGTCGGCTGCAGGCCGTTGAGCACGGTGCGCAGGCGGTCCTCGTCGGCTCCGGCGAGCAGTTCGCGCTCTGCCCAGATGCCGAGTTCCTGCAGCAGTTCGAGCTCGTCGGCGTCGAGGGTGCGCGGCTCGGGGTCGATCAGGCAGAGGGTGCCGATCTTCAGGTCGTCGTCGCCGGCACGGAGCCCGACACCGGCGTAGAACCGGACGTTGGGGTCGCCGAGCACCATCGGCAAGTCCGCGTACCGGGCGTCCTCGCGGGCATCCGGGACGACCACGGGCCCCTGCTCGCCCAGGGTCCGTCCGCAGAAGGTGTCCTGCAGCGGGATGACCGGCCCGAAGGCGTCGTCGCTCTGCTGCGACTTGATCGTCAGGGTGGTCTCGCCGGCCAGGTTGAGGAAGGAGCCGGAGACCCCGAGGGCCTCGCGCGCGATGCGGGTGATCCGTTCGAACCGTTCCTCGACGCCACCGTCGACCACGTCGAGCGCCGCGATCAGGGCCGCTCGCCGGACGGCATCGGCCCCGGTCGGCGCGGGCACGGACATCGCGGTTTCCGGCTGCATGCTCCCACGGTAACGCGCTGAACGGACAGGGCCTGGCCCCAGTCCGGAGGGCGCAGATCGTCGGGCGCGTCGGCGTACCCTGGTCGTCGTGCTCCGAGTCGTCCCCGCAACCGTCCTCGGCGTGGCCGCGCTCCTGGCCCTCGCCGGCTGTGGCGCCCACGACTCCACCGGCCAGGTGTCGGTCACGGTGTCGTCGAACGCCGCCGACCACCCCTACGAGGTCAAGGTGTTCGCCTCGACCGGCAAGCTCTCCGAGCACCAGCGGGTGTTCCCGGGCGGCACGGCCGACTTCGCGGGCGTTCCCCTCGGCAAGGTCACGGTCCGCGGCGGCGACCTCTGCCCGCAGACGACCAAGGTGTCCGACGGCACGGTCGCGACGGTGACCCTCACCACGACCGGCTGCTGACCCAGCCCGCCACCGCGACCGGCTGCTGACCCCGCCCGCCACCCCGACCGGCCGCTGACCCCGTCACCCCGACGACGGGCTGCCGACCCCCTCCGCGACCAGGTGCTCCACCCGCGGCTCACCCGCGACCTCGCGCACCGCCTGCAGGGTCCGCGCGTCGTCCCCGGTCTGCCGGACCTCGTGCTGGTCGACGTGCTCCTGCCACGACCCCACCCGGAACGCCTCGACCCAGGCGTCCGGCCCGGTCGCGGCGTCCCGGTAGAGGTTCCAGTCACGGGCACCGGTCCGCCGACGACTCCGCCCGAGCCGTTCGGCGCGCGCCCGGAACTCGTCGACCGCGTCCGCAGGGACCGTCCAGTGCAGCAGCACCAGGGTCTCCCCCGTCGCCGCGCCGTGGTCGTCCGCCACGAACACCTCGTCCCCGAACGGCATCGGCGTCACGGCGCGCTGCCGGTCGGTGAGCACCGGGAACCCGGACACGAGCAGCACTGCGGCGCTGAGCGCGGTGAGGACTCCGGCCCCGGCGAGCACGCCCGTCACCCCGAGCGGCGTGGCGACCGCGCCGGCGAGCGCCGCACCGATCGCGGTGCAGCCGAACAGCACGAGCTGGTAGGCGGCGAGCCCGCGGGTCCGCACCCAGGCGGGCAGGAACGCCTGCACGGTGCCGTTCAGCGTCGTCACCACGGCGATCCAGGCCACCCCGCCGACCAGCAGCGCGACGAGGACGACCGCCAGCACGGGGACGAGCGCGACGACGGTGGTGCAGACACCGAACACCACCGAGGCGATGCCGACCGTGCGGCCGATGCCGAGCCGCGCACGGACCGCCGGCATCAGGAACGCCCCGCCGACGGATCCGATGCCGACGGCGGCGAGCAGCAGTCCGTACCCGCCGGAGGACAGGCCGAGCGAGCCGTCGGCGACGAGCGGCAGGAGTGCCCACAGCGCGTTCGCGGGCACCATGAAGACGGCGAGCTGCACGAGCAGCCGGCGGACGACCGCCGCGTGCAGGACGTACCGCAGCCCGGCGCGGGTGGCGTCGATGAACGGTTCGGCCCGCGTCTCGGGGCGCTGGTAGCCGCGCCAGGCGACGAGCACCACCAGGAAGAGCGCGAACGACAGCGCGTTGGCGGCGAACACGAACGGCACGCCGAGCTGCGCGATCACCACCCCGGCGAGCGCCGGTCCGATCGCCCGGGCGACGTTGACGCCGACGGAGCTGAGCGCCGCGGCGTCGGTGATCGCGGCGCGCGGCACGATCTCGGGCACGAGCGCCTGGTAGGCGGGCAGCTGGAGCGCCGAGGCGGTCCCGAGCAGGAACGTGACGGTGAGCAGGAGCGCCGGGGTCATGTCGCCGGTCGCCGTGAGCACGGTCATCACGACGCCGACGACCACCTGGAACGCCTGCACCCCGATGAGCAGCCGCCGCCGGTCGACGAACTCGCCGATCACCCCTGCGGGGATCCCGACGAGCAGCACCGGCAGGCTCGACGCGGTCTGCACGAGGGCGACGACGACGGGTGCGGCGTGCTCGTCGACGAGCAGCCACTGCGCGCCGACGGTCTGCATCCAGCTGCCGATGTTGCTCACCAGCACCGCGATCCACAGGGCGCGGAAGACCGGGATCGCGAGCGGCGCCAGGGCGCCGCCGCGGGGTGTGGGGGTGGTGCGTTCCGTGGTCACGTCGCCTCCTGGGGTGGGACGGGGACATCCTGGAGGCGCGGTGTGCGTCGGGCGCACGCCGCGCCCCCAGGGATGGTCGGGTCAGGCGGCGGCGTCGGTCGCGCTGGTCGCGGCGACGGCGCGCTCGATGACGTCGGCGACGTCCTTCGGGTGGGTCTGCATGACGAGGTGCGGGGCGGCGATCTCGGTCACGTCGGTGATGCCGGCGCGGGAGTAGCCGAAGCGCTCGACCTCGGGGTTGATGGTGTGGTCGTCGGACGAGACGATCGCCCACGCGGGGGTGGTCTTCCACGCGGCGGCGGACGCCGGCTCGCCGAAGGCCGCGCCGGAGAGCGGGCGCTGCGAGACGGCGAGCACCTCGGCGACGCGCGGGTCGACCCCGGCGGCGAAGACCTGCGGAAACGCGTCGATCGCGACGGAGACGTCGGTGCCGTCCTCGGCGCCGGCGACCGGGTACGGCGTGTACACGAGGTTCGCGGCGAGGTCCGAGTCGGGGAACCCGCCCTGCAGCTGTCCGAGGCTCTCGCCGACCTCGAGCACGTAGCCGGAGACGTAGACGAGTCCGACGACGTTCTCGGCCTCGCCGGCGACGGTGATCACGGCGCCGCCGTACGAGTGCCCGGCGAGGACGACCGGCCCGTCGACGTGCTCGGCGACCGCGCGGATCGAGGCGGCGTCCTCGGCGAGGCTCCGGTTGTAGACCGGCGGGACGAGGACGGTGTGGCCGCGGTCGAGCAGCTCGCGGGTGACGGGTGCCCAGCTGGCGGAGTCGGCGAACGCGCCGTGGACGAGGACGATGGTGGGTGCAGCCATTGCGGGTCTCCTTCGTGACGAACGTCTGGGGTGGTGCGGGGACCGGCGAGCCCCGGCGTCGTCACGCTAGGGCTGGGGGTGCTGCGTCGTCGTGTCCCTGTCGTTGCCCGTCACCCCCGCTGGCAGCGCGTGCCGGCGGCTCCGGGTGCGGCGCACGGTGCCCTCCGACGGTCGGACACACCGTCCCGGGGTCCCCCTGCGGGGCGGAGGCTCCGCGACGGGGTCCCCGCCGGGGCCCCCTTCTCCCCCCTGCTCCACGGCCCGGCCGGTTAGCGTGATCGCATGGAACACGAGGACGGCACGACGACGACGTCGGCCCAGGACTTCGTGGACGCGCTCGCCGAACCGGTCGTGGTCTTCGACCGCCACCTGGACGTCGTGGCGGCGAACCGGCTCGCCGGTGCCCTGTCCGCGTCCCTCACCGTCGGCACGAACCTGGCGCGGTTCACCTTCCTGAACCCCTGGGTCGAGGACTCGGTGGACGGCTGGGAGGCCGAGGCGCACCGCACCGCTGCGATGCTCCGGGACTCGCTGGACGAGCACGACGCCGACGACCGGTTCCAGGAGCTCCTGGGCGAGCTGATGGCCCGGAGCACGACGTTCGCGACCGAGTGGGCCGGCGGAGCGGTCCGGCCGACCCGCCGCGGGGAGTCGGCGTTCGAGAACCCGCTGGTGGGCCGGATCGACCTGCGGTGGGAGCAACTGCGTCGACTGGAGGACCCCGAGCACGTGCTCGTGGTGTGGACGGCGGCGGACGACGAGTCCGCCGCACGGCTCACGACGCTCCGGGGGCTGCTCGACGAGGGCGAGACGACCGGCTGATCGGCGAGCGCGGCCACCGTGACGACCGCTCGGCTACCCCACCGCGGTCTCGCCCGCGACCGGTTCCCGGCGCGCGGTGCCCTGCTGCACCTGCGCGGCGAGGTACGCGACGGCCGCGGCTGCCGGCGTACCGGGGTCGGCCCAGAAGGTCACGAGGACGTGCGAGCTGCCCGGGATCGCGAGGTTCTGCCAGCGGAACTCGACCCACCCGATCGGGTCGATCCAGTGCCGCGAGACCCCGGTGCGCTGCACGGCGACGTCGTGCCGCGCCCAGATGCGGGCGAACTCCGGGTCCTGCAGGGTCAGGGTGCCGACGATCTCCTGCAGCCGGGGGTCCTCGGGTTCGGCGTGCAGCCGGAGCGCGGCGACGACCCGGTGCGCGGTGCGGACCCATTCGGCGGCGTGCTGCCGGGACGCCTCGGAGAACATCTGCAGGACGAGGTTCGCGCCCGGCTCCATGTAGCCGGGGCCGAGGGCGCTCGCCAGGGCGTTGGACAGGATGATGTCCTGGTTGCGGTCCATCACGAACGCCGGGGTGTGCGACCACTGCGCCAGGAGCGACCGGACCGAGTCGTCGAGCCCCGGCGGCACGACCCCCTCCGGGCGGCGGCGTTCGGCGTGTGCGAGGCGGCGCAGGTAGTCGACCGCCTCGTGGTCGAGCCGCAGGGCCCGGCCGAGCGCCACGAGCACCTGGTCGGACGGCTGGTGATCGCGGCCGCGTTCGAGCCGCAGGTAGTACTCGGGGCTGATGCCCGCGAGCCGCGCAACCTCTTCACGGCGCAGGCCGTCCACTCGTCGTCCGGGCTCGCGGGTGAGGCCGACGTCCTCGGGCTGGACGAGTGCCCGACGGGCGCGGAGGTACTGCCCCAGTTCGGACCGTCGCGCATCCACGCGAGCAGGATAGCCGGAATCCGCAAAGAACGCGAGAACTACCGTTCTCCGGGTGTGCCGCTCCGCGCGATGGTCTGGTGCGGCTGCTCCCCGAACCGTTCCCGGTAGTAGGCCGCGAACCGCCCGAGGTGGGTGAACCGCCACCGCCGCGCGACCTCGCTGACGAGCAGCGCGCGGGAACCCGGCCGCCCCAGCTCCAGGTGCACCCGGTCGAGCCGGACCTCGCGCAGGTACTGCATGGGGGTGACGCCGAGTCGACGGCGGAACAGGTCCTGCAAGCCGCGCTCGCTCAGGTCGCAGGCTGCCGCGACGTCCGCCACGGTCAGTGTCCGGTCGGCGTGGTCGTGCACGAAGCCGATCGCACGCCGCATCCGGTCCGCGACGTCCGATCGCGACCGGGCGAAGGTCGACAGGACGACGGTCGCGATCCGCCGGTTCAGTGCCGCACGGTCGGCGGCGGGCAGGGCCGGGTCGAGGATGCGCCCGGAGGCCTCGCGCAGCAGTGCCCGCAGCGGCTCGAGTGCGGGATCGGCCGCGTCCGGCTGCCCGAACACCGAGGACTCCCCCGTGTCGCCGAGCAGCGACGGCGACAGGTGCAGGAGCGTCGTGGCGGTCGCGTCGGTCTCGAACCCGTACGCGACGGACGCCGAGAGCATCATCGGCCGCTCGGCGCCGACCTCCCAGTGCTCGCCGTCGTCGGCGGTCAGGCTGGCCCGGCCGTCGGCGAGCCAGAACACGACGTGGTCGGGGCGCGGACCGATCGTCCCCGACCGCTTGCCCGGTGTCGCGATCCGGTGGATCGACAGATCGTCGTCCCCGCCGGTCTCGTAGCCGAAGCCCTCGTCGTCCGCGGTCACGGCGTCGGGACCCGGTCCCACTCGTCGCCGTACCGGGACAGCACCGACCACCGCGAGACGGGCCACGTGGTCACGAAGGCGCGCCCCACGACGTCGTCGACCGGCACGGTGCCGTGCACGCGCGAGTCGGCGGAGTCGTAGCGGTTGTCGCCCATCACCCAGATGCGCCCCTTCGGCACGGTGATCTCGAAGTCCTTCCCGGCGACACGGTCCGACCCGCGTTCGAGCACGACGTAGGGCTCGTCCACCGCGTGCCCGTTCACCGACAGGCGACCCCGGGCGTCGCAGCACGACACCGTGTCACCCGGCAGGCCGATGACCCGCTTGATCAGGTCGTCGCCCTGGCCCATGCCGAGCCAGCCGCCCGGGTCCTGGAACACCACGACGTCACCGCGCTGCAGTGGGACGACCCCGGGCACGAGCTCGTTGACGAGCACCCGGTCCCCGACGAGCAGCGTGTTCTGCATCGAGGCCGAGGGGATGTAGAAGGAACGGACCAGGTACGCCTTCACCAGGAAGGACGCCAACAGCGCCACGACGACGATGATGACGAGGTCGCGCAGGAACCGCAGGCCGCCGCGCTTCGGCTCGTCCTCGGCCGCTGGCTCCGAGTGGGGTCCGGCGTGTGCGTGCGTGTCACTCAATGCGTCAGCACCACCTTGACGACACCGATCACGAACGCCACCGCGGCCAGCACGATGCCGCCCCACAACCCGAGGAACGTGGGCTGCTTCCCACTGAACCGCTGCATGAACACGCCCACCAGCCCGATGCGCACGACCAGGATCACCGTCGCCGCGACCTGTGCCCACTCCGCCGGCAGCCACCCGATCCAGGCAGCCGCGTAGAGGACCGCCGGGATCATGCCGGAGGTCGCGATCGGGTTGGCGTTCCGGACGATCGTCGCGACCGAGTCGCGGCGCGCAGCGCGGTCCGCAGCGGACTCCTCGCCGTCGTCGCCGAGCCCGTGCGCGACCAGGTGCGCGAGCACGTGCGCCAGGTAGGTCAGCACCGCGGTCGCCAGGACGGTCGCCACCGCGGCACCGTGGTGGATCTGCTCCGGGTTCACCGCGATCGCGACGGCGAGCACCGTGATGTTGCCGTAGATGTACGACGACATCCGGTCGCGGACGTGCTCGAGCGGCAGGTCGCGGGGGTCCGGGCGACCGCCGCGGGGTCCGCGCCCCGGTCGGGAGGGCCGTCGTGTGCGTGGCATCCGTCCATCTTGGCCCCCGCGGTCGGCCGTCCGCCGACAGGACACCGGGTGCGATGGTCACACGGGTGGCCGGTTCCGGCAGACTGGGTGCCGATCGGTGCGACGGAGCGCCGGACAGGAGGCACGCATGACGTCCGCACGACCCCTCGCCCTGGTGACCGGGGTGGGCCGCAGAGCCGGCATCGGCGCAGCGCTCGCCACCTGGCTGGCGACCGACGGCTGGGACCTCGCCATCTCGTGGTGGGGCCCCTACGACGACCGCGTGAGCGGCGGGGCGGACCCGGACGGGGTCGAGTCGGTGGTGCAGGAGTGCGAGGCGGCGGGAGCACGGGTGACGCGCCTCCCGGTCGACCTGGAGGACCCGGAGCAGGCGGCCGCCCTCGTAGGCCGTGCCGAGGCGGAAGCCGGCGCCCCGGTCACCGCCCTCGTCATGTCGCACTGCGAGTCCGTCGACTCCGACTTCCGCACCACGACCGTCGAGTCGTGGGACCGCCACTTCGCCGTGAACGCCCGCGCACCGTTCCTGCTCGTGCAGGCCTACGCGGCCGGGCTCGAGCTCGCCGGGGACGCCGCACCGCGCGACCGACGCCGGATCGTCGCCCTGACGAGCGACCACATCGCGTACAACCTGCCGTACGGGGCGTCGAAGGGCGCGCTCGACCGGATCGTGTTCGGCGCCGCGAAGGAGCTCGGCAGCCTCGGTGTCAGCGCCAACGTGGTGAACCCGGGCCCGAACGACACCGGCTGGATGTCCGACGAGGTCAAGGGCTGGGCCGTCGAGGGCACCCCGCTCGGCCGGCTCGGACGCCCGTCGGACACCGCCGCGCTCGTCGGGTTCCTCTGCTCGGAGCAGGGCGCCTGGGTGAACGGGCAGCTGCTGAAGTCGGACGGCGGGATCTCGAACAGCGCCTGATGCACCCATCTGGTTGACGCGTCATCGAATTGGTTGACGCGTCAACCAATCGGGCGCACACTAGGTGCATGCAAACGCACGAACTGCTCGCCGCCGACACCGGGATGGGCGCCGTCACGCTCCGCGTCGCCGACCTCGACGCGATGATCCGGTACTACCGCGACGGCGTGCGGCTGTCGCTGCTCTCCCACGACGGCGGCGTCGCCGTGCTCGGCCGGGGCAGCACGCCGATCGTGGTCCTCGAGCACGCCCCCGCGATGCGGCACGCCGGACCCCGCGAGGCCGGGCTGTTCCACACCGCGATCCTGTTCGACACCCGTGCCGACCTGGCCGCCGCGCTGTACTCGGTCGCCACGCAGTACCCGGCGGGCTTCACCGGCAGCGCCGACCACCTGGTGAGCAACGCGTTCTACTTCACCGACCCCGAGGGCAACGGCGTCGAGCTGTACTGGGACCGCGACCGCACCGAGTGGTCGTGGACGCACGGCATGGTCGACATGGACACGAAGTACGTCGACCCGAACGCGTTCCTGCAGTCCCACCTGACGCAGGACGCCCTGGACACCGCCGCGGCACGCCCGGGCAAGGTCGGCCACGTGCACCTGTCCGTCGGCGACGTCGACGCCGCGCGCTCCTTCTACGTCGACACCCTCGGCTTCGAGACCACCGCCGGTTTCGGCGAGGCACTGTTCGTCAGCGCCGGCGGGTACCACCACCACATGGCCATGAACACGTGGAACTCCCGCGGCGCCGGGCGTCGACAGCTCGCACTGGGCCTGGGGCTCGTGCGCATCGAGGTCCCCGCGGCCGACGACCTCGGCGCCCTGACCGAACGCATGCGGCACGGCGGCGTCGAGCTCGCCGACGACGGCCGGACAGTCGCGTTCGACGACCCCTGGGCGAACCGCATCGAGGTGACCACGCCCGGTCGCGGCTGACGCGTCGCGGCACTTCGCGCTGACCGACACCCCACGCGCGCCCGGACCCGCGAGGTGTCGCCCAGCGCGAAACCTCCCCACACCGGCCGCCGGACGTGCAGGATGGACCCGTGACTGACGACATCCGGTGGGAGGTGGTCGAGGAGAGCACGCTGTCGCTCCCCGACCACGAAGCGATCGCAGCGCTGCTCGGGCAGGCCTTCCCCGACTGGTCGCACTGGTACGTGGGCGGCCGGAGCTGGTCCGGCATGCAGCCGGAACGCCGGGTGCTCGCGCACGACGCCGACGGGGTCGTCCTGGCCGACGTCGGCATCCGCCGCATGTACATCTCCGTCGGCGGCGAAGACGTCCTGGTCGGCGACACCGGCCTGGTCGCCGTGTCGCCCCGACTGCAGGGCACCGGCGTCGGCCGCGAGCTGATGACCCGGACCGCGGCGGTCCTCGAGGGACTCCGCGTCCCCTTCGGCTTCCTCGGCGCCGGCGAGGACCGGATCCCCTTCTACGCGAAGCTCGGCTGGCACGAGTTCCCCGAGGCCGTCGGCACCTTCTCGGCGTTCACCGCCGAGGGCGCGGGCGTCAGCAACACCGAGCAGGGCGGCTGGATGGCACTGCCGGTGGCAGCGCAGCTCGAGGACTGGCCCGCCGGCCCGATCTGGCTGAACGGCCAGCAGGTCTAGACGCAACGACCAACGGACGGGAGGCCCGGTACCAGCTGGTACCGGGCCTCCCGTCCGTCAGGTCGTGCAGCGGGGCTTACGCCTCGACCGCGACCTTCTCCGGGTCCTCGTTGGAGCCCGGCGCGCTCGGCGCGACCGCGGCGCGCACGCGCGCACCCAGGTCGGCGTCCACGTTCGTCCAGTAGGCGAACACGCGCTCACGCAGGTCGTCGCGCGTCACCTTCGAGACGTGGCCGGCGATGTTGCCGACCAGGCGCTCACGGGCGGCGTCGTCCAGGACCTCGCGGACGAGCGTGCCGGCCTGGCCGAAGTCGTCGTCCTCCGGGTGCAGGGTCGCGGCGGAACGCTGCAGCGCACCGTCGGACTCCCAGCCCGGGGCGTCGTCGGTCGCGTTCGGGTCGGCGTGCGCCCCACCGAGCGAGTTCGGCGCGTACACCGGCACCTCGGACTTCTGGAAGTCGAAGCGCATGCCGCCGTCCTTCGAGTACGAGTGGACCTCGTTCTTCGGGGCGTTCACCGGCAGCTGGGCGTGGTTCGTGCCGACGCGGTACCGGTGTGCGTCCGCGTAGCTGAAGATGCGCGCCAGGAGCATCTTGTCGGGGCTCGCCGCGATGCCGGGCACGAAGTTCGAGGGGGCGAAGGTCGCCTGCTCGATCTGCGCGAAGTAGTTCTCCGGGTTGCGGTTGAGCTCCATCGTGCCGACCTCGATGAGCGGGTAGTCCGCGTGCGGCCACACCTTCGTCAGGTCGAACGGGTTGAAGCGGTAGGTCGCGGCGTCCTCGTAGGGCATGACCTGCACCTTGAGGGTCCAGCGCGGGAAGTCCTGACGCTCGATCGCGGCGTGCAGGTCACGGATGTGGAAGTCCGCGTCCTCACCGGCGATGCGGTCGGCGTCCTCCTGCGTCAGGGTCTTGTGGCCCTGCTCGGTGATGAAGTGGTACTTCACCCAGAAGCGCTCGCCCTCGGCGTTGATCCACTGGTAGGTGTGCGAGCCGAAGCCGTCCATCTCGCGCCAGCTCGCGGGCAGGCCGCGGTCGCCCATCAGCCACGTGACCTGGTGCGCCGACTCGGGCGACAGGGTCCAGAAGTCCCACTGCATGTCGTGGTCGCGCAGGTGCGAACCCGGCAGGCGCTTCTGCGAGCGGATGAAGTCGGGGAACTTGATGCCGTCACGGATGAAGAACACCGGGGTGTTGTTGCCGACGAGGTCGTAGTTGCCCTCTTCGGTGTAGAACTTCAGCGCGAAGCCGCGGGGGTCGCGCCAGGTGTCCGGGGAGCCCTGCTCACCAGCGACGGAGGAGAAGCGGGCCAGCATCTCGGTCTGCTTGCCCGGCTGCAGGAACGCGGCACGGGTGAAGCGGGAGACGTCCTGCGTGACGGTGAAGGTACCGAAGGCGCCGCCGCCCTTGGCGTGCACGACCCGCTCCGGGACGCGCTCGCGGTTGAACTGGGCGAGCTTCTCGACCAGGTAGTGGTCGTGGAGCGCGAGGGGGCCGTCGGCCCCGACGCCCATCGAGTGCTCGTCGCTCGAGACGGGTGCGCCGCTGTTGGTCGTGGTGGTCGGGGTGCCGGTCGGCGTGTTCTGGTCGGACACGGTTCCTCCTGGAGGTGGGACGTTGGTTCGGTCAGGGGTGCTCGGGTGGTTCGGGGTCCGGCGCGTCGCGCGGCCGGTGCGGTGGGCGGTCGCCGTCAGGCGGGCGTGGGGGCGCCGGGGGCCTGCGCGTTCGCGCCGGGCGCGTCTGGGTGATCGCGCTCTGCGTCGTCGTGTTCCGCGTCGTCGCGCTCTGCCGCTGCGCAGCGTTCGCAGATGCCCCAGTAGGTGACCTCGGCGGTGGTGACCGCGAAGCCGTGGGTCTCGGACGGTGTCAGACAGGGCGAGTGGCCGACCGCACAGTCGACGTCCTCGATCGCGCCACACAGGGTGCAGACGATGTGGTGGTGGTTGTCACCGGTGCGCCGCTCGTACCGCGCGGGGCTGCCGGCCGGTTCGATCCGGCGGACGAGCCCGACGCCGGTCAGGGCGTTCAGCACGCCGTAGACGGCCTGGTGACTGGTGGTCGGCAGCGCCACGGCGAGCGCGGTGACGATGTCGTCCGCGGTGGCGTGCGGCATCGAGCCGGTCGCTCGGAGCACCGCGAGACGTGGGGTCGTGACCCGGAGCCCCGAGGAACGGAGCAGATCGGCGTCGGCATCCATGCTGAGCCTTTCTTTTGCAGGAATCAAGACAACGCGTTCACTGTACACGAGCTTCTGCTGCCGACCAGCGAGGGGACGCATGCCGCCACCGGAATACGAAGTGTCACGATCCGGTCGCGATCAGCTGGGACGACACTGGACCGACCGTTCCGCACGCTAACGTCCGGACATGTCCACGAGCCAGGGTCTGCCTGAACAGGCGAACAGCACCGCGGACGTCCGGGGGATCATCGCGAAGCGGGACCTGGTCGTCGACCTCATCCGGACGGCCTGCGTCGTCCTCGTCGTCATCGTGCACGTCACGATGGTCGGCGTCGCCGCCGATGACCAGGGGGTGCGGGTGACGAGCCCGCTGCAGGAACTCCCCTGGTACGTCGCCGCCACCTGGGTCGGGCAGGTGATGCCGCTGTTCTTCGTGGTCGGCGGGTTCGCGAGTGCCGTCGGCTGGCGCAGCACCGTCGCCCGTGGTGCGCCGAGCCCCGCCCGCGACTACCTGGCCACCCGCCTGGTGCGGCTGTTCCGGCCCGCGGTGCCGCTGTTCGTGTTCCTCGCGCTCGGGCTCGGGGTCGCCACGGCCGCTGGGACGCCGCCGGAGCTCCTGGCCGAGGTCGCGTTCGGCATCGGTTCACCGCTCTGGTTCCTCGCCGCCTACGGCATCACCCAGTGCTGCGTCCCCGTGATGATGCGCCTGCACGAGCGAGCGCCGTGGGCCACCCTCGCCGTGCTGCTCGTGCTCGCCGGGGCGGTCGACGCCGTCCGCCTGGCCACCGGGGTCGCCGAGGTCGGGCTGCTCAACCTCGGACCGGTGTGGCTCTTCGCGCAGCAGCTCGGCTTCCTCTGGGCCGACGGCTGGTTCGCTCGACGGTCGAAGGTGCTCCTGCTCGGCATCGCCGTCGTCGCGTACGCCGTGCTCGTGCCGATGACCTCGGTGGGGCTCTGGGCACCCGACATGCTGCAGGACCTCAACCCGCCGATGCTCCCGCTGGCGTTCCTGGCGATCGCGCAGGCCTGCCTGGTCCAGCTCGTGCACGCGCCGCTCACCCGGCTGATGCGCACGCGGGCCGCACTCGGGGCCGTGTTCGTGCTCGGCCGCGACGGCATGACCATCTACCTGTGGCACCTGCCGCTGTTCATCGCACTGAACGGCATCGCCCTGCTCGTCGGCGTGCCGTTCCCGGCGCCGGGCTCCGGTCCGTGGTGGGCGTCGCGCATCGTCGCACTCGTGGTGGTGCTCGCCGTCGCGATCGGGGTGGCCCGGGCCCTGCGCTGGTTCGACCGGCCGCTCCCCCGGCTGCTGCCGTCGGCCGACCGTCCGTCCTGGCCGGTCGTCGCGGTCGCCGCCCTCTGCACGATCGGTCCGGCGTTCCTCGTGATGCAGCTGCACCTGTCGTTCGCCGTCGCACTCGTCGGTGCGGTGGCCGTGCCGGTGGGCGTCTGGCTGCTGTCGCGGACCGTCCCGGCACCCGGGGTCGCCCGGATCTGAACCGGTTCTCACCGTCGCGGGGCCACGACGGCCCCCCGGCGGACGTCGAACGGACGGAGGATGGTTCCGGCGGCGCGAAGGACGAGTCCGCCTGATCCCCAGGAGGCTCCCCACGCCGTCGACACCCGAGTTCTGGAGCACCTGGCGGTTCGACCCCCTGGCGGCGGTGCTCCTCGTCGTCGCCGCGGTCGCCTACGGCCGGTGGATCGTCGGCGCGGCTCGACGGGGTGCCCGGTGGCCGTGGTGGCGCACGCTCGCCTTCGCCACGGCGCTCGTGCTGTTCGGTGTCCTGCAGTTCGGCATCGTCGGCGTCGCCGACGAGCGGTTGCGCTGGGCATTCGTGCTGCGGGCCGCCCTGCTGTTCTTCGCGGTCCCCACCTTCGCCGCGCTCGGTGCGCCCGTCGCACTGCTCCGGATCGGAGGCCCGGCTCGCCTCGCGCAGGTCGCCGACGCGGTCATGGGGTCACGACCGGTGCGCCTGCTCGGCAACGCGATCGTCGCCCCGCTGGTCGCGCTCGCGCTGTTCGCCGTCCTGCTCACCCCGTTCTCGGCGGTGATCCGGGAGTCACCCGCCTGGGCCGCCGTCATCACCGTCACCGTGCCGGCACTCGGGTTCGGCCTGCTCGCACCACTGTCCGAGGTCGGCGTGCTCGTCTCGTCGACGTTCGCCACGGCCGAGTTCCTGCTCGCGTTCGTCGAGCTCGTCGTCGACGCGGTGCCGGGCATCGTGCTGCGGATCACGAACCACGTGCTCGACGGCTCACTCACGCCGGTGGTCGGACGGGCCTGGTACCCGGCGCCACTGCAGGACCAGCACCTGGCGGGCGACCTGCTGTGGTTCATCGCCGAGGTGGCGGACATCCCCGTGCTCGTCGCCCTGTTCATCCGGTGGCAGCGGACCGACCGCCGCGAGGCCCGGGCCGTCGACGCCCTGACCGACGAACAGATGGACGAGCTCACCCGAGCGCACCTGCAGCGCCGCAGTTGACGGGCGGGGGTGCGCGTCGGGCGCACGCTGCGCAGCACTTCGTGAGCAGCAATGGTCGGGTGCCCGAAGGCGACCCGACCATTCCTGCTCACGAAGCGCGCTCGTGCCCTACTTCGACGGGGCCCCCGCGGGCTCGGCGTCGGGCTGCGTGGTGACCGAGCCGGTCTGCTGCCACGCGACGGTCTGCTTCGGCTTCGCCAGGAACAGTGCGGCGACGATGGCCACGATCAGCACGATCGCCGGCAGGTAGAGCGACTCACCCATGGCCTTGGAGAACGGCTCGAGCAGGAAGCCCGGCAGCGCGCCGACCTGCTGCTCGGCACCACCGGCCGAGGCCCCACCGGACGACGCCGGGAAGTTCGCGGTGATCCGGGCCTCCATCAGGGCGGCGATGCCGGCGGAACCGAGCACCGCACCGATCTGGCGGGTGGTGTTGTAGACGCCCGAGCCGGCACCGGCCAGCTTCGGCGGCAGGTTGCGCGTCGCCGAGACGGACAGCGGTCCCCACATGCAGGCGTTGGCGAGACCGAGGAGCGCGCTCGGCAGGAGCACCCAGCCCCACTCGGCACCGCTCGACAGCAGGGCGCCGAACCAGAACAGGCCGACCGAGAAGCAGGCGAGCCCGAACGAGGCGACCCAGCGCGGGTTCCAGCGGTTCAGGTTCTTGCCGACGATCGGCGCGAGTGCGGCGGACAGCACGGCCTGCGGCACGAGGAGCAGTGCGGCCTGGGTCGGCGAGAAGCGCAGGACGTCCTGGGCCCACAGCATGATCGGCAGCGCGAACGAGGCGATCGCGACACCGACGGCCGTGATGGCGACGTTGGCCAGCGTGAAGTTGCGGTCCTTGAACAGGCCGAGCGGCAGCAGCGGCTCGCCCTTCTGCACGCCCTGCCAGACGACGAAGCCGGCCAGCACCACGAGGCCGACGATGATGAGCGACCACACCGAGATCGGGCCGGCGATGACGCCCCAGTCGTAGGTCTCGCCCTCCTGGATGCCGAAGACGAGCAGGAACAGGCCCGCTGCCGACAGGAAGATGCCGAGGTAGTCGAAGCGGTGTCCGTGCCGCTCGAACGACGGCACGAAGCGCTGCGCGAGCACGAACGCGACGACACCGACGGGGACGTTCACGAAGAAGATCCACTCCCAGCCGAAGCCGTCGACGAGCAGGCCGCCCACGATCGGGCCGACGAGCGACGCGACACCGGCGACGGCGCCCCAGAGGCCCATGGCCGCGCCGCGGTTCTGCGGCGGGAAGATGCGCGTGATGACCGACATGGTCTGCGGGCTCATCATCGCGGCACCGAGACCCTGCACGACGCGGGCGACGATCAGCACCTCGATCGAGCCGGCCAGGCCGCACCACAGGCTGGCGAGCGTGAAGACCACGAGGCCGATCTGGTACATGACCTTCGGGCCGAAGCGGTCACCGAGCCGGCCGGTGATGAGCAGCGGCACGGCGTAGGCGAGCAGGTAGGCGCTCGTCACCCAGATCACGGAGTTGATGTCCGCGTCGAGCTCCTGCGCGATGGTGGGGGTGGCGACCGACACGATGGTCGAGTCGACGAGGATCATGAAGAACCCGACGACGAGTGCCCACAGGGCAGGCCACGGCTTCTTCTCGGTCGTCCGCGGAGGCGTGACGGTGGTCATCGAGTGGTTTCCTTGCTGTTCGTGGTGGTGTCTGCGGACGCGACGGAGGCGTCCCAGGAGATGTGGCCGGCGGCGATCCGGTCGGCCGTGGCGGCGAGCCACTCGATCTGCGTCGTGAGCATGGCACGCACGTACGACACGTCGAGCCAGTACCGCTCGGGCAGGTCCTTCGCTCGGACGATCCCGAGGATCTCGTCCGCCTCGTCGCGCTGGGCCTGGATTGCGGTGACCCGCGCCCGGAGTGCGGACTCGGCCTCGTCGACCGACAGGTTCTCGATCTCGGCGACGGCCAGGTGGAAGACGGGGTACTCCTCGGCCGGTTCGGCGATCAGCCGGACGAGCCCGTCGTGCAGGGCCGTCCACCCGTCGTCCGTGATGGCGTAGGTGGTGCGTTCCGGACGGTTGCCTGCCCGGTCGGTCCCCACGATCTCGGCGAGGCCGAGCTCCACCAGGCGGCCGACCTGGTGGTACAGGGTGCCGGGCCGGACCTTGACGTTCCGACCGTCCCGTCGGTGCGTCATCGTCTGGAACATCTCGTAGGGATGCGTCGGCCCCTCGGCCAGGAGCCCGAGCGCGGCGAACGCGAGTGGCGTGAGCGACGGCACACGTGCCTCCAGTCCGCTTGTTCGTTGTTGACTATTCGAAGTGGAATATACGCGTTGGAACAGACATGAACAACCGCACAGGAAGGGCCGGTCTGGAGGCCCGTGGCCGTCCCGGCGTGTCGCGCGCGCCCCGTAGACTGGTCGCGTCCCCCCACCCCTGAAGTGCTGGAGAGAACACGTGCCAACGATCGTCGTCGAGGTCATGCCCAAGGCCGAGATCCTCGACCCCCAGGGGAAGGCCGTGGGCAACGCCCTGGCCCGCCTCGGCAAGGCCGACCTGACCAACGTCCGCATCGGCAAGCGCTTCGAGGTGACCGTCGACGGCCCCGTCGACGACGCCAAGCTCGCCGAGGTCCGTGACATCGCAGCCGACGTCTTCTCGAACGCGGTCATCGAGGACGTCGTGTCCGTGACCGTCGAAGGCCAGTGACCCGGATGCGCATCGGCGTCATCACGTTCCCCGGCTCGCTCGACGACCGCGACGCCCAGCGCGCCGTCCGTCTCGCCGGTGCCGACCCCGTCGCCCTCTGGCACGGCGACCACGACCTGCAGGGCGTCGACGCCATCGTGCTGCCCGGTGGGTTCTCGTACGGCGACTACCTGCGTGCCGGCGCGATCGCAGCGAAGGCCCCGATCATGGCCGAGGTCATCGACGCCGCCGGCAAGGGCATGCCCGTGCTCGGCATCTGCAACGGGTTCCAGATGCTGGCCGAGGCCCGTCTGGTCCCCGGTGCACACACCCGCAACGCGCACCAGCAGTTCATCCGCCGCGACCAGAAGCTCCGCGTCGAGACCACCGCGACCGCCTGGACCTCCGGCTTCAGCGCTCAGCAGGAGATCACCATCCCGCTGAAGAACGCCGACGGCCGCTTCGTCGCGGACGCCGACACCATCAAGCGCATCGAGGACAACGGCCAGGTCGTGTTCCGCTACGTCGGCGTGAACCCGAACGGCTCCATCGACGACATCGCCGGCGTCTCGAACGAACGCGGCAACGTCGTCGGCCTGATGCCGCACCCCGAGCACGCGACCGAGGCCGGGTTCGGCCCGGACACCCCCGCTGCGATGGCCTCGGGCACCGACGGCCTGACCTTCTTCACCTCCGTGATCGAGCACGCGCTCGTCAAGTGACAGGGAACAACGACACCGTGACGACCTCCGTTCGCCCGAAGCCCGACACCGTGCAGGACGCGGCAGCCACCCCCGACAAGGAGCAGCCGTACGACGCGCTCGGCCTGAAGCCGGACGAGTACGCCCGCATCAAGGAGATCCTCGGCCGCCGCCCCACGTCGGGTGAGCTGGCGATGTACTCGGTGATGTGGAGCGAGCACTGCTCCTACAAGTCCTCGAAGAACTACCTGCGTCAGTTCGGCAAGAAGGTCACGCCGGAGATGACGAAGAACCTGATGGTCGGCATGGGCGAGAACGCCGGTGTCGTCGACGTCGGCAACGGCTGGGCGGTGACCTTCAAGGTCGAGTCGCACAACCACCCGTCCTACGTCGAGCCGTACCAGGGCGCGGCCACCGGTGTCGGCGGCATCGTCCGCGACATCATCTCGATGGGCGCCCGCCCCGTCGCCGTGATGGACCAGCTCCGCTTCGGCGCGATCGACCACGAGGACACCGCACGCGTCGTGCACGGCGTCGTCGGTGGCATCTCGTTCTACGGCAACTGCCTCGGCCTGCCGAACATCGGCGGCGAGACCTACTTCGACCCGGTGTACCAGGGCAACCCGCTGGTCAACGCCCTCGCGGTCGGCGTGCTCCGCCACGAGGACCTGCACCTGGCGAACGCGTCCGGTGCCGGCAACAAGGTCGTCCTGTTCGGTGCCCGCACCGGTGGCGACGGCATCGGCGGCGCGTCGATCCTGGCGTCCGACACCTTCACCGAGGGCGGCCCGACCAAGCGCCCGGCCGTGCAGGTCGGCGACCCCTTCGCCGAGAAGGTCCTGATCGAGTGCTGCCTCGAGCTGTTCCAGAAGGACCTGGTCGAGGGCATCCAGGACCTCGGCGCCGCGGGCATCTCCTGCGCCACCTCGGAGCTCGCGAGCAACGGTGACGGCGGCATGCACATCTCGCTCGACGACGTCCTGCTCCGCGACCCCACGCTCACCGCCGAAGAGATCCTGATGTCGGAGAGCCAGGAGCGCATGATGGCGGTCGTCCGCCCCGACAAGCTCGACGAGTTCCTCAGCGTCGTCGGCAAGTGGGAGGTCGAGACCAGCGTGCTCGGCGAGGTCACCGGCACCGGCCGACTCGTCATCGACTGGCAGGGCCAGGAGATCGTGAACGTCGACCCGCGCACCGTCGCCGTCGACGGCCCGGTCTACGACCGCCCGGTCGCCTACCCGACCTGGATCGACGCGCTGCAGGCCGACACCGCTGCCTCGCTCGACCGCCCGGCCGACGGCCCCGCGCTGAAGGCACAGTTCCTCAGCCTGCTCGGTTCGCCGAACCTGGCGTCGAAGAACTGGGTCACGAACCAGTACGACACCTATGTGCTCGGCAACACCGCGCTGTCCTTCCCCGACGACGGCGGCATGATCCGCGTCGACGAGGAAACCGGGCTCGGGGTCGCCATCGCCACCGACGCGAACGGCCGGTACTGCCAGCTCGACCCGAAGCAGGGTGCACGCCTGGCCCTGGCCGAGGCCTACCGCAACGTCGCCGTCACCGGTGCCGTCCCCGCCGCCGTCACCGACTGCCTGAACTTCGGCTCCCCCGAGAACCCCGAGGTCATGTGGCAGTTCTCCGAGGCAGTCGAGGGTCTGGCCGACGGCTGCATGGAGCTCGGCATCCCGGTCACCGGCGGCAACGTGTCGTTCTACAACCAGACCGGCTCGACCCCCATCCACCCGACGCCCGTCGTCGGCGTGCTCGGGATCATCGACGACGTCGCCAAGCGCGTGCCGTCCGGGTGGCAGGACGACGGCCACAACATCTACCTGCTCGGCACCACGAGCCTCGAGCTCGACGGCTCCGCGTGGGCCGGCACCGTGCACGGGCACCTCGGCGGGCGTCCGCCGGCGGTCGACCTCGAGCGCGAGAAGGCCCTCGCCGAGCTGCTGTACGCGGCGTCCGGCGAGCAGCTGCTCACCAGCGCGCACGACCTGGCGGACGGCGGCCTCGGCCAGTCGCTCGCCGAGTCGGTGCTCCGCTTCGGCATCGGCGCCCGCGTGGTCCTCGACGAGCTCGAGACCCGCGACGGCATCGACACCGCGACCGCGCTGTTCTCCGAGTCGACCGGCCGCGTCATCGTGACCGTCCGCCGCGAGGACGACGTGCGGTTCCAGGGCATGTGCGACGGCCGGGGCTTCCCGGTGCTGCGCATCGGCGTGACCGACGCGACGTCGAGCACGCTCGAGGTCCAGGGTGCGTTCGAGGCCACGGTCGACGAGCTGCGCGGCACCCACGCCGCGACGCTGCCGGCCCGCTTCGGCGACGTGATCGTCGAGGACGTCACCGAGGGGTACGTCGGCCGCGGGCCGCTCGACTCCGACGGTGCCTTCTCGCCGCGTACCGACTCCTAGGCCCGGGTCGCGGATGCCGATCGTCACCCTGCCCTTCGCCGAGCTCGTCGACCGGTTCGGCCCCGTGCCGGACGGCATCGAGCTGGACGTCTGGGACGTCGAGTCGCCGTACGGTCGCCCGGACGACGTCGCGATCACGTTCCTGCCGTTCTACTTCGAGGGGCGGCACCGCTGGCAGTTCGTGCACGACCTGCCCGAGCTCCAGCTCCTGCAGCTGCCGAGCGCCGGGTACGAGCACGCCGTCCCGCACGTGCCCGGTCACGCGCAGCTGGCGAACGGTCGCGGCATCCACGACGACGAGACCGCCGAGCTCGCGGTCGGCCTCGCGCTGACGTCGCTCCGTGAGATCTCGGCGTTCCAGGTCGACCGGGCCAACGGCGTCTGGGACGCCCGCGAGACCCGATCGCTCGCCGACCGCCGGGTGACCGTCGTCGGCTACGGGGCGATCGGATCCGCGATCGCCACCCGGTTCGAGGCGTTCCGCACCGAGGTGACGGTGGTCGCCCGGACCGCTCGTGAGCAGGACGGCCGGCACGTGCACGCGTTCGGCGAGCTGCCCGAGCTGGCTCCGACGACCGACGTCCTCGTGCTCATCGCGCCGCTCACCGCCGAGACCGAACGCCTGGTCGACGCGGAGCTGCTGGCGGCGCTGCCGGACGGTGCCCTCGTGGTGAACGTGGCGCGCGGCAAGGTCGTCGACACCGACGCCCTGGTCGCCGAGCTGCGGTCGGAGCGGCTGTTCGCGGCCCTCGACGTCACCGACCCGGAGCCCCTGCCCGCCGGACACCCGCTCTGGACGACGCCGAACACCGTGCTCACCCCGCACGTCGGCGGCAACACCGACCTGAGCGTGCCGCGGTCGATCGAGCTGATGCGCAAGCAGGTCGCCGCGCTGGCCGAGGGTCGCCCGTTCGAGAACCTGATCGAGTTCTAGCCGGACGGTCCCGGCGTCAGAGCGGGACGATGCAGGTCGGGGTGCCGACCGGGATCTGCGCGACGGCTTCGCCGGGCATGCCCTCGGCGTCGAGCGGCAGCACGGCGACGGCGTCGGACATCTGGTTCGCCACCAGGACGAACCCGGGCACCCGCGCGAAGTGCCGCGGCCAGACCCCACCGCAGGGCACCGAACCGACGACGGCGAGCCCGCCGTCACGCGCGTCGAGCACCACGAGCAGGTCACGCCCGCGCACGGCCACGTACACGCGGCCGGCCTCGTCGACCTCGATGTGGCTGAGCAGCGACTCCCCCACCGCACCGTCGAACGTCGGCACGGCGGCGATCGTCACGAACGACCCGGAGCCGTCGCGGCGCAGACGGTGGACACGCCCGTCGAGTTCACCGGCGACGAGCAGGTCACCGTCGATCCAGGCCATGTGCCTCGGGCCGGCGCCGGGGGTCACGTGGTGCACGCGGAGCGCCTCGATGGCGGGGACCCCGTCGGCCGACACCGTGACGCGGAACTCGTGCAGGGCATCGCCGCCGAGGTCGGCGACGAGCACCGTGCCGTCCGGGGTGGCGATCGACTGGTGGGCGTGCGGGCCGTCCTGGCGGTCTTCGTCAGGACCCGTGGCGTCGGGCAGCACGGCGACCGCGACCGCCTCTGCCGGCACCGAGCGCTGGTCGGCGTCCCCGTGCAGCACCACGCCGTCGCTGGCGGTCACCGAGGCGGCGTGCGACTCGGCCGGGGCGAGCGAGATCGCCGTCACCGTGCCCGAGACGTAGTTCGTGACGACGAGCGCGCCCGAGGGGTCGACCCGCACGTGGCACGGGGCGTCCCCACCGGCGGGGGCGTCCCACAGGTGCTCGAGTGCGCCGCCCTGCAGCCGGAAGGCCGACACGGCACCGTCGTTCGTCTCGGAGACCGCGTAGACCCGGTCAGCCGAGACCGCGAGGAACGAGGGGTCGTCGAGCACCGCGACGGTCCGGGGTGCCGGGACGGCTCCGACCGGTCCGGCGTCGACCAGCGAGATGCCCGTGGCGTTCCCGCCGCCGGTCGCCGTGTACGACCCGATGAGCAGCGACGGCAGCTCGGCGCTCATTCGTCGCGGCCCGCGATGCGCTCGTGGTGGTGGATGACCTCGGCGACGATGAAGTTGAGGAACTTCTCGGCGAAGGCGGGGTCGAGGTGGGAGTCGGCGGCGAGCGACCGGAGCCGTGCGACCTGGATCCGTTCGCGGTCCGGGTCGGCGGCGGGCATGCCCGACTCGGCCTTCAGGTGCCCCACGCGCTGCGTGTACTTGAAGCGTTCCGCGAGCATGTGGATCACGGCGGCGTCGATGTTGTCGATGCTCTGCCGGATGCTCCGCAGTTCGGCGACGGCGCTCGCGTCGGCCTCGGACAGGGTGACGTCGTCGTTCATGGTCCGAGCCTACTGGCGGACGTGCAGCGGAACCCGGCCCGCTGCTGCGAGAATGTGCACATGTCGGTCCTGCTGGTGATCTCGGGCGTCTGTGCGGTCCTCGCGGGCCTCATCCACGTGTACATCTTCTTCCTCGAATCGGTCATCTGGACCAGTCCGCAAGCGCGCCGGATCTTCGGCATCGCTTCCGAGACCGAAGCCGTGGCGACCCGTTCGCTCGCCTTCAACCAGGGCTTCTACAACCTGTTCCTGGCGATCGGGGCGATCCTCGGCGTCGTGCTCGTGCTGGCCGGCAACACCGTGAGCGGCTGGACCCTCGTGGTGTTCTCGACCGCGAGCATGCTCGGTGCCGCGGTGATCCTGGTCGGCTCGGGTCGCAAGTACGTCAACTCCGCGTTCAAGCAGGGCACGCTCCCCCTGATCGCGCTGCTCTTCGCACTGCTGGGCTCCACCATCGGCGTCTAGTCCAGCTCCCCCTCCCCCGAACTGCGAAAGCGACAGGGTGCCACCGAACATCGGTGGCACCCTGTCGCTTTCGCGGTGCTGACCAGCGGAACCGGCCAGCAGCGACGACCAGCCCTAGCCGAGCTTCTCCTCGAACTGCGCCGGCAGCTTGTCGAGCGCCCACTCGATCGCAGCCGTGGTGCCCATCGAAAACGCCGACGAGACGTCCTTGTCGTCGAAGACGATCGAGTGCCCGGCCTCGACCGACGGCACCTTCTGGAACAGCTTGTTCGACGAGGCCTCCGACGCGTCGACGTAGATCGGCAGGATCAGCGTCAGGTCGGCGTCGAGCAGGTCGAGGTTCTCGTCGGACAGGTGCACGGAGAACTCCTTGCCGGCCTGCTCGTCGATGGCCTTCGGGATCTCGAAGCCGAGGTTCCGCATGAAGGTCGAACGGCTGTCCGTGGAGGCGTACGCCCCGAAGCCCTCGGAGCTGTAGGCACCGACGACGGCCGTCTTGCCCTCGAAGTCCGGGTGCGCCTTGCGTGCTGCGGCGTAGGCGTCGTCGAGGCCGGTGAGCAGCTTCTTGCCCTCGGACTCCTTGCCGAGCGCCTTCGCGATCATCGTCGTCTGCTGCTCGGTCGACGCGAGGTAGTTCGCGCCGCCCTTCGGGATCGCCACGGTCGGCGCGATCGCGGAGAGCTTGTCGTACCGCTCCTTGTCACCCGAGGACTTCACGTCGAGGATCACGTCGGGGTTCAGCTTGAGGATGTCCTCGTAGCTCGGCTCGAGCGTCTGGATGATCTTCGGGGACTTGTCGTACGCACCCTTGAGCCACGGACCGACACCGTCGCCGCCGAACGCGAGCCAGTCGCTCGCACCGACCGGCTGCACACCGAGCTCGAGCGCCGTCTCGGCGTCGCCCCACCCGAGTGCGACGACGCGCTTCGGTGCCGACTCGATGGTGGTGGTGCCGAGGCCGGTCGTGATCGAGACCGGGAACGCGGCGTCGGACGACCCCGACGACGCCGAGTCGGTCGAGGAGCCGGAGCCGGACGCGCAGCCGGCGAGGACGAGGGACGCTGCGACGACGGCGCCGGCTGCGGCGAGCACGCGTCGGAGACGCAAGGGAGAACGGTTCACGAAGGGTAGCCTAACCTAACGGGGTGCGCAGGAAAACGGCTGGCTAGGCTGGGTGACCGTGGCGTTCACCGATCCAGGCCGCACGCACCTCGCGGTGCTCGGCTCCCCCATCGCGCACTCGCTCTCGCCCACGCTCCACGCTGCGGCCTACGATGCGCTCGACCTGCCCTTCACGTACGGGAGGCACGAGGTCGCGTCCGGCGAGCTCGCCGCGTTCGTCGCGGGGCTGGGTCCGGAATGGCGTGGGCTGAGCCTCACGATGCCACTCAAGCGCGAGGTGCTGCCGCTGCTCGACCGCACGACCCCGCTCGTCGACGAGCTCGGCGTCGCCAACACGGTCGCGTTCCGCCATGAGGGCTCCACGATCGTCCGAGCCGGCGCGAACACCGACGTGCAGGGACTCGTCCGCCCGGTCAAGGCGCTCGGACACCTGCCCGGCGAGGCCACGATCCTGGGTGGCGGAGCCACCGCGGCGAGCGCCCTGACCGCTGCCGTCCGGCTCGGGGCGTCGCTCGTCCGGGTGTTCGTCCGCGACACCGCGAAGACCCGTGCGCTGGTCGACCTGGCCGTCCGGCTCGGTGTGACGCTCGAGGTGCACCCCCTGAGCGAACTCGCCGGCACCCACCACGGGTTCGTTCTCTCGACGCTGCCGGGCGGTGCAGCCGATCCACTCGAGTTCCGTCCGTCGGGGCCGGACGCCCTCCTGTTCGACGTCGCCTACGAACCGTGGCCCACAGCGGTCGCCAGCCGCTGGACCGACTCAGGGGGCCGCGTGCTGAACGGCCTCGACATGCTCACCGAGCAGGCGATCGGGCAGATCCGGTTCTTCCTCACCGGTGACGAGGACGAACTGCTCCCCGACGAGGCCGGGGTCCGCCGGGCGATGCGCACCGCGGTCGACCTGCCCGCCGTCATCGGCAGCTAGGAGCCACGGACGACCGAGACGGTCAGGCGACCACGCCGTCCACGTAGAACCATCGTCCCTGCTCGCGGACGAAGTCGCTCGTCTCCTCGAGCGTGCCGCGCTCGTCGTCGGAACGCCACCACGCGCGGAACGTGACGGTGCCGTGGGAGTCGAACGGGCCTCCCGAGGTGGTCGCCAGCACGTCCAACCGGGTCCAGCGCTGGGTCGGGTCCAACTCGAGACCCGCCGGGCGGGTGCGCGGGTGCCAGGTGAGCAGCAGGTACTCCGGCAGGCCCAGCGCGAAGGCGCTGAAGCGGGAGCGCATGAGCCGTTCCGCGGTCGGCGCCACGGCCCCGGCGTGCAGGGGGCCGCAGCACTCGCCGTAGGGGTTGCCGCTCAGGCACGGGCAGCGCGTCGTGTCGGTGACCACCGGCCGAACGCTAGTCGACGATGGACAGCGTGACGGTGATGTTGCCGCGGGTGGCGTTCGAGTACGGGCAGATCTCGTGTGCACGCTCGGCCAGGCGCTGGCGCTGCTCCTGCGGGGCGTTCGGGGCGTAGACGTCGAGCTCCACGGCGAGGCCGAAGGCGCCGTTGCCGGTGCCGCCGATGCCGACCTCGGCGGAGACCTCGGCGCCGGTGGTGTCGACCTCGAGCTCCTTGCCGGCGGCGTGCAGGGCGCCGAGGAAGCACGCGGCGTACCCGGCGGCGAAGAGCTGCTCGGGGTTGGTGCCCTCGCCGCTGCCACCCATCTCCTTCGGCGGGCGGGTGTCGAGGTCGAGCCGGTCGTCCTCGCTGCGGACGTGTCCGTCGCGGCCGCCTCCGGTGGCGTGGGCAGCGGCGGTGTAGACGATGTCGAGACTCATGGTCCGAGGTCACCGTGCTCGCCTGGACGAATCCTGAGCGGCAGCACCACGTCGCGGGTGCGGCTGCTCCGGGCGCGCGGCGCTCGGGCGTGTCCGGGCGGGCGGCTGCGGGTGCGAGCGCGTCGCTTGGTGAGCAGAAGATGTCGAGTCCCTCGCCCGCACCCGACATCTTCTGCTCACGAACGAGAGGACGAGCGAGCGTCCGGGCACCCGGGACCGCCACCGGGTAGACATGATGAGTGTTCAAGATCGGGTGGCAGGTGTTCCGCGAGCGTCTCCCCGCACTCGTCAGCCCCCGGCGCCGCCGCCGCATCCGGCTCGTCGGCATCATCGGCGTGGTGGTGGCGTTCGTCGGGTTGCTGGTGCTCACGCTGATCACGGATGTGTTCGACGCCACACCGCTCCCATCGGCCGGAATGGTCGTCGTCGGCCTGCTCCTGTCCGTGGGCTTCGGGTGCCTCGCAGCCGCCTGCGTCCCGTCCGGGCCGAAGGGGTGGGCGGTCCCGCCGATCCCCGGCATCGGATGGCGCACACAGGAGGCGGTCGCCCGGTACTACCGCCGCAACCCGCCCCCGGTCGACCCGAAGCACCGCGACGCCGTCCTCGACCGCCTGCCGGAGACCCGCGACCTGCTCGTCCGCTCGGCGCTCGGCGGCCTCCTGATCCTGACCGGGTGCGCGGCCGCCCTTCTCGCCGTGGTGATCGTCGACGTCGCCGCGATCTCGGCTGGTACCGGCCTGCCCCGGTTGCCATGGTTCTGGTTCTTCCTGGGCATCACCGGGTCCGCCACGGGGATCGGAGGACTGCGCACCCTCGGCCGCCAGGAGCAGCTCCGCGTCGAGGCCGAAGCGCTCCCGCCGGTTCCCCCGCCCCTGCCGCCTCGAGGCCGTCCCGGCGCACGGAGCGGCAGCAAGCTCGCCCTGCCGGAGGAGTGACCCGTGTTCACGCTCGGCTGGCAGGTCTTCCGCCGGCACGTCACGGACCTGCTCGATCCGGCACGCGTCCGTCGTGCCGCCCTGCGGTCCGGCATCGCGGCGGTCGTCGCGCTGGTCGGCATGGCCGTCCTGGAGGCCCGGGTCGACTGGACGGGGACCACTCCGGTCCGCAGCGTGGTCGCGATGGTGCTGCTGGCGCTCGGCGTCGGACTGCTCGCCTTCGCGTGCATCCCGACGTGGCAGCCGCCGGACCCTTCGACCACGATCAACGGTCGGCAGGTGCGGCCCTCGTGGCAGCTCGCCGCGCGGGGTGCCACGCAGCTGTACGTGCAGCGTCGGCCGGTGCCGGTCCTGCCGGAGCACCGCGAGATCGTGCGCACCGACACCGTCCTGCTGCGGCGGGGGTTGATCGGCACGCTCGCCCGCGTCGCACCGTTGCTCGGTTCGGGTCTCGTCGCCGTCCTCGGGGCGTTCGTCCTCGGGTCCGCCAGCGGGTTCCAGGTGCTCTTGATCGCGGTGTACACGATCGGGCTGTCGGAGTACGTCATCCGCCTCGGCCGCTCCGAACGAGCCCGCCTGGCCGCCGAGTCCCTCGAGCCCGCACCCGCACCCGCACCCGAGACCCCCGCACGCCCCACTTCGTGAGCAGAAGGGGTCGAGTCGCCGTCGGGCACTCGACCATTCCTGCTCACGAAGCGTGAACGGCGCACCCCGACGCGCACCACTGTCGGCGGCGACGGGCACACTGGGCGCATGTGTGGAAGGTTCGTCGTCTCCGACACCACGGCCGATCTGTTGCCCGAGCTCATGGGCGAGCTCGCCGCCCGGACCGAGCACGTCGACGAGGACACCGGCGAGGTGCACCCCGGCCTCGCCCCGAGCTGGAACGTCGCCCCGACCGACCCCGTGTACGCCGTCCGCCAGCGGCACGGTGAACGCGAGCTGCCACAGATCAGCTGGGGCTTCGTGCCGAGCTGGGCGAAGGACTTCCAGAAGCAGCGCCCGAAGCCGATCAACGCCCGCATCGAGACGGTCGCGACGAGCGGCATGTTCAAGCGGGCCTTCGCCACGAACCGCTGCATCGTCCCGGCGCAGGGGTACTACGAGTGGGTCGTGCGTGAGGACGGCAAGGAACCCCACTTCGTACACGAACCCGGCGGCGCCCTGGCGATGGCCGGCGTCGTGAGCGCCTGGCCCGACCCCACGAAGCCCGAGGGTGACCCGGACAAGTGGCGGCTGTCGCTCGCGATCATCACCCGTGACGCCCACGTCGCCCCGGGCGAGGTCCACGATCGCATGCCCGCGTTCCTGACGCCCGACGGCTACGACGACTGGCTCGGCGGCGACCTCCGGTCAGACGACCTGCTCGCCCTGCTCGACCACGAGTCGCTGGCGGTGGCCGCGGGCCTGGAGCAGTACGAGGTCTCCCGCACGGTGAACAGCGTGCGGAACGACGGACCGCAGCTCATCGCGCCCGTCGCGTAGGCGGTCGCGCCCCGCGCGCGGACAGGAGGCCCGGATCACCGCAGCGGGTCTGCTGCGGTGATCCGGGCCTCCAGTCCGGCACCCTGTTACGGACGTGCGCTGCGGCGGATGCCCGGCGCGACGCGGACCGCGATCCGTCGTCGGGTCACCAGGAGCACGCCCGCCAGCATGAGCGCGAGTGCCGCGAGCCCGAGGCCGACCAGCCCGGTCACGCCCGTGAAGGCGAGCTCGGTGCCGTGGACGATCGCGGCGAGCCCGGTCGGGAACCGAACCGTGACGGTCGCGCTGACCGTCTGTCCCGCGCTGTCGGTGACCTCGTAACCGACGAACGTGGTTCCGGTGAAGCCTTCCTGCGGAGTGAAGACGACGCGGCCGTCGCGGATGGTCCAGGTGCCCTGGTCGGCGACGACCACACGGTCGGTCGGTGTGCCGGACTCCGGGTGGAGCAGGTGCAGCGTGCCCGGCTCGAACGTGGCGCCGCCGGTGGCGGAGTCGTTGTCGAGCGGATCCACGACGACCCGGTGTCCGACGATCCCGGTGGCGGAGTCGTCGGTGGCGACCGCCGCGGCGACCACGGTCATGGTCGCGGTGGCGGTGGCCGTCTGCCCCGAGGCGTCCGTCACCGTGTAGGTGAAGGTGTCCGTGCCGGTGAAGCCGGCCGCCGGGGTGTAGACGTACGCGCCGTTCCGCTGGATCGTCACGGTGCCGTGGGCGGGCTTCCGGGCCGGGGCGGCCGTGAGGCCGGTGCCCTGGTCGTCGGCGAGCAGGCCGTGGCGGGCGTCGCGGGTGACGGGCGTGCCGGACACGGTGCGCCCGGAGTCGTCCGCTGCGGCGATGCCGACCGTGATCGTGACGGTGGCGTCGACCTGCTGCTCCATCGAGTCCTGCGCACGGTACGTGACGGTGTCGGTGCCCGAGAAGCCCTTCGCCGGGGTGTAGACGAACGTGCCGTCGGCGGCGATGGAGGCCGTGCCGTGACGGGCCTGCCCCACCGCGACGACCCTCAGGGCGTCACCGTGGTCGTTGCCGAGCACGCCGTGGCCGGCGACCCGGACCGTCTTGCCGGCCGTGGTCGTGGCCTTGTCGTCCTTCGCGGCCGGGGCGACGTCGATGACGACTCGCGCGAACGCCGCGGTGCCGTCGGCGTCGTTGGCCGAGTAGGTGAACCAGTCACGTCCGGACCAGTTCGACGTGGGCGTGTAGACGTACGAGCCGTCCTTCTCGAGCGACAGTGTGCCGTTGAACGGCTTCGTCTCCATGGCGGCCCAGAGCCCACGACCGGAGTCGCCGACCAGCACGCCCTTGTCGGCGGCCATGCGCATGCTGCGGTTCGTCGACATGGTGTGCCAGTGGTCGACCGCGGCGACGCCGACGACGACCGTGACCGTCGCGGTCGAGGTCCGTCCGGCGCCGTCGGTCACCGTGTACTCGAACGTGTCCGCGCCGGAGAAGCCCTTCGCCGGGGTGTAGACGAGCGCGCCGGGCTCGGTGCCCTCGGTCACGGTGCCGTGCTCAGCGCGGCCGTGCGCGGTGACGGCGAGGCCGGTGCCCCGGTCGTTGCCGGTCAGGGTCGCGCCGGTGATCGGCAGCGCGGTGTTCGCCGCGGTGCGCAGGGCGTCGGCGACCGCGGTCGGCGTGACGGTCACGGTGACGGTCGCCGTCGCGGTGCCGCCGGTCGGGTCGGTCACCGTGTAGGTGAACGTGTCCGTGCCGGAGAACCCGTCGGCGGGCGTGTACGTGACCGAGCTGGCACCGGTCGGGCCGGTTGCGCCGCCGCCGGTTCCGCCGGTCGTCGCGCTGCCGGTGATCGTGGCGGTGCCGTGGCCGGGCTTCGAGACCGCGGTGACGGCGAGCTTCGTGCCCGAGTCGTTGCCGGTTACGGGAACGTCGACCGGGGTCGCGGCGCTCGTCGTCGCGGTGTCCGCGGCGGCCTTCGGGGCGACGACGATCGTCACGGTGCCCGTGGTCGTCCCGCCGGAACCGTCGGTGACCGTGTAGTCGAACTCGTCCGGGCCGGAGTAGCCCGGCTCGGGCTTGTACGTGTACGAGCCGTCCTCGTCGACCGTCACGTCACCGTGCGAGGGCTTCGTGTGGTCGGTGACCGCCAGGTCGGTGCCCTTCGCACCGTCGAGCAGTCCGGTGCCGGCCGGCACGGTGGTGGTGGCGTCGGCCTCGGCCGAGGTCGACCCGCCACCGGCGACCGGGGTGACGGTGACCGTCACGGTGCCGGTGTTCGTGGCGCCCGACGGGTCCGTCACCGTGTAGGTGACGGTGTCCGTACCGGAGAAGCCGTCCTTCGGCGTGTACGTGATCGTGCCGTCGTCGTTGCGGGTCGCGGTGCCGTTCTTCCCGTCCGTGACGGACACGACCGTCAGGCCCGTGCCGTGGTCGTTGCCCGTCAGGGCACCGGAGGTGACCGTGGTGCTGCCACCCGCCGCGACCGTGACGGTGTCGGGCTCCGTGCCGGGGCGGACCGTGATGGTGACGGTGCCGGTGGTGGTGCGACCGGCGGGGTCCGTCGCCGTGTAGGTGAAGGTGTCCGTGCCCGAGAAGCCGTCCTTCGGCGTGTACGTGTACGAGCCGTTCGCGGCGAGCTCGACCGTGCCGTGTGCAGGCTGCTGGTCGACGGCCGCGGTCAGGCCGGTGCCCCGGTCGTTCGCGAGCACGCCGTCGCCCTTCGCGACGGTCAGGGTCGAGCCGGCCGTGGCGGTGGCGGTGTCGGCCGTGGCGCGCGGGCCGACGACGACCGTGACCGTGCCGGTCGTGGAGCGGCCTGCTCCGTCGACCACCGTGTAGGTGAAGGTGTCCGTGCCCGAGAAGCCGTCGGCCGGGGTGTAGACGACGCGGCCGGTGGCACGGTCGAGCGTGACGGTGCCGCGGGCGGTGCCGGTCTCGCCGGTGCCGGCGCCGGCACCGGTGCCGGTGCCGGTGCCGGTGCCGCTGCCGCTGCCCGCGGCCCCGCCTGCGGTCACGTCGGTCACGGTCAGCCCCGTGCCCCGGTCGTTGCCGGTCAGGGTGGCGGCGTCGATGGTCAGCGCCTCGTCGGCCCGGGTCGACACCGTGTCGGCGGTGGCGACGGGTCGCACGGTGATCGTGACGGTCGCCGCACCGGTGGTGACACCGCTGCCGTCGGTCACCGTGTAGGTGAACGAGTCGTTGCCGGACGCTCCGGCGGTCGGCGTGTACTCGACCGAGCCGTCCTCTGCGACGACGGCCGTGCCGTGGGACGGGCCGGTGACGATCGTGGTCTCGAGGTCCGAGCCACGGTCGTTGGCCTGCACGTCGATCGTCACGGGGGTACCGGCGTCCGTCGACGCGGTGTCGGCACCGATGGTCGGGTTGACCGTGATGGAGACGGTCGCGGTGCTCGGCGAGCCGGAGCCGTCGACCGCCGTGTACGTGAACGCATCCGGGCCGGAGTACCCCTCGGCCGGCGTGTACGTGAAGGTGCCGGTGGCCTCGTCGAGCGTCAGCGCACCGTGCGAGGGGGACGTGTTCGACGCCACGGTGAGCCCGGTGCCGGAGTCGTTGCCGAGCACGCCGGTCGCCCGGGTGTCGGCCGTGGCGGTGCCGCCCGCCGCGACCTTGACGGTGTCGTCCTGCGCGGCCGGGGCGACCTGCACGGTCACGGTGACGGTGTCGGTCCCACCGCTGCCGTCGGTCACGGTGTACGTGAAGGAGTCGGTGCCGGAGAACCCGGCGGCCGGGGTGTACGAGTACGAGCCGTCCGGACGCACCGTCGCCGAGCCGTGGGCGGGGGCACTGCTGCCGGTGACGGTCAGGCCGGTGCCCAGGTCGTTGTCGAGCACGTTGCCGGTCGTCGGCGAGCCGGCTGTCGCGGTGGCGGCGTCGGCCGTCGCGGTCGGCAGGACGGTGAGTCGCACCGTCGCGGTGACGGTCGCGCCGGAGCCGTCCTTCGCCGTGTACGTGAACGCGTCCGGGCCGGAGTACCCCTTCTCGGCGCCGTACGAGAACGAACCGTCGGCGGCGATCTTCACCAGACCGTGCGACGGCTGGCCGTGGCCGGTGAGGGTCAGGTCGGACCCCCGGTCGTTCGACAGGACGCCGTCCGCGGCGTCCACCGTGAGCACGGTGCCCGCGTGCACGCTGTACGCGTCGTCGGAGCCCTTCGGTGCGACGGTGACGGTCACGGTGCTGGTCGAGGTCTGCCCCGAGGAGTCCTTCGCCGTGTACTGGAACGTGTCCGAGCCGGAGAACCCGCCGGCCGGGGTGTACGTGTACGAGCCGTCGGCGGCGACCGAGGCGGTGCCGTGCGCCGGCGTGGTGTTCGAGACGACGGACAGGCCGGTGCCGCGGTCGTTCGCGAGCACACCCGAGGCAGCCGGCACCGACAGCGCCGTGCCCGTGGGGGTCGTGGCGGTGTCGCTGCTGGTGGTGACGTGCGTGGCCTTCAGCGTGTTCGTGAAGGTGACCAGGACGTCGGTGCCGTCCGCGGTGGTGGCTGCCGGGAACGTGAAGGTCCCCGTCGAGCCGGTACCGCCGGCGACGGTCGCGCCGGTCGTCTGGTCGACCGCCTTCCACGTCGTGTCGTAGTTCGCCAGGTCGGTGGTACCCGCAGCGGTCTGCTTGACCGTGTAGTCCTTGTTCGGCGTGGTCAGGACGGCGCCGGCCTTCTGCGCCTGCACGCCGGTGGCGGATCCGCTGGTCGTGCCGGCGCTGCCCGGCTTGGTGGTGTCGATCCCGCCACCGCTGATGGCCAGGGCGAACTGGTCGCCGCTGTTCCAGCGCTGGTCGACGCTCGCGGCACCGGTCACGGTGTCGGCGTAGTTGCAGCTCGCCAGGTCGGACGCGGCGAAGTCGCCGGCGATCCGGAAGTTGCGGACCTCCTTGCCCGAGGTCGGGTCCAGCTGGTAGATCGTCGTGACGGTGCTGTTCGTCGGGGTGTTCGAGACGTAGAGGTAGCCGTCGGACGAGAACGCGATACCGGGGCTGTTCGTGCCGGCGGGCAGGGTGGCGATCGCGCTGGTGGTCATGGCAGTCGTACCCGAGGCCGTGGGGACGGCGTCGGTGTTGACCCGGTACACGGTGTCCGACGCGACGACGAAGAACAGACCGCGCGAGCTGAACGCGAAGTCGCCGTTGCCGTCCTTCAGGCCGTCGATCTGGCCGACCTGCCCGAGGTACTTGCCGCTCTTCGGGTCATACGCCCCGAGCCAGCCCTTGTTCGAGCCGTAGTAGTAGATGCCCGTCACCGGGTTGACCGCGCCGCGGATCACCGAGCGGACGGACTCCGTCGCGACCGGGTCCGACGCGACGCCGGTCTTCGGGTCGAACTGTCGCAGCGTCGCCGTCTTGTTGTTCGACGCCGCGAACATCGAGACGCCCTCACGCGAGATGCCGAGACCGTTGTTCGCGCCGGTGCCGAGGTTCGTGACGTCGGCGGTCGTGCCCCGCGAGGCTCCCGTGCTGATGTCGACGGCGACGACCTTGCCGGTGCCGTCGATCGCGTACAGCGTCTCCTGCGGGGTGCAGACCAGGGCGCCGTCCTTCGTGGCGCTGACGGCGGAGGCCGGCGCAGCCGCGACGACCGCCGAAGTGGCGGTCAGCCCCGTACCCCCCAGGAGTGCGGCTCCGAGCACGGCGACGGCGCGCAGGCCGGGTCGGCGGGTGGCACGGGTGCCGGCAGGACGGTCGGGACCGTCGGTGGGCACAGCGGTGCCCGGGTTCGAACGCTGCATGATCACTTTCGGGTCGAGACGATGCGGGCACCGAGACCGACCGGAGGATCAGGGAGAACGGTCGTTGGCGCCAGGTTGATCCTGGCAGTTCCTCGTGTTCGGGTGGGGACAATCGGGGTCCCCAATAGGGGGGACCACTCGTTCAGGGGCCACGCCGCGGCCCGGCACGTCACGCCGCGGCCCGGCACGCCACGGCCGCCAGTGCCCGCCGTCGCGACCCGTTCGCGCCCCGGGCACACGACGAACCCCCGCCGGCATGCCGGCGGGGGTTCGAGGATCAGCGAGCGATCAGCAGTGGATCAGGCGGTCGGACGGATCACGTCCGGCAGCAGCACGTGCAGACGCTCGGCCAGCCGCGACTTGGCTTCGTCGAGGGAGCGGAAGTCCCCGACGTACTCGCCGAACGTGTCGGCGACGAAGAAGTGGGTGCCCTGCCGGTCGACGGTGCCGCCGTAGTAGCCGCCGTAGTTCGCGACCCACAGACCGGTGTCGGCCTGCGCCCACGAGATCCGGACGGGGGCTGCCTGCACGGGAGCCAGGACCTCGGCCTCGATCTCGGCGATGACCTCGATCGTCTGGGTGTCCAGGGTCACCTCGGCCTGCTGGCGGTGGGCGACGGTCGTGCTCATGGTGCTGCTCCTTCGTGCTGTGCTGCGTACTGGGTGGTGCCGGTGGTTCCGGGTGGTGCGGGCGTCGCGGTCGACGCCGGTGGTCCTGGTGGGAGCTGTCGTCACTCGACCGGCCGGATGACCGGCGGGAGCATCACGTGCAGCTGGTCCTCGAGCTTCGTCTGCGCCTCTTCGAGGGAGGCGAACTCGCCGACGACGAGCCCGAAGGTGTCGGAGGCGACGTACCGGTCGTCACGCTTGTCGACGCTGCCGCCGAAGTACCCGCCGTAGCCGGCGATCCACTCGCCCTGGTCTTCCTGCACCCAGGTGACCTTGGCGCGCTTGGGGCGCGAGGAGAGCGCTGCATCGGCTTCGAGGATCGCGATGGTGTCCACGGTGTCGGTGTCGAGGGTGACCTCGGCCTGCGTCGCGTTGTTCACGGTGATGCTCATGTCGCTCTCCTTCACGATCCGGGGTACATCTGCTGACACGAGAACGCTACGAGAAGCGCCGAGGGGATCGCCAGCGAGGCCCGTGGATTCACGGGTTCCGTCAATGCCCTTCATCGGGCAGCCCCGGATTTCCGGGGTGGTGTGACGCACTTCCGGGGTACAGCGCCAGGATCGGGGTACTCGTTTTCCGGATCGGCACGATTGGGGGACGAGATGGTGCGGACACCTGCCTGGAGGCGCGACTCGCTAGCGTCGGCACGTGACCTCCGACAAGCCCCGCGTCGACGACCGCGCTCCGGCCACCTGGCGCAGCCGTCGGTTCGCGACGGGGCTGGCGATCGCCTACGGCGTCGCCCTGGTACTCGTCGGGTTCTGGGGCTCCCCCGTCGACGCTGCAGGAGGCCCGTGGCTCACCCGCGCCCTCGCAGCCGCGCATCGACACGGCCTGCCACAGCGCATCGACTACGCCACCGTCGAGTCGCTGGCGAACGTGGCCTACTTCGTACCGCTCGGCCTGCTCGTCGTGCTGCTCGCCGGCGCCAGGTGGTGGTGGGCCGCCATCGCCGCGGGGCTCGTCGTCAGCACGTGCATCGAGACCGGTCAGGCGCTGTTCCTGCCCGCCCGCACCGCGACCGTCGACGACGTCGTCGCGAACGGCGTAGGGGCACTCCTGGGAGCCGTGGTGGGGGTGCTGCTGCTCAGCCGTGCGGCTCATCGCCGACGGTGACTACCGTTCACCCCATGAGCACACAGACGGATCCGTTGGAGCAACACGTCGCCGTGTTCGGAGGGAGCGGGAGCGGGAAGACCGTGCTGCTGTCGTCGTTCTACGGCGGCGCGCAGGAACCGAGCTTCCGCCGAACCAAGGGGTACGCCGTCCGAGCCGTGGACAAGGCGCAGGGTCGGAAGCTGCACCAGAACTACCTCGGCATGCGCGATTCAGCGTCGGCCCCGACGGCGAACCGCTTCGCGTCGACCGAGTACGCGTTCACGATCGAACCGACTGCCGATGCGACGTCGAAGTCGAAGGTCCGGGGGAAGCCGAAGGCCGCGAAGACGCTCCGGGTCGTGTGGCACGACTACCCCGGCGAGTGGTTCGAGCAGGACCCGTCCTCAGCGGAGGAAGCCGAGCGGAGGGTCGAGACGTTCCGTTCGCTGCTCAGCGCCGACGTGGCGATCCTGATGGTGGACGGACAGCGTGTGGCGGAGCACCCGGGCGAGGAGGAACGGTACCTGAAGGCGTTGCTGACGGACTTCCACACCGGGCTGTCCGAGCTCCGCGACGACGTGCTGAACGGCGGGCGACGACTCGCCCGGTTCCCGCGGATCTGGGCGATCGGGCTGTCGAAGTCCGACCTGCTGCCGGACGTCGACGTCGAGCGGTTCCGCGAGCTGGTGCTCGGCAAGGCGGGCGGGGAGCTCGAGGAACTGCGGTCGGTCCTGCGGAGCTACGTCGAGGACCCGGACGCGCTCGACGTCGGTGAGGACTTCCTCCTGTTGTCGTCGGCGCGCTTCGAGCCCGGCAGGATCGACGTCGGGACACGCACCGGGGTCGACCTGCTCATGCCGATCACCGCCATGCTCCCCTTCGAGCGGTTCGCCAAGTGGGCCACGAACAAGCAGCGCGCCGTCGCCGTCGCCGAACAGCTCCTGCGGTTCGCCGGGCCGGTCCTGGGGTTCCTCGGGAGCAAGCGTCTCAAGCTCCCCGGACCGGTCGGTGCCCTGGTCGGGCTCGTCGCGGGCGAGGCCGGTCGACGCGGAACGAAGTTCGCTGCCGCGCGCGTGGCCAAGCTGAAGAAGGAGACGACGGCCGAGGCGGACTTCGTGACCGCCGTGCTCGAACGCTTCGCCGACGACCTCGACCGGGGTGTCGCGCAACGGATCCTCCGTCGGGGCGACGCGTGACGTTGATCTGGGCCACGCGTGGCCGGACCTGGGGCTTCCGTTTCCTGATGCCCGACGGGAGCGGGGACGACCCGCTCCGGGCCTACGACGAGGCGTTCGACGGCGTGGGTGACGCGGCCGAGGTCCTTCGACACCAGGACGGGTCCGCGGCCCTGCGGTTCACCGACCCCGAGGGTCGGCGCGATCGTGCCGGTCGTCCGATCCCCCACGAGTTCGTGCTCTTCCCGCCGCTGAGCGAGCGCGTTCGCTCGATGGACGACGCCCTGACGGAAGTCTGGCCGCTGGTGCGTGACCGGTACGCCGCAGTGTGGGACCGGCCGACCCCGCCCGCTGCCTGACGTCAGATCTGGCGGGCGGACGCCGAGCACGACGAAGCCCCCGGAGCAGATGCTCCGGGGGCTTCGTTCAGTTCGTCGAGACTCAGACGGACTCGCGCTGGCGGCGGACCGAGCCGCGGACCAGCAGGAGGCCACCACCGAGGACGACAGCGCCGCCGGCGACCCAGAGGGCCAGGGCGGAGACGGTCGAACCCGTGAAGGCCAGCGTGCCGTCGGTGCCGTTGCCAGCACCGGCGACCGGCACGGCAACAGCGTCAGCCGGGGCGACGGTGAAGGCCGCGAAGCCGACGACGCCCGAGGTGGCGCCGGTGGCGGTCAGGTTGTAGGTGCCCGAGGCACCCTGGGGGAACGTGACGCGCACGACGAGCGAGCCGTCCGACGCAGCGGTGTAGCTCTCCGAGACGGTCGTGGTCGGCAGTGCGCCGAGCGTGACCGCACCGGCACCGGTGACCTGGACGTTGACGGTCTCGTTGTCCTGGAACGCACCCTCGCTGAAGTTCACCGAGGCGGTCCCACCGGCGACGGCGGAGCCGGAGACGGTGACGTTCGAGTCAGGCGTGTAGCCGGCGGCGTTGGCGACGGCCGGAGTGGCGAGCAGTGCGGCACCAGCCAGCACCACCGCTGCGATGAGCTTCTTCATGAAGTGAATCCCCTAGAGATCTGATTTCCAGACCCTGACACCCAGAGCCCGCTGATCCGCCGGTCGTCGTCCCGAACCATGGTTATGGCGGGTGCTATGGCGAAGTTCCCTCAATCTAGCGGGTTTTCACAGTTATGTGCCAGATCCTTCGGATTTTGGTCTTCGGCCGTCATGTGTTCACCGTGAACAAGTGAGCTCAACCGGCGCTCGTGTCGACCTTTATGTGGACACCAGGGATAAAAATCCCTGGTCAGCAGGAGGCTTGCCTCGGATTTCACCATCCCTGATCATCAGGTCAGGAGGCTTTGCAGTCAGACAGCCCTATCCGATGCCCCCCAGAGTGGGGGCGTGCCGTTCGCGCTGAACGGATGCTCGACAGGATGCAGTTCGCTCATCAGCCCGCTGCGAGCGGGTCCTCGCACGAGAATGTGAGCGGCTCCGTCTTGGTGGAGCGAACGCCGGGCGTCGATGTCGCACTGACCGGCGCCCGCGCGGATTTCGCCTCGCCCAGGAAGGCGACGCGGAACGTCAAGCTCTCCCCCGGCGCGAGCAACGTCTGCAGCTGCCCCACCGGGTGACCGCCGTCCGTCGCCGTCTGCAGTGCAGTGGTCTCGCCGTCCTTCGTGGCACCGAGGAAGATCGCGTTCTCCGGGGCGTAGGCGGCGATGAGCGTCTTGATCTTGCCCGGCTCCACGCCGAAGTTGCCGCCACCGGTGACGTACGCGGGCAGGCTGGTCGCCGCGTCGGCCGGCGCGGTGTTCTTCAGGGTGACCTCGACGACGGAGATCGGGCGCCCGTCCTTCCGACACACCGAACTGCCGACGGACACGCGCTTGTCGAGGTAGTAGTCCATCTTCGAGCCGGTGCCGTCGTTCAGGTAGACGGCGAACTGACGCGAGTCCGCGGAAGCCGTCGGGAGTTCACCGGCCACCGGTGTGCCACTGATCCACCGCTGTTCTGCCCTCTCGGCGCTCCAGACCCGCAGCCGGCCTTCGCCCGAGCTCTTCGTCAACGCGGAGACGAACTGCTTCGCGTCGAATCCACCGGACGACACCTTCTCGAACACCGCACTGGCTGCAGAGGCGAAGAACGCGTCCTGCACCACCGGGTCCGGGTACTTCGCGTAGACGTCGCTCAGCAGCAGCTTGACGGCGTTGTCCGATGTCAGGGTGTCGCCGGACGGCAACTGCACAGGGCCGGTCGCCTTGAGGATGTAGCTGAGCGTCACGGGATCCATCGCCAGGACGCCGTCCGTCTGCTGTCCGAACCTCTGCTTCCACATCTCGCGCGCGAGCTTTGCCGACACGTCGAAGCGCGGCGTCAGCGTGACGTCCTGCATGTACTCGCCGGTGATGTCCCCGTACAGCCCGCGCGTGTCCGCCGTCAGCGGCAGTACCGGCTGCTCGTACGGTCCGAACGACGACCCCGACGCTTGGTTCCCGAGACTGATGGCACCGTCCCTGGCCTGGAGGAGCGCGACCGCTCCCGGTATCCCGCCGCCTGCGCGGAGCTCAGCGTTGTTCTGGAACAGCAGCACGTAGTTGCGGTCGCCGTCGTGGCCGAGCATGGCCGGGGCCAGCTGCACGATGCGGTTCGCGGTCGTCGCCTGCGCGGACGCTGACGACAACGCGTTCCGCAGCTGACCGACCGCCGTCGTCACCGGTGACAACGTCCCACTGACGTCGATCGCCTCCGCATCGCGGTGCGCGCCGGCGAGCGTCTTGGTCGCCTTCGCCACCGATGGCTGCGCGTCCTCAATCGGCTGGAGATCGATCTTGCCGTTCTTCGGCGCGAACGAGTCCGACCCGAGCTCTCCGACCACACCGGCGACCGGCGTGACCGCGTTCTGCGCGACATCGTCGACGATCACCGAGACCTCGCGGACCGCGCGCAGGTTCGCGCCGAAGAAGGGCACGTGCTGCGCTGCGCCCCACACCGGGTCGCCGGTCAGCGAGCGAGCCGACGCGGCTTCGTCCTCGAGACGCGCCGCAGTCTTCTGAACCGCAGCAGGGTCACCGCCGGTCAATTGCGACCGCAGCGTGTCGACGTCACCGACTGCGCGTTCCAGATGCCCCTTCGCGAGGAAGGCACGGATCCCCACCCAGGCGACAGCGAGGATGAGCAGCAGGACAAGGGCGAGGACGACCCACAGAACGATCCGGGCCCTGGACCCCCGGTGAACTGCAGTGCGTCGCGACTCGGGCGCGTCGGACATGAGGCGATCCTACGGTTCCTCATGTCCGATCTGCCTCACTGACGCACCGAGTCCGCGTGTTCGCGGTACCAGTCGATGGTGCTGCGGAGGCCTTCTTCGAGTCCGATCTGTGCCCTCCACCCGGCGTCCGCCAGCTTCGACACGTCGAGGAGCTTCTGCGGGGTCCCGTCCGGCTTGCTGGTGTCCCAGACCGTCTCGCCCTCGAACCCGACGATCTTGCCGATCGTCTCGGCGATCTCCTTGATCGTGACGTCCGACCCGGTCCCCACGTTGACCTGGTCCGGACCGTCGTAGTGCTCCATGAGGTGGAACACGGCAGCTGCCATGTCGTCGACGTGCAGGAACTCTCGACGAGGTGAACCGGTCCCCCAGTTCTCCACCGTCGGCGCACCGGTGCGAGCGGCTTCGTCGTACCGGCGGATGAGGGCCGGCAGGACGTGCGAGCCCCTCGGTGAGAAGTTGTCGCCAGGGCCGTAGAGGTTGGTCGGCATAGCCGAGATCCATGGACGGCCAAACTGCCGACGGACGGCCTGCACCTGCAGGATGCCAGCGATCTTGGCGATGGCGTACGCGTCGTTCGTCGGCTCGAGGTGCCCGGTGAGCAACGCGTCCTCGTGGATCGGCTGCTCGGCCATCTTCGGGTAGATGCAAGACGAGCCGAGGAACACGAGCCGTTCAACACCGTGCTCCACCGCGGCATCCATCACGTTGACCTGGATCTGCAGGTTCTCGCTCAGGAAGTCGTGCGGGTAGGTGTTGTTCGCCATGATCCCGCCGACCTTCGCGGCGGCGAGGACGACGTGCTTCGGCTGCTGCTCAGCGAAGAAGGCGAAGACGGCGCTACGGTCCTTCAGGTCGAGCTCGGACGAGGTCCGCCCAACGAGGTCGGTGAAGCCCTCCGACTTGAGCTTGCGTAGGACAGCCGAGCCCACCAGGCCGCGGTGTCCCGCGACGTAGACGCGGTCAGACCGGTCGATCGGACCAGTGCTGAATTCGGTGGTGTCCATCAGGCACCCCAGCTCTCGAGCCGGACGGTGTCGATCCAGGGACGGCCCTCGTGCTCGAGGGCGGAGATGTCGGCGTCGACCATGATCCTCGCCAGCTCGGCGGTGTCGACCGTCGCTTCCCAGCCGAGCTTCGCCTTGGCCTTCGAGGCGTCGCCGACGAGCGCGTCGACCTCGCTGGGCCGCAGGTAGCGCTCGTCGAACCTCACGTGGTCTTCCCAGTTCAACCCGGCGTGCGAGAACGCTGTGGTCAGGAAGTCCTTGACCGTGAAGTCGCCACCGGTCGCGAGGACGAAGTCGTCCGGCTCGTCGACCTGCAGCATCCGCCACATGCCCTCGACGTACTCGGCTGCGTAGCCCCAGTCGCGCACGGAGTCGAGGTTGCCGAGGTACACGTGGTCCTCGAGGCCGGCCTTGATCCGGGCCACTGCCCGGGTGATCTTGCGGGTGACGAACGTCTCACCACGACGCGGCGACTCGTGGTTGAACAGGATGCCGTTGACCGCGAACATCCCGTAGGCCTCGCGGTAGTTCCGGGTCACCCAGTAGCTGTAGACCTTCGCCGCACCGTACGGGGAGCGCGGCCAGAAGGGCGTCTCCTCGTTCTGCGGCGGCGGGGTCGCCCCGAACATCTCGGATGACGACGCCTGGTAGAAGCGCGTGTGGATGCCGGACACACGGACTGCCTCGAGCATGCGCATCGTGCCCACACCGGTCACGTCGCCGGTGTGCTCCGGCTCGTCGAACGAGACCCGCACGTGCGACTGCGCCGCGAGGTTGTAGACCTCGTCGGGCTTCAGTTCGCTCAGCAGGCTGACGAGTCGCGCACCGTCGCCCAAGTCCCCGTAGTGCAGGAACAGCTTGGCGTTAGGGATGTGCGGGTCCACGTACAGGTGGTCGATCCGCGACGTGTTGAACGTCGAAGCACGACGGATGAGTCCGTGGACCTCGTACCCCTTACGAAGGAGCAGTTCGGCCAGGTACGAGCCATCCTGCCCGGTGATGCCCGTTATGAGCGCGCGCTTGGTCAAGCTTTCCCCGATTCTCTGGTGCCCGAGTTCTGCCGGCCAGCGGCCAAGCTCCGCAGCAACTGCGTAAAGATATCGAACGAAGAACGGGGGCTGAGTCGATTCGACCGGAATCGACGTCCGTTCTCGCCCAAAGCAGCGGATCGCGCGGGATCCCTCGCGAGCGTTTCTGCCGCGTTTAGCAAGGAGCGCGGGTCCCCTGCCGGAACGACAACCCCCGCCTCTGCCAAGAGCACCTCGTTGGCAGTGATGCTCCCAGGGTCCGTCGCCGCGATGACCGGCAGCCCTGTACTGAAGTAGGAAGTGATCTTGCTCGGTACCGCCATCCCAGCGACCCCGGGTCGCTCGTTCACGAGGAGCGCGTCCGCAGCACCGAGCGCCAGCCTGAATTCGTCGTCCGGAAGTGAAGCCATAAGCGAAAGCGATGGAACGTTCGCTGCGAGTTCGGCAAGTCGCTCCCGCTGGTTTCCGTCACCGATCAAGACGAAACGGACGCTGCTGCCCTGTTCAGCTGCCAAGCGGGCTGCGTCAATCACGTTCTCAAGGCCTTGCTTCACCCCCATGTTTCCAGCGTGCAATACGACATGTTCGTCCTCATGCCAGCCCAGGCGCTCACGCACCTCGGCTCTGTCCACGTTGGAGGCGTCGTCGAGGTGCGACCAGTTCCGAACGACTGTCACAGCATTCGGACTGACGCCCATATCCTGAACGACTGTGTCCCGAAAGCGCTCGTGGATGACCACCACCGCGTCGGCGGAGCGGAGACACCATCGTTCGATCAGAGCGATCGCCCGCCCCGCGAAGCCAGAATTACGGTCCCCGATCTCGCGGAGACCTAGGGTGTATAGGTCCTGAACCCAGACGACCACGGGGCGACGACTCGTGACCCTGACCTTCAATAGAGCAACTATCGCGCCTAGCAGGGCGGGCGAGACGAGGACAACCACGTCGGGGCGCCCAAAGCGCGTCGTCACAGCGGCCACGCCGAAAGAGAGTTCAGACAAGGCACGGGCGATTCCCCCCGGGCTAGATGGCAGTCGGTGCCGACGACGCACCACGGCAACACCGTCCTCCTCCGAAGTCCGAGACCGGGGCGGCCGAGGTTCTCGGAAAGCCCACTGCGGGTAGTGCGGGAACGACGAGATCACTCGACTCCTGGCCCCACGAGCAGCAAGCTCACGTGCGAGGCCGGCCGAGTAAGGCGCGATGCCAGTGCTCTCTGGCGCGTAGTTGATGCCCACCAACAGGACCGAGAGGCGTTTGTCCACCCGGAGAACATAACAGTTGCTAGCCAAGGGAAGGTCTGCGAAGGGACGTTCGCAGCATGGGCTCTGCTTGCTGCGGCGGACAACGCGTCGGCCTCATGGACACCAACGACAACGAACCAGCTGATGCGACACTCTGCTCTCCCAACCCTGCGGTGGGCACTGTGCTCAGTCGGGCACTGGGATCGAGCCCGAACATCAGGAGTGCCGTCGGGCGGTCGGGCCAGCGCGACGTGCCAAATTGCTGGAGGCGCGGACTCGGCATGTGCGCACCAAGTGTGGAGCACCCGCCACGAGCGCCGCTGAATCAGCTCCAGCCGCGGCAGCCATACCGACGCTGCGTTCGCCCCAGCCGCCCACGCTACGATCGTCCTCCCGAGTGCATATAATTTCACCCGCGACCGAAGAAGTGCCGCGCGAGCCCGCCAAGTGAAAGCGCCACAATGATCGATGATGCAGATGTACCCGTCGTGTCGCTTGCAAAAGCGCCCGGGGAACGCGCCGCGTGGGGCCGTCCCATATACGTGGTCTTCGCTTGGGCTGCAGTCGAACTGCTTCTAGTGCGAAACCCCTGGCAGATCTCCTCGAAACTCCGAGTTTGGGCGTTGCGAAAATTTGGTGCACAAATCGGGAGCGGGGTCATATTCCGTCCGGATACGCGCGTGAAGTTTCCCTGGAATCTGTCGGTAGGAGACAATTGCTGGATAGGCGAGGGGGTGTGGTTCCATAACCAGCAGATGATTACACTCGGGCACGACGTCGTAATTTCCCAGCAGACACTGCTAACGACCGGCAGTCACAAGCACAGGACGAACATGGCCCTTGTCATGCGCCCGATCATGATCCATGACGGCTGCTGGATCACGTCTCGGTGCCTAATCACCGGCGGAGTGACGATTGGTAGGTCTGCGCTGATTACGCCCATGACGGTCATCAGCTCGGACGTGCAGCCGAACACGAAAGTCTCAGGCCAAGCGACTCGAACTGTCGGGAAGCGTTTTCAGTGACCAAATATAAGCCTGTAAGAATAACTCACGTTGTGACTTACGCGTCGGAAGACGGAGCGTTCGGCGGACCGCTGGCGGTTGCGATCGAGCAAACTCGGGAGCTCGCGGCGCTGGGTCACGATGTCGAGCTGGTTATGGGTTGGGATGGGCGGGCAGCGGTGTCTGTGCCTGGCGTGAAAGTTCGCTTGTTCAGGTTACGGCGTTTGCCGCGGGCCGGATTCAGCGGAATGTTCTCTTTCGCGATGCAACGTTACTTAAGCGCATCCGCAGGCGAGCGGGACGTCCTGCACGTCCACCTCGGCCGCGACCTCGTCACGGCACCCATCGCACGGCAGGCTGTCGCCAACAGAACCCCGTTGTTCCTTCAGACACACGGGATGGTGTCACCTGATCGACGCCTTCGTGCCGTTGCGTTCGACCGGCTGTACATCAAGCGGGCGCTCACCGAGGCGTCTAGCGTCCTGACGCTCACCGACGATGAGGAGAAGGGCATCGAAGTGCTTTCGGGTGGACGGAGCTCGACCGATCGCGTGACCAACGGAGTGTCTCGAGCGACGTCCGCCGACGGATCTCGCGGCCAGATCCATTCGCATAGGATCGAGATTCTGTTCCTGGCACGTCTCCACCCTAGGAAACGGGTGCTCACGTTCGCACGAGCAGCAGCTATCGTCACCCAACGTTTACCGCTCGTCGACTTCACGGTAGTAGGGCCTGACGAGGGCGACCTCGACGAACTACGAGAATTTATCGCCGATAACCAGCTCGACCAAAGGCTGCACTACGAGGGTCCCATCAGTCCCGGGCACGCCCGTGCACGGATTGCCGAAGCATCCGTCTACGTACTTCCCAGCGTCGGCGAGGTCATACCGATGTCGGTCCTCGAAGCGCTAGCGGCAGGTACGCCCACGATCATCACGCGGAGCAATGGCCTAGCAGCGGTTCTTGAGGAGAATCAGGCCGCCGTAGTAATCGACGATTCGCCCGAGGCGCTTGCGGAAGCGATTGAGGACCTTGCGGGCTCGGCGTCACGCCGCGCAAGTCTCGCAACTGCGGGCGCGCAAGTCGTGGAGAGAAGCTTCAGCGCAACGGCCGTTGCCGAGCACCTCGAGCGAATCTACGAAGCACACGCCTGATATACAATTGCCACGGATTATCAAACCTAGCTCTTGAGTTGCCTTCCCCTTTGGGCATAAAGCCAAGTCTTCACTTCAGCAACCCAACGGCCTAGATCGTGCCCCTGGCTGAACGACAGCGCACTCGCCGACATCGCAGCGAGTTGACTGCGATCTCTGGCAATACTGCTGATCAATTGGGTCCAAGATGCCGTGTCGTCAACCGGGAGTACCCAACCTCTTCCGTCCTGCAGTCGCCAGTTGACGTCTCCCGCGCGATCGCTCGACATCACAGGGACGCCTGCCGCCAAAGCTTCATCCACGACCAGGCCATAGGGGTCCCCCTCAGTAGGAAATAGCAGGACGTCGGCCGCGCCGTAGACAGCAGGGATCTCGTCGGACTGGATGAAAGGGGAGACCTCGACCTGGGGACCCATGATTGTCGCCCAGTGTTCCAATTCGGCTCGCAGCGGCCCGTCTCCGACAAAACGGATATTCACATCGGGATGAGAGCCAAGCACTGGCTCCAAGGCACGAACCAACATTCTCAAGCCCTTGCCCTCAATCATTCGACCCAGGTAGAGAAGGCGTAGCGTGTTGCAAGCAGTTCGGCGTTGCGCCGCACGGCCAAGCCCGTGAACATCGACAGCGTGATGTAGTCGGTGGATCTTGCGGGCCCCGTACCTTCGCACATAGGCATCGGATTGTGGCCCGGGGGTCAGGACAGAACTAGCAGACGAGAAGAAAAGACGCTTAGCAGCTTCTTTCGGCCAAGTCCGCTTAACCCAGGAGTCCCAAGTCATGAGCGCGTACAGAGCGACGTGACGCCCCCTCAGCCGGTGCAGCCAAACAAGCCAGAGCTTCGGCTCGTGGTGGAACGTGAAAATTGTGCTCGGATTCGCCTTCCGGTAGGCACGCCACAAGTGACGAATGAATGACGAAGCACGTTGCTCGCCATCATCCGAGATGAAGGTGTGCCTGAATTTCAGCGTACGAGGGTCCACCTCCCAACTCCGCTCTGGGTCCAAGTGCCTGTTGAACCAACACTCGAAATCTATCTCTCCATCTGCTGCAAGCGCATTGAAGCGATCGCGCCAATACGGGTTCACGGCGGGCAACCAGAACACAAGCCGAGTCATTGGCACAGCTCCTCATATCGCTCGTAGATAGAATCTCTCGTCTGCGTGGCCAAAGAAACCCAATGCTCGCGGGGAGCCGTAACTAGGGCCCGGACCTGCGCCATCAGGACTTCCGGCTCGAAGTTGTCGACCGAGTGAACGAACTCCTCGTGGCCAATACCGGCAAGGACACCGGGAGTCTTTTCTTGGTAAGAAAGCCCGACAGCGGGCGTGCCGACCGAAAGCGCCATAATGCACGAGTGCAGACGAGTTCCCACAATGATTGCGGCGTTCGAATATTCGTCGTATAGGTGAACGACGTCCGTGTTCGTATCGACGGAAGGATTGCTGCGGGAGAGTGCCTGAATCCGGCGGGCTACTTGAACGTCATCTTGATCGTGCTCGCCAAGGGACGAGTGCCCGCCGATAACCACCTCATATCCGGACTCCGCTGCCAGATCGGCTAGTAGCGCCATTTGTTGGACGTATCGCTCGAAGCGGACTGCTGAAACGGATCTAGACCAAGTCCAGTCCATCACGACGAGTCGAAGGGTGGCTTTTCCCCGAGAGGCTGGGGCGCCAAACTCGAGTCCGGGGTAGAAGGCGACATCATCGACCACGTGAAGTTCATCGAAATGCGGCTCTCGGCTTGACGCGTCGAGTGATCGGATCTCACGGACAACCACCGAAACGTCTTTGAGAGCCCACTCAACAACTACGCGGTCGAGCCATCGGTCGATTGGGCCGATACTCTGGGGCATCATCAGGACGTTGCGCAACGCCGCAACACCGAACTTCACTGAAAGAAGACTGTGCCAGAGGCTCATGTTGAACCTCCGCTTGGATGAGTACATATACCCGCCACCAGCGATCACGAGCGTGTCGTAATCACCGCGTAGCCGTTTCGCACCGAGCTTGCCGTGCGAGGCGATTGAGGCAATCGCCTTGACGGAAGCTCCCAGGAGGACGGCCAGCCGCACCGCCCGTGATCCCTGACCTGAGGCTGGAAAAGCCACCACCGGGGGGACGACGGGGAGGCCGAGCCGCCCGTAGGCATCACCATCGTCATACCGCGATGCGATGGCGACCGACTCGGCTCCCAAGTCTCTCAGCAGCCGCGCCGTTGACAGCATAATCGCCGCATCACCGGCGTTCTTGTACGAGTAGGCGTTCACAATGAGGCAACGACCGAGGGAGCGTCTAGCCAACGGTTTCCTTCCAGTTCGAGTGAGTCGCGCCCGGCGAGAATGGCAAGGTCCTACCTGCGGCGAGCACATAAGCCACTGTTAAGCAAACCAGCAGGTTGAAGCCTCGATTCTCGATCGGGAAGCCATTCGGTAAGAGGACAAGTACCACGACTGAGAGCGTGATCAAGACCGCACGCGCAGTCCGATCACTCTTTGAGCCGTTTCGAAGTGTCCACCAAAGCACCGCAATTGCCGCAAGGATCAGCAGGGTCCCAACGATACCGAACTTGGCGAGGACAACTATTGGAGTATCGAGCGTGTATATACCAACATTGAAATTACCGGTGGTTACGGAGGGAAAGGTGTAGCCGAGTCCTCGGCCGACCAATGGGTGCTCCTGCCAAATCGCCGTTGTCCATTGGTAGGCGCGGATTCGCTCGATGGCAGAGCCGTCCGCCAGGAGGGATTGCAGACCACCGTCGGCGACCGATCGGAACCGTGTGATTCGCGCAACAGCAATTCCGCCGCCGATCGCGGTTGACAGCGAGAATACAACGGTGACGCCGAAAAGCGTAGCGACTAGAGCAACAGCTGCTCGCCCGATACGAACGCTCAGCGGGACGCCTGCGGCCAAGAATGCGGCCAGGAGAGCGGCAACGCAATAGATCCAAACAGTCCGACCACCAGAAACAGCAAGCAGTACCATTTGACCTAGTCCTAGCAACAGGGCGGCACCCCGCCACCGCTCGCCGGCGAAAAAGATCGCAAGACAGAGAGCGATGCTCGTTAGAGGCACGAAACTGGAAGCGAGCCCTACCTGTTCGAATCCGAGAGTCTCACCGCTGCGTCGCGCTAACCAAGTGGACATGAAGGCGAAGGCGCCAAACACTCCAACGATCAGGATCAACCTGCCGATCAGCGCACGTCGAAGACTGGTTCCCGCATCCGCCCCGATCAACACTGCGACCGGAAACAAGATGTAATTGAGCGCGTCGCGGATCCAGTCGTCTACTGAAACCCCGCCGGCTGCAATCCGCGCGGACCACACGAGCAGTAACAGCAGCATGATTCCAACGGAAATGAAGATTCCTCGGGGGATCTGCTGTGCTTCGAGCTTCCGCAGTCGGAACGCGCCAACGACTGCAAAGGCCATGGACACCGCGACGTACCCCTCCTTGACCCCACTCGGACTCGAGTCGGACTGGAAAAGGAACAAGTAACCCGCAGCGAATAGAACGAAACGCGCGAGGGTCAGCTTCGACTCACCTACCATTTGCAGACCCCTCCTTCCGCTTCCAGCCAGCCTGTGACGCGATCCAGACCACGCTGAGCAGCCCAGCACTCGTCGACGCTACTACGGCCGTATCGCTCGACAGAACCTGCGATGACATGACCAGGAACGCGCCTACGGATACAGGGACCGTCAACCCGATCCGTTGTGCTACCGACTGATCCCGAAGTACCACCCACGTACGCGCAAGACTCAACAAAATTTTCCAGATGCTGAGTGACGCGGCAAGGAGAAGTACGTCTCCCGATACTGCGGTGAGGGCCGCTGCCGCAGTTCCGACGGCGTCGAGCGCATTGAACCCGGTGCTTTGCCACCAGCGATCGCGAGCCTGCTGCAAGGCGTCCATCACCGGACTCATCATCCGGGCAGGGAGGCTCGCGCATAGCAGGACCACGGCGGGAACGGCCTCTGTCCACTGGGAGCTCACGAGCGGCGTGATCCCGGGCAGCAGAAGCGCCATGAGCGAGGCAGCGAGAAGAGTCGCTCCCCCGAAGACCGTTGCGAGTTTCCGTGCTTCCTTCCCACGCTCGGGCCCGGCCAACTCTGCGAACCTAGCCAGGCTCACCCTCGACAACGGCACAGAGATGAGGCCGCTGATGCCGGTTGTAACCTGGTATGCGAAGTAGTACAGCCCGAGGACGTGTGCGCTCGTCACGAACTGCGCCACTAGGAACCCAGCCTGCAAGGGCAGCGTTATGAACAGTGAGTTCACCGCCCACTTGAAGCGATCGCGTCGAGCCACGTTGTACGCTGTCGTCTCTTGAGGCTCAATGCGGTTGCGTATGGCGAGCGTGATGAACACGTCCATGGCGAGGTAGAAGAGCAGTGTCGACACGGCAAGCGCGAACGACCCGCCGCCGAGAGCGGCAATACCGACGCCGACGCATATTTTGACGACGGCCGCTACCGTCTGTGCAGTAACGACGGTTCGGTAGGACCGGATCTTGACTCCGGTCGAGTACATCCGTTCGGCGTCCCCGACGAGGGGAATCGTGAGCGTGACGATCACGGCGAGCCAGCCAATCTCCTGCTCGCCGCGCACGAAGAACGTTGCGGCCAAGCCAAGACCGAGCAAGGAGAGAACCGAGTTCTGCCTGCGAGTGACTCGCTTCACTCGTTCGTAGGTGCCACCTCTGCCACTCAGGTAACCATTAACCTCACCGAAGTTCGCGAAGCCTGTCAACAAAGAGATCAGAGACGTTGCCGCCGCCCAGGCACCGAAATCTGCTGGCGCCAACCAGAAGGCGAGGAGCAACTGGCTCACGGCGGCGAGTGCTCGCGTCGCAATCGTGCCGACGGACAGACCCAAGATGCCCCTCAACACGAGGCGACCAGACGCCACGAGCTGAACGACGAGGACTCAATCAACAAGATGTACATTCGGCATCCGCGAAAGCGAATTGTCGTACACCCCACGCAATTTATGGTAACCAGCTTCCGCAATGAACACCTCTGCGCCCAAGATCGCTGCAGGAAGCGCAACGTGAAGTCGATTGGTCAGAACAAATCCCGCCCCGCGAAGCGCCCGCGAGTACTCCCCGAATGAGCAGAACTGCGCTGAGCTCAAGTCAAGGCGCAGCTGCCGTCGAGATCGCCCTGCGATCGACGAGTATGCGTCGTGACCGAGACGATCACTCAGCTCGGTCGCCAGCAAATCGGTCCGCTCTTTTCGGACCAACCGGGCAGCTCGGCGGCCGAGGGCATTTCTCTGAGCTAACGAAGTAAGTCCTCCAAACCACCCGGAGCCTCCGCGCTTTGCCGCCGATGTGCTGATTGCGGCAGTACGTTCGCGATCGGCCCGCGGAGCGATCAGGAAGGTCGAGGCACTGGGTAGCCTGTGACCGATCAGGCTGGGCACAAACTGATGCCCGAGAGCAACAACGTCGTGCGACAGAGCGAGTTCGACCCCGGCTCGCGCGAGTGACGAACCCCACCGGTCCTCAAGATGGGTCAGGGACGGCGCCTCGCGAAGCATCCACACCGCAGGAGCTTCACGACCTTCGAACATGAAGGCAGGGTCCCGCGTCGGGAACAGTGCCGATGACGGGAAGACGAGGAGCGGCAATCTTTCTGTTCCCCGCAAGCGGTCCGCGAGCAGATCGGGGAAAGCGTAGCTCTCTAGCAATGCTCCTGACGGCGGCACGATAATCATGTCGCCGTCTTCCTTCCGTTCGACGACGTCAATGCCGTACGCCTGGATTATTCGTCGGAACACTGCGTGCATCAGGAAGTCGCCGTTATTGCCGAGCAGTTTGCCCGAACGCCCGGTCATCGGGACAATCCACGCGCGTTGGCCTCGTAGCGAGTCGAGGATCGGATCGAGTTCCGCCAGGCTGGGCAGGTCCGCCGCGACGTCACGTTCCTTCATGTGGTCCGACTCCTTCGAGTTCGTCTATTTTCGCTTGCACTGACCTCGCCACTGCCGCAGGGAGGAAGTTCGCTGATGCGTAGGACCGAGCGCGCTTACCGAGATCCCGGCGAAGGAGAGGATCCGTAAGGCGCTGCAGCGCTTCCACGATGGAGGTTGAGTTTGCCTCCACAACTGCTCCAGCGTGAGCGGCTCGGACGTGCGTCGCCATGTCCCCGACGTCCGTGACCACGGCGGGAATTCCGAACGCCATGGCCTCGGCCAACGCGCCAGGCATACCTTCGTGCCTGGAGGGCAACAAGAATACGTCCATCTGCTCAAGGTACGGTTGGACGTCGTCGACGAAACCGGTCATGGTTATCTGCGATGACACGCCGAGCCGCTCGCCCAGCGCTCGGAACTCCCGCTCGAAGTGTTCGTTCGCGAACGGGCCGACTAACAGTACGCGAGCCGATATCCCGGCGTCCCCGAGCCTCGCCAGAGCTTCCAGTACGAGGTGCGGATTCTTGTGCGGACCGATCTTACCCACGAAACCAATCGTGAACTCATCTGGGGAGAGCTTGCTGCCGTCCTCCGACACGTGCGCAGTGCCCGAGGGGTTGTTCACCCGGAGCACACGTTGACGAGGTAGCCCCAGCGCAACTAGTGATTCCTCGATCCCCGCAGACAGCGCAAGGCCGAGAAAAGCCTCCCCGAGTACGCGGCGATATAGCCCGTGCTTGAGGCGCGACCGTCCGGACGAACGGGGGAGGTCGCCATTCTCAAGTACGGGGAGGACGATCAACTTCCTGCGCACCCGGCGCGGCACGGCTAATATATTTGTGATGTAGGCACCTTGAAGGTGTACATACCTGTATCGGTGAGCGATTGTCTTCAAGGACCGACGCGTTCTGAGGATCCATCTGAGTTGATCGAACCTGCTGAACCTTCCCGGCTGCGTCGATAGGACGGGTAGCAGGTTGGTTGTCCAGCGGGGTTTCGCTTCGGCGCCTCGATCCCGATATAGCACGTCTAGCCGGTACCTGCCCTCATCTCCGAGCGCCTCGAACAATCGATTCATGAGCGTCACTGGACCGCTGTACCCTCCGCGAAGACCCCATGGCGACACCACCAGGATCGAATCGCGGTCGTGCTCAGACTTAGCAGACGCGGCTGCTCCCACGCTCCCGCGGACAGCCATCAGTAGGCCCCGTTTGGACGGAGCACAGCTCTCACCGTGCGCCACACGATGATCAAGTCGCCGGTGATGGACCAGTTCTCCACGTAGTACAGATCGAGCCGCACCGAATCCTCCCACGACAGGTCGGACCGCCCGCTGACCTGCCACAGGCCCGTCATCCCCGGCTTCACCAGGAACCGACGGTGGACGTGCGTGTCGTAGCGGGCGACCTCGCGCGCGAGCGGCGGCCGCGGTCCCACGAGCGACATGCTGCCGACCAGCACGTTGAACAGCTGCGGCACCTCGTCCAGGCTGTAGCGGCGCATGAACGCGCCGACCCGGGTGACCCGGGGATCGTTCCGCATCTTGAACAGGACGTCGTTGCCCTCGGCACGGTCGAGTGCGCTGAGCTCCTGCAGGCGGTCCTCGGCGTCGACCACCATCGAGCGGAACTTGATCATCCGGAACGCGCTGCCGTTCAGGCCGACGCGCTCCTGCCGGAAGAAGACCGGCCCGGTCGACGTGGTCTTCACCAGCACGGAGAGCACGAGCAGCAGCGGCGACAGGACGACGACGAGCAGCGCTGCGCCGACCAGGTCGAAGGCTCGCTTCGTGTAGAGCTTGCGGCCCGAGTAGGTCGGCGTCTCGACGTGGATGAGCGGCAGGCCCTGCACGGGACGGGTGTGGATGCGCGGGCCACCGATGTCGGTGAGGCTCGGCGCGACGACCAGGTGCTGCCGGCCCGGCTCGAGCGACCAGCTGAGTTCCCGGACGCGCTCCGGCGGCAGGTCGTCGGAGCTGGTGATCACGACGGTGTCGGCGCCGGTCTCGCGCAGCGCTGCGCCGACGTCGTCGAGACCACCGTGGCTCTGGATGGTCGAACCCGCCAGCACACCGCGGTGGTTCGTCGACACGACTGCGCCGACCACGCGGTAGCCGGCTTCCGGGGAACGAGCGAGTTCGCGGCCGATGTGCAGCACGCTGGCCGGAGACCCGACGAGCAGCACGGTCGCCGAGTACGCGCCCTGCTGACGCTGGGCTACGAGCCACTGCCGCCACATCCACCGGGACAGCAGGAGCACGAGGATCCCGATGGGGAACGCGATGAGCACGTAGCCGCGGGCCAGGTCGACGTGCAGCAGGAACGCCGCGATCGCGAGCAGGCCGAACACCCGGACGCTGGAGTCCGCGACCAGGCGGTACTCGGTGCTGCCGACGCCGATGACGCGTGCGCCGCGGGTGTCGTACAGGGCGAGCGCGCTCATCCACACGACGATCACGACGATGGAGATGGCGAAGTAGCTCAGCCGCAGGTCGGCGGTGTTCGTGGCCAGGTTCGACTTCAGCCCGAGCCAGGCGATCTGCACACCGAAGACGACCCAGATCAGCGCCAGCAGGTCGGTGAACAGCACGCGGCGCGAGTACATGCGGCTCCACTCGTCGGTGGCACCGACGGCGCGCGGTGCGCGGAGCGCATCCGTCGTCACGAGGACGACCCGGTCACCACGTCGCGCCGCCGTCCGACGACACCCGCACGGTCTTGCCGTCCCACAGCCACACGTCCTGGCCGGCACGGTCGATGGTGACCGTGTTGTCGGTGTCGGCGCCGTCGGCACAGCCGATCGGTGTGGTGGACGACGAGGGCGTCACGTCCGACGCGGACATGGTCTCGATCTGCACGCCGTCGCACGCTGCTGCACCGACGCGGGCGAGCGTGTAGTTGCCGCCGTCGACGCCGATCGAACGGACGCCGCCCATCGGCACGTCGACCCAGGCGGCATCGCCGGTGCGCCACTCGAGCTGGCCGTCGCAGATGACGACGGCGGTCTTCTCACCCTGGAACGCGTCGATCGGGTCGCCGCACGGCGACTGCTCCGTCCCGCTCGCGAGCACGACACCGTCGGTGCTGATGCCGGCGCCGGCGGCGCCGGGCGCCCCGGCTTCCCACGTCACGCCGGCGTCGGTGCTGGTCCGCGCCGTCGTGGTGCAGTCGTCGCCGACGCCCACCAGTACCGAGAGCTCCGCACTGGAGGCCCGGATCGCCATGAGCGATCCGACATCCGTCCCGAGTCCCACCGGGACCCACGTCGCCCCGCCGTCCACGGAGTGTTCCAGCACCGGCCGCGGGCCGCCGCACGACCCACCGGTCGCGCGCCACGCCTCCTGGCCGTCGACCGCTGCCAGCAGGCGGCGACCCTGCTGCTTGGTCGCAGTGGCGTCTGCGTCGGCGGACGCACTCGACCGCGGCGTCTCGCTCGAGTCGGGTGACCTCGTGAAAGTGGGGATGGGGCCGGCGGGGCCGTTCTGTTCGGGCGCGGTGCGGCCCAGGGCCAGTGAAACGAGCACGACGTCGACGACGACGAGCGCCACCACCACGGCGGCCACGATGATCAGTGTGGTCCGTGGCAGTGCACGTCCGAGGCTTCGGGTCCCCCGGCGAGTGTCCATGTCCCTCGACTCCGTTCAGCGTCCTGCGCGACGCAAGACGCTCAGCTTCTTGCCGGTGCGCTTCGGCGGGCGCGTCGACGTGGTCACGGTGTTGTCGTCCTCGTCCTGGCCGTAGCTGTACCCGTAGCCGTATCGGCCGTAGCCGTACGCCCCCGGGCCCTTGACCGGCATCTTCGTCAGGACGAAACCGGAGACCGGGGCACCGACGTTCTCGAGGGTGGCGACGGCCGCGGCGAGCTGGCCCTTCAGCGTCTGTCCCGAGGCGACCGCGACGATCGCGCCGGAGGCCTTCTTGGCCAGGATCGCCGCGTCGGTGACGGGCAGCAGCGGCGGTGCGTCGAACAGGACGTAGTCGAACTGCTGCTCGAGCAACTCGATCAGGTCCTGCATCGCGCGCGAGCCGAGCAGCTCGGACGGGTTCGGCGGGATCTGACCCGCGGGCAGAACGACGAGCTTGCCGCGTCCCCAGGGGTGGGCCACGTCCTCCAGGTCGGCGCGGCCGATCAGCACGTCGGTCAGACCGGCGTTGCTCTCGACGTCCATGTACTCGGCGACACGGGGGCGGCGCAGGTCGGCGTCGATCAGGATGACGCGGAACCCGGCGCTGTCCAGGGCGATCGCGAGGTTCGCGACGGTGGTGCTCTTGCCCTCGGACTGCATCGACGACGTCATGACGAAGGTGCGGGCACCGCTGCCGATGTCGAGGAACTGCAGGTTGGTGCGGAGCGTGCGGAACGACTCGGCACGGGGGCTGCGCGGGTCGACCTGCACGATGAGGGGGCGCTCGGCGGCCTTGGCGTCGTAGGCGATCCCGCCAACGACCGGCTTGTCGCTGATCTTCTCGACGTCGATCTCGGTGCGGATGCGGTTGTCCAGGGTCTCGCGCAGCACGGCGATCCCGATGCCCAGGGCGAGCCCGACGAGCAGACCGAGCGCCACGTTGACGGGCACGTTCGGGCTGACCGGGACGCTCGGCACGTCGGCCTGCTTCACGCGGGTGAGCTTGACCGTGCTCTTGCCGCTCGCGTCGGTGGCCTCGATGTCCTGCACGACGTTGGTCAGGCTCTGCGAGGTCGCGTTCGCGATGTCCGCGGCCTGCACCGGGTCGGTGCTCTCCACCGAGATCGCGATGAGGGTCGTGCTCGTCGGCGCCGTCGCCGACACCATCGTCGCGAGCTGGTCCGCGTTCATGTCGAGCTTGAGCGACGAGATGACCGGCAGCAGCACGATCGGCGTCGACACCAGGTTCGAGTACGTCAGCACCCGCTGCTGGGTGAACGTGTTGCCCTGGGCCAGGTCACTCGCGCTGCCGGACGTCTCCGTGGAGACGAAGACCTGCGCCGATGCCGAGTAGACCGGCTTCTTCAGCAGGGAGAACCCTGCGGCTGCGGCCACTCCCACCAGGGCGAGCACGACGATGAGTACCCAACCCTTGCGGAGCACCGTGATGTAGTCGCGGAGTTCCACGCCTTTGCCTTCCCCGATCCGAACCGTCCCTGTGGTCCCGACACAGGCACGCCGGGGTACTCCCGGCGCACGGCATACAAATAGTGTCACAGGTTTGAGTCCTGCTCGGGGGAAGTCGCCATCCGCCGCGCGGTGTCCTCTACGGTGGCCCCATGCGCTCCGAGCCGGCCACGACCACCACCGAGCCCAGCGTGCGGCGACAGCGGGACCTCATCGTCATCCTCGTCGCACTCGGCGTCGCCGTGATCCTGACCCGGATCGTCGGACAGGTCACCCGGACTGGGGGCATCCCCTCGCCGGTCCTGCAGGTGCTCGCCGCGGACGCCGCCGTCTGGGTGCCGCTCGTCGTCGCGGCCGCCGTGGTGCTCCGTCGGACCCCGCGTGCGGCGATGGTGTCGCGGCTGCGGCTCGACCTGGGGATCGTGGTCTTCGCGATCGGCATCGTGATCGTGTGCCGCGCGGTGGACGTCGTCATGTCACTCGCGTTCACGGGGACGACCGGGCTGGTCCCCGCACCGTCCCTCGGCACGCCCGACGTCGGGCTGCTGCTCGTGTCGGCGATCGGCATCGTCGTCGTCAGCCCGGTGCTCGAGGAAGTGGTGTTCCGCGGGCTGTTCCAGCGCCGGCTCGCCGCCGAGCTCACGCCCCGCACCCGGTTCCTCGCGGTGCTGGTCACGGCGTTCCTGTTCGCGCTGCTCCACCTGCTGCTCGGTGCGGGTGGCACGTCGCTCGGCGGGTTCCAGGTGTTCGTCACGACGTTCCTGCTCGGCCTGCTCACCGGCACGCTCGTCGCGATGACCGACCGCATCGGCGGCGCGATCCTGGCACACGTGCTGTTCAACGCGGTCGCTGTCGTCGCCACCTGGCCGCGCTGAGCGGCCAGAGCCGCGTCCCCAGATCGGGTCAGCGCCGGTCCCTGGGCCGCGCGGACCACTAGCCTGCACTGAGCATGACTCGCCCAACCAGCATCGTCGACAACCCTCTCGTCCGTCAGGCTCCGATCAGCGGCCTGTTGGCGCTGTCGGCGTTCCTGAGCGTCGTGATGCCGACGCTGCCGATCACCCAGCACCACCTGTTCGTCGCGAGTGTGGTGGGCGTGGTGGTCGCGACGCTGATGAGCGCGATCCCCGCACTCGTGCACCGCGCGGCCTGGGTGGTGCCGGTCCTGCTCACCGTCGATTTCCTGACGATCGCACTGCTGCGCACCGGGACGGGCTCCGGCTCCTCGCTGTTCACGGCGATCGTGGTGCTCCCCGTGGTCTGGTGGGCGTCGCTCGAGGGCCGTCGCACCGTGCTCTTCGCGATCGCGGGCATCGTGGTCGTGATCCTCGCCCCCTACGTCCTGACCCCGTCCGACGCGCCCGGCGCGGGTGAACTCGTCCGTCTGGGCATCCTCGTCGTCGTGTTCGGCACCGTCGCCGTCGTCGTGCACGAGCTCTCCCGCCGGGCCCGACGGAGTCTGCGGTCCGCCGAGGCACGTGAGGGCAAGGTCCGCGCCGAGATCGACCGGGCAGCCGCGGTGCAGCGGTCCCTGCTCCCGACGACGACCGGCCGCATCACCGAGGACGTCGTCGTCGCGGGTGCCTGCCTGCCGGCCCGGAGCGTCGGCGGGGACTTCTTCGACTGGTACCCGACGCCGACGGGCGTGGCGGTGAGCCTCGGTGACGTCATGGGCAAGGGCGTCGGCGCGGGGCTGATCGCGGCCGCGGTGCGCGCGACCCTGCGCAGCGCCCGGACCGTCGAAGACCCCGGCGAGGCGCTGAAGCGGGCCTCCGACGGGCTGACCGCAGAGGGCGTCGGACCCGATCTCGCCTTCACCACGCTGTTCCACGCCCGGATCTCCGACGACGGCACCCTCCAGTGGGCCGACGCCGGTCACGGATTGAGCTTCGTCCTGCGGGCCGACGGACACGTCGACCGGCTGCGCTCCGGCGACATGCCGCTCGGGCTCGGCATCCGCGAGGAGTGGGCGACTTCCGACGGCACCCTCGAACCGGGCGACCTGCTCGTCTCGTTCAGCGACGGCGTTCTCGACCTGTACGACGACCTGGACGACACGATCGACTCCGTCGCCGCGATCGCCCGCGCCGGCCGCGACCCGCACGCGGTCGTCCTCGCACTGTCGGCCCGCGCCGACGAGGTGCCGCACGACGACGACGTCACGGTGATCGCGATTCGCCGGCAGCCGGTCGAGGTGGACACCGAGCGACCGCTCGCGATGCACGCGGACTGACGGCGCGGAACGCACGTTCGTCTCGCGGCGATTGGTACGCGCCGCCGCTCGAACCCGAATCGTGCGGCGACGCGTGCAGACGGTGAGCGTCTGCCCTCGGACGCCCTAGCGTCCTCGGTCTGTGGGGGCGGCCCGACGAGCCACCCGGAGGGTCAACCGACCCGGGCGAGGTCCCAGACGGGCGGCACGTACGCGCGGGACCAGCCCTCGCGCAGGCGCGTCACGGCGCGGTCGAAGGCCTCGAGCAGGTCCATCTCCGGTCGCACCATGGACTGCAGCTGCAGCCCCTCGTAGGTCGCGAGCAGCTGCTCCGAGCCGCGGGCCGGTTCCATCGTGCTCGGCTCGCGCCCGAGCAGCACGTCGCGCTCCAGGGCGTGCTGCACGAAGGCGTGGAACCGTCGCCACCGGGCGTGCAGCATCGGCGCGAGCGGGTGCTCTGGCGATGCCGCGATGTTCAGCGTCGCCGTCAGGAACCGCATCAGCGACGGGTCGGCCACGTTCGCGGTGACGATCGCGCGCAGGAACCGGATGGTGCCGTGCTGCTCGGCCAGGGGCATGAGCGGCACGGTGCGGTCCTCGTTCCACCGGTCGATGGTCGCCAGCAGCAGGCCGTCCCAGCTCGGGAACGTGCGGCCGACGACGTCGGTGTCCACCCCGGCCGCAGCCGCGACGACGTCGGGGGTCACCTCGTGCAGCGGACGGGAACGCAGCACCGTGATCATCCCGTGGATGACCTCACCCCGCAGGGCGGGGTCGTCGGGGGTGGTCACCGGCGGCGTTTCGATGTGCATGCATACACTGCACCAGCCAGACGCGTCGGTGCACAGTCCCCCGAACGGGAACGCGCGTTCCCCGGACAGCGACCGGATCGTCTAGCACGGGGAACGATCTGTCTGTCCGCGGAACGCGAGCCGTGCGGCCCCCCAGACCTGGGGGACGATGACATGTCACGGAACTTCTAGGGTGGTGAAGTTCGCACCCGAAACGAAAGCTCACGTTGCCTCACCACCAGCGCTCCTCCCGCCTGCCCTTCATCGCCGCAGCCGCATCCGTCGCCGTCTTCGCTGGCACCCTGCTCGCCGCAGTCCCGAACACCGCGACCGCCGTGGAGGGAACCGGGACGAGCGCCCCCACCCCCGCGCCGACCGACGTTCCGGCACCGTCCCCGACCACGGAGCCGACGAGCCAGCCGAGCCAGCCGAGCGAGCCCACGCCCGTTCCGACCAGCGCCCCGACGCCGAGCACCGCCCCGACGGCCACGCCGAAACCGGTGCCGACCCCGACGCCTGCGCCGACACCGAGCAAGCTGACGTTCACCTACGCCGGCGACTCGCTCACGGCCATGGACGCCTCGTGGATGCGGCAGCTGAAGGACCCGACGATGGCCAACGTCGGGGGCACCTCGATCGGAGGAGCCACCTCGACGCGGATCCTCGAACGGAGCTCGGCGCACGATGCCGACGTCCTCGTCGTGATGGCCGGCACGAACGACCTGCGCTACGGGTACAGCACGAAGTCGATCCTGAACAACATCGACAAGATCACGAAGAAGGTCGGCGCGCGCCACGTCGTGATCGCCGCGATCGCGCCGTCGAACATCACGAACTACAGCAAGAAGCACATCGACCGCCGCAAGCAGGGCGAGATCCTGAACCGCGACCTGCAGAACCACGCACTCACCCGCGGCTGGATGTTCGTCGACCCGTGGGCAGCCGACCGCCGGCTCGACGGCGGCTGGCCGTCCTCGCGCACGTACGACGGCGTCCACCCGACGGTCGCGATGTCGAAGAAGGTCTCGATCCGGATGCAGCAGGCGATCCACATCGCCGCAGAGGGCGCCAAGGGCGCAGCGGGCTAGCCCCCGGTCGCGTCGTGAGCCATACTCGCCCCATGCAGTGGGGACGGATCGCACCGGTCGTGGCACTCGTCGTGGTGCTCGGCGGCACCCTCGCGGGCTGCGCCCCCGAAGTCGGCAGCGGCACCGGCGCCCCCACGAACTCGAGCAACGACGACAACGTGCAGAGCACCGGGTGCACCGACTACGTCCAGCTGAAGACCCCGGCCGAACGCCGCGACGCCGCTGAACTCGTCGTCGACGCCGACGTCACCAAGACCGACCGCACCGTGGAACCGCAGGGCATCTACGAGGTGTACGAGGCGACGGTCACCGACGTCACGAAGGGTGACGCCGCCGCCCCCGGCGACACGATCCAGGTCATCAGCACCTCGGACCAGTGCGAGACGAGCGGCGAACCGGTCGAGTACCTCTCGGGCGACCCCCTCGCCGACGAGGGCACCTTCCGCCTCTACCTGACCCGCGACGGAGACGACGACGTCTGGCAGCTCGTCGTCCCCGGCGCCGCCGAGCCGCAGCCCGCCGGCTGACGCCGGAGCCCGCCGGCTGACACCGGGCCCGCTACGGCTGCTCCGGCACCGTCACGATCCGGTTCTGGTACGCCCACACCACGGCCTGCAGCCGCGACCGCACCCCGAGCTTCGGCAGCATCCGCGCCAGGTGCGACTTGACGGTCGACACCTCGAGCACGAGCGCAGCAGCGATCTCCTCGTTCGACATCCCCTGCGCCAGCAGCAGGAGCACCTCGCGCTCGCGGGCGGTCAGCACACCGTCGGCCCGGTCGCCGGAGACCGGCTGCAGGCTCCGCCGCGACACGAACTCCCGCAGCACCCGCCGGGTCAGGGCCTGGTCGAGCGTGCCGTTGCCGGCGGCGACCTGCCGCACGGCGTCGACGATGGTGTCCGGCTCGGCGTCCTTGAGCAGGAACCCGGAGGCACCGGCCTCGAGCGCCCCGAACACGTAGTCGTCCAGGTCGAACGTCGTCAGCATGAGCGCGGGGATCGCCGGATCGGCGTCCGGGGCGCAGAAGGTCCGGGCGAGTTCGATGCCGTTCATCACCGGCATCCGGATGTCCAGGCAGGCGACGTCGGGTCGCGTCTCGCGCGCCAGCGCGAGCGCCTCGCCGCCGTCGGCGGCCACGCCGACCACCTCGATGTCCGGCTCCGCACCGAGGAGCGCGGACACCCCGGCGCGGACCAGGGGCTGGTCGTCCGCGACCAGCACGCGGATCACGCGACCACCCCGGTTCCGTCGGCGGCCTGCGTGGGTGCGGCAGGTGCCTCCCGGCCGAGCGCCAGCTCCACCAGCCATCCGCCGGTCGCGGTCGGGCCGGTCTGGAGGCGCGCCCCGACCAGGTCCGCCCGCTCGCGCATCCCCCGCAGGCCGTTGCCGCCCGAGGGAGAGGTCCCCGCTGCCGGCACGGTGGCCGGTGCGTTCTCCACCCGGATCACCACCCGGGTCGCGTCGCGGTCGTCGATGGTGACGGTGCACGGGGCGGACGGGGCGTGCAGGGCGGCGTTGGCCAGCGCCTCCTGGACGGTGCGATAGGCGGCGAGCTGGGCGAGCGGGCCGACGCCGTCGGCCAGCGGGCGGTCCCCCGGCAGCACGTCGAGCCGGACGTCGCTGCGGAACCGGGCACGTTCGGCCAGGTCGACGATCCCGGCGACCGTCTCGACGGCGCGCTCGGCAGGGGCGTCGTCGCGGAGCAGGCCGACCAGGCGGCGGAGGTCCTCGAGCACGGCGGTGCTCTGCTCGCGGACCTGGCGGGCACCCTCGTGGGCACGCTCCGGGTCCGCGTCGATCTGCCGGTCGATGACGGCGGCCATCAGTGCGATGCCGGACAGGTGGTGGGCGGCGATGTCGTGGAGCTCACGGGCCATCGCCGCACGTTCGCGGGACACCGCGGCGTCGACCAGGGCGTCCTGCTCCCGGTTCACGGCGCTGGCCTCGGCGGTGCGGGCGACACGGACCTCGCGGCGGGACTGCACGAGCAGGGTGACCAGCAGGGGCAGGCCGACCGCGCCGATCGCCTGCAGCACGCCCTGCCCGAGCGAGCCGGACACGGCGGCCGTCGTGTCACCGGCGACGGCGGCCAGCACCGCGCTGCCGGCGGCGACCAGTGCGCCGGCGACCAGGAGCGTCGGCCACAGGCGGGCCAGCGGGACGCGGAGTGCGGCGAGGACGACGGCGACGACCACGGGCAGTGCGGTGAGGCCGAACAGGTCGGACGACTCCGGGGCGAGCGCCGCGACCACCACCGGCAGGGCGGCGACCACGATCAGGACGGTGCGCGGTGCTCGACGGGCGGCGAGCAGGGCGGCCGACTGGGCCAGCAGGCCGAGGGCCAGGACGCTCCACGCCAGGGTGAACGGTGCGGGGACCCGCATCGCCAGGGCGGGGCCGTCCGGTTCGAGGGCGTCCAGGGGCGGCAGGCCGAGCAGCAGCCCGAGGGCGACGACGGCCGTGCCGAGGGCGACGACGACGTCGACGCGGCGGGCGCGCTGCGCTGCCGGCTCGGCCGGTGCGCGCAGCGCGTCGTGCTCAGCGGGTGCCATCGTTGGATCCTACGAGGCGGGCGCGGGTGGGGACCGGTGCGTCGAGGGGCAGGCCGCGTCGGGCGGGGTCGTAGCCCAGGCGGCCACGGGTCACAGCGAGCAGCACCACGGCGGCGATCGTCGACATGATCGTCAGGCCGATCATCAGCGTGCCGGCGGTCATGCTCGGGTACATCTCGGGGAACAGCGTCGAGATCGTGTTGTTCACGCCGACGTGCAGCAGCAGGGCCAGGGGCAGGCTCTCGCGGGTCTTGTTGAAGACCTGGATCATCACGACGTTGAAGGTGATGGTGAACAGGGCGAACACGACGGGCTCGCTCCAGTGCGCGTTCGGCCAGCCGCCCCAGTCGCTGAGGTACAGCGGCATGTGCCAGAGCGCCCAGATCGGGCCGAGGATCGCGGCGGCGCCGAGGCCCCCGAAGCGGTGCTGCAGGCGGGGCAGGGCGAAGTCGCGCCAGCCGGGCTCCTCGCTCAGGCCGGTCGAGAACAGCTGGATGATCAGGCCGGGCACGAGCATGGCGAAGGCAAGTGCCGAAGGGGCACGCACGTCACCACCGGCGAACGGCAGCGCGGAGACGACGATCAGGGCCGGCACGACGACGAGCGCCAGCGCGTACCAGTACCAGGCGACCCGCCAGCGGAACAGCCGTCCCACCCAGCGGCGGAGCCCCGCGCGACCGTCGGCGACCGCGGTGACGATGAACGCGCTGCCCAACGGGCCGAGGAGCGCCCCGGGCAGGACGCCCGTGAACTGAGCGCTGCCCAGGACCTCGGGGAAGTGGATGTCCCACACGCCCATGCCGTGCGGGGACAGGATGTACGGCACCCACGCGAGCCAGCTCAGGCCGAGTGCCATGGTGAAGAAGGACACGAGCGGGTGCCGGGCGATGAGGCCGCGGACACCCCCTCGGTCGCGGGCTGCGGTGCCGGCGGTGGGCCGGACTTCGGTGGTGTTCGTCATGCACACGACGCTAGGAAACCGGGCGCTCGGGGACGACCGGCTTCGGGATGCACCTGTGGGAGTTCCATCGAAGGATGCAAGTGCCTTTCGGTCGATTTGGCACTCATGAACACGCCGTCGTCATCGCTCGACGCCGCCGTGCGCTCGAAACGCCGCCGTATTCGGAGGCGTCTCGAGCACTCGGCGGCGTCCCCGCACGACGACGGCGTCTTCCGAACCGACTCGCGCCGCACGACACCGGCGTCTCGCGGGTCCGGTCAGGCAGCGCGCTGTGCGGCCACGTGGGCCAGGACGACGGGGTCCTCGCAGCCGCGGGCGAACCCCAGGATGCGCCGGTCGATGTCCCGCTGCAGCACCAGCGCGCCGATGCGCTCGGCGATCGGCGCGAGCCACTTCGGCCGGCACGTGAAGTTGTAGCGCCAGACGGCCAGGGTGTGTCCGGGCTGCCCCTCGGCCGCCGTGAAGCGCCAGCCCCCGCCCATGCGCTCGAAGAACCACGAGCCCTTCGTCATCTTCATCCCCACGTTCGACGGCGGGTGGTACGAGACGTACTCGCTCTCCATCGCCAGCCCGAACCGCTGCACCGTGTACGTCCGGACGCCCTTCGCCGGCACGGTGGCGCCGTCCATCAGGTGCTGGCGGCGGATGAAGGGGTCCCACCGCTTCCGGATCGCCCCCTGTGTCTGCGAGACGGCAAAGGCCACGTCGGGCTCGACCGGGACGACGCAGCGGGACTCGACGACGGGCATGAGTCATCCTCGCACGTGCACGGTGCGGCGTGCGGCGGCCCGTGCGAACTTCGCCGGACTCGCACCGTGCGGCGTCCCTCGGCCCGTGCGAGCTTGCTCGCTCCGTGCGCCGCTAGAGCCCTGCACCAGGCCGTCAACCTCGCACCGGGCGAACAACCGCGCACCGTGCGCAGCGGCAGCGGCAGCGGCAGCGGCAGCGGCAGCGGCAGCGGCGTCAGCGCAGCGTTGCCCGGAGTGCGTCGGCGATGAGCGCCAGCGCCACGTCGATCTCGTCGGCGACGCGCTGATGGGTCGCCGTCGAGCGACGGTAGGGGTCGTCCACGTCGTCGTCCGCCGGGTCGGCGGGCGGCGGGACCGTTCCCCGCAGCCGGGCGACCCGCTCCACGAGTTCCTGCGGGGTCGTCACGTCGGCCAGGTCACCGGGCTCGAGGCCGGCGAGCACCCGCGCGAACTGCTTGATCGTGAAGGTCCGCTTGGATGCCCGGGGCGCCAGGGAGACGGCGGCCGCACGGTGCGATCGCTCGGCGGTCAGCACCAGGTCGGCGCTCGCGACGATCTCGGCCGTCAGGTACCGCGACCGGTGGGCCGACGGGTCGCCCCCGAGCCGGACGGACTGCTCCGCCGCGGCGCCGTCCATCGCGGCACCGTCGTCGGCGATGGTGCCGGCCGACTCGACCACGAACGCGGGGGCGTCCGGGCCGAGTCGTGCCGTCAGGACCTGCGCGCCGAGCGGCGACCGGCAGATGTTGCCGCTGCAGACGAACAGGATCCGCATCGTCACGCTGCGTCAGTGCGTTCGCCGGCGCGCTGGTCGGCACGCTCGTCGTCGCCGAGCAGGTCGTGCCGCACGACGATGGCGTCACGGCCGGGGCCGACACCGATCGCGGAGATCCGTGCGCCGGACATCGCCTCGATCGCCAGGACGTAGTCCTGGGCGTTCTTCGGCAGGTCGTCGAAGGTGCGGGCTCCGGTGATGTCCTCGGTCCAGCCGGGGAACTCCTGGTACACCGGCTTCGCGTGGTGGAAGTCGGACTGGTTGACCGGGACCTCGTCGACGCGGACGCCGTCGACCTCGTACGCGACGCACACCGGGATCGTCTCGAGCCCGGTCAGGACGTCGAGCTTGGTGAGCACGAAGTCGGTCACGCCGTTGATGCGTGCCGTGTAGCGGGCGATCGGGGCGTCGTACCAACCACAGCGGCGCGGGCGGCCGGTGGTGGTGCCGAACTCGAAGCCGTTGGCACGAAGGAACTCGCCCGACTCGTCGAACAGCTCGGTCGGGAACGGACCGGCGCCGACGCGGGTCGTGTACGCCTTGACGATGCCGATGATCCGCTCGAGTTTGCCCGGGCCGATGCCCGAACCGGTCGCGGCGCCACCGGCGGTCGCGGACGACGAGGTGACGAACGGGTAGGTGCCGTGGTCGACGTCGAGCATGGTGGCCTGGCCGGCTTCGAACAGGACGGTCTCGCCGCGCTCGAGCGCACGGTGGATCTCGAGGGCGGTGTCGGCGACCATCGGGCGCAGGCGCTCGGCGAAGGACAGCAGCGACTCGACGACTTCTTCCGGGTCGATCGCGCGGCGGTTGAAGACCTTGACCAGCAGGTGGTTCTTCTGGTCGAGCGCTGCCTCGACCTTCTGGCGCAGAATGTTCTCGTCGAAGATGTCCTGGATCCGGATGCCGACGCGGTTGATCTTGTCGGCGTAGGTCGGGCCGATACCGCGACCGGTGGTGCCGATCTGGCGCTTGCCCAGGAACCGCTCGGTCACCTTGTCGACGGTGCGGTGGTAGTGCGTGATGACGTGGGCGTTGGCCGACACGAGGAGCTTCGAGACGTCGACGCCGCGGGCGCGCAGGGCGTCGAGCTCCTGGAACAGCACCTCGAGGTCGACGACGACGCCGTTGCCGATGATCGGGGTCACGCCGGGCGTCAGGATGCCGGAGGGCAGCAGGTGCAGGGCGTACTTCTCGCCGCCGACGACGACGGTGTGGCCGGCGTTGTTGCCGCCGTTGAACTTCACGACGTAGTCGATGCGGGAGCCGAGGAGGTCGGTGGCCTTCCCCTTGCCCTCGTCGCCCCACTGGGCTCCGATGATGACTGCTGCGGGCATCTGGTTCTCCTCACGTTGGCGGAGGACCGCACACGGCCGTCCGGGCCGGTGGTCCACCCGAGTCTATCGGCTGGTCACCTGCGCGTCACCCGCTGTGACGTCCTGTGGACGGCGGGTCGCTTGTCCACATGGAGCGCACCTGGATGTCCGTCCGGATCGGTCGGAGCACGGTCGGACGCGTCCAGATCCAAGACGCGAAAGGAGCACGACATGAGCGGCATCGGAGACAAGGCGAAGGACTTCGCCGACAGTGACAAGGGCGAGAAGGCAACGGACGCCGGCCTCGACAAGGCCGGCGACGCGGCCGACAAGGCGACCGGCGGCGGACACGGCGACCAGATCGGCAAGGCCGAGGACGCGGCCGACGGCAAGATCGGCAAGTGACGTCCGAGACGTCACCAAAGACAGGGACGGGAGGCGCGGTGCCAGCTGGCACCGCGCCTCCCGTCTGTCGGTCGGTGCGTCCCGGGTCACCCGGGCCGACCCGGATCAGCTCCGGAAGAAGTCCTGGTACGACGGGTCGCCGACGGGCTGGGAGTGCCCCGGCTCGGCCAGGCGCTGCTCGATCATGGCCTGGATGACGTCCGGCGGGGTGAGTCCACGACGGCGCCACTCGACCGGGTTGGACCGAAGCTGGTTCAGCGTGTTCTGCATGGGAGCCACACTGGCACCAATTCACTAGTTTGTCTAACTACCTGTCCTGAACACGCGTTCGCGCAGGGCACCCCGTGCTTCGCGAGCAGAAGAGGTCGGATCCCCACTCGGGACCCGACCTCTTCTGCTCACCATGTGGCGCGTGAACCGCGCGCACCCTGTCCTAGCGGCGCGTGACCTTCGCGGTCGCCCCGGACTTGGCCGTGCCGTCCTCGTACCCGGAGGCGTGGGCCGTCACCTGCACGCTGATGCGGTGCCCGACGTCGGACGAGCCGAGCTTGTACTTGGTACCCGTTGCCGACTTGACGACCTTGCCGTCACGCAGCCACTGGTACTTGTAGGTCGCCTTCGTCGTGCTCCACGTGCCGTGCTTCGCGGTGAGGGTCGAGCCGACCTTCGCCGTCCCGCTCACCGTGACCTTGCTCCCCTTCGCCAGTGCGAGCTTCGGCGGGACCACGTTGATCGTCGACGTGTCGGCCTGCTTGCCCGCCGCGTTGTCGAGGTGGAGCAGCAGCACCGTCGCCTTGGTGACACCCGAGGCGCGGGTGACCGTGAGCGAGTCGGCGTCGGCGAACAGCACGCCGGTGGTGCCGTCCTGCGAGAACGACAGCTTCGGCTTCGACGGGTCGAACGTGGCCGTCTTCGTCTCGTCCACGACCGAGGAACCGCTGGTGGCGGCGCCCGGGGCGTAGGCCGACTCCGTCAGCACGGTGTAGTCGAACTTCTTCGACGAACCGATGGCCTTCGCAGCGACGGTCAGCACCTTCACGGAGCTGTCGAAGGTGTTCACGTCCTGTCCGGGCGCACCGCCGTTGAGCGGCTGGACGTCGACGACGGGGTCGACGTCCGGGTCGTCCAGGGCGGCCTTCGCCAGGTCGACCGTCGTGGCGAACGTGGCGTCCACGGCAGCCGACTTCGCGTTGTACACCAGGAAGTCGGGTTCGCCGTCACGGTCCGTGTCGATGAGGACCTCGACGTTGGTCACGGCGCCCGGGTTCGCGTCCGGACCAGCGGTCTGCACGCCGAACGCCAGGGTTCCCGACGCCTTGTCGTACGACGCACCGTAGGAACGGACGTCGGCCGCCTGCAGCGAGCGCGTCGCCGAACCCTCGGGGAACGCCTCGGCCGGGTCGGTGCCGCCGAGCACGAACGGAGCGACGGCGGCGTGGTAGCCGGTCGTCAGCCCGCCCTGGTCGAGCGTGCGGCCCTTGAGCGTGAGCTCGGCCGACTTGCCCGGCCCCGTGAACGAGACCGTGGTCCGTGCCCGCACCGCGCTGACGGGCTTCGGGGCCACGTAGGCCCCGAGGCGCATCGGGTTGAGCGAGCTGTCGGTCGGCGCGAACGCCACGATGCCGGAGGCTGCTGCCACGAACTCGCGCTGGTAGCCCTGCTGGACGGCCTCCTGGGTCGGGTCGATGACCCGGCGGAGCTTCGTCGCGTCGGCGACCGAGAACGTCAGCGTGACCGACGCGGTGCCGTTGGCGGGCACCGTGACCTGCTTCGAGCTGAGCGCGAAGGTCACACCCGGCTGCGACACCTGCGGCTGGTACGACACGTTGTACGTGTGCGCCGTGCTGTCGGTGTTGTCGATCTGCAGGGTGCGGGTCTCGCTCGTCCCGCTCGCGACCTCGACGACGCCGAACGACGCGGTGACGAGCTGGTCGTTCTCGGCGCTGCGGACCGTGGTGCCGGCGGTGACCGCCTGCAGTGCGTCCACGCGACCGGTGCCCTGGCGGAGCAGGGTGGCCGAACGGTTGCCGTCCTTCACGTCGTGCGTCGCCGTGTTCATCAGGGCCGCCTTGACCTGCGGGGCGGACCATGTGGGGTGCGACTGGAACGTCAGCGCCGCGATGCCCGCGACGTCCGGCGTGGCCATGGAGGTACCGCTCATCGACATGCGGCCGTCACCGGTGCCGTTGGCCGCGGAGATCACGTTGACCCCGGGGCCGGCGATGTCCGGCTTGACGATGTCGTCGAACGATCCGTGCACACCACGGCTGGTGAACGACGCGAGCGTGTTCACGGCGTCCGCCTCGATGGCGACCTCGAAGCCCTTGAGCTCGTCCGCGAAGCGCACGTGCAGGGTCCCCGCCTTCGCGGTGGCCTGGAGGCTCGCCACGCTCTTCGCGGTCAGCTCGGCACCCGGGATGGTCGCGTTGCCACCGATGCCGGATTCGAACGTGTCGAGCGTGCCCGCCAGCAGGACGCCGACACCGCCGGCGGCCTCGACGTTGTTGAAGCGCACGGCGGAACCGCACTCGAGCGCGGCGTCCGTCCACTTCAGCCAGACGACCTTGCCCTCGATCTTCGCGGCGTCGGCGGCGCTGAACGCGGCACAGCCGTCGATGTTCGCGGTCGGGACGACGACGTCGCCCTCGACCGGCAGGGTGCCCTTGAAGTTCGACGAGTACTGCGACCGGTAGGTCTTCGCGACGTCGGCCGGAGCGGTGACCTGCACGCCGTCGTAGAGCGACTGTCCGGTCGCGCTCGCGGCGACGGTGAGCGCGCCCTCGGCGTTGCCCGGCGACCCACCGATGTCGGTGAAGTCGTCGGCGTTGCCCGAGGCGATCACGGGGAGCACGCCGCGCGCGGTCAGTGCGTCGATCTTGGCGTTGTCGGGATCGTCCGGTGCGCCGTAGTCGGAGCCGAGCGACAGGTTCAGGACGTTGATGTCCTTGCCCTCGGTGAGCGCCTGGCCCACCCAGTCGAGCGCGGCACCGGTGACGTCGGTCGAGCCGCCGTTGTCACCGAAGACCTTCAGGGCGTACAGGCCGGCCTCGGGCGCGGTGCCCGGACCGATCCACATGTCCTGCACCTGCTGCGTGGTGAGCTTGGTGTAGTCGCCGTCGAACTGCTGCTTGTCGGCGGTCAGGCCGTAGCCGGCGATCGAGCCGGACACGTGCGTGCCGTGGTCGCCGCCCTTGCCGTCGATCGGGTTGTCGTCGGGAGCCGGCACCGGGTCGTAGGCGTCCGGGTCCGTCGGGTCGGCGTTGTAGGTCGCACCGGCGAAGTCGTACCCGCCGAGGAACTTCGACGCGTCGTACAGGCTGGGGTCCGGGGCGCCGCCGCTCGCGTTCGCCAGGGCCTGCTGGTACGCCTCGGTGGTGCCGGGGCCACCGAAGTCGGCCTGCGTGTAGTCGAGACCGGTGTCGAGGACGGCGACGTTGACGTCCTTGCCGGTGTGGCCGGTCTGCTGCCAGGCGTTGAGCGAGCGCGTGTAGACGTCGCTCGCGGCGTTCTTCGGCGCGACGCCGTCGACACCGGGCTGGACCAGGCTGGGGTCGACACCCGAGGGAGCGGCGCCGGCGTTCTCGTTGACCGTCGGCTCGACGATCTTCTTCGGCGTGAGCGGGATGATGCTCTCGACGTCGGAGCGCTCCGCGATCTCCCGGAACGCGTCGACGTCGGCGACGACCGCGACGCCCGGGACGGTGTACTCGGTCGAGTAGAGCTCGGTCGCGTCGGCGTCGGCGCGCTTGACGGCCGACCGCACCGCGGCGACGGTCGACTGGATCGCCTCGACGCGGTTCTTGGCCGCGGAGGACTGGGTCCGCGACTTCGTCAGGTCCCCGCCCTTCGCCTTGGCGTCCACTTCGAGGGCACCCTGGCCGGTCGTGCGCACGAACGCGGCGACGGTCTTCGTCGGCTTGGCGTCACGGAGCGGGGCGGAGAGCTTGAGGTCGGCCACCGAGATCCCGGCCGGAGCTGCGGAGGCCGCGCCCCCGACTGCGAGACCGCCACACGCGAGGGCCGCGACGGCGATGCCGGCGGTCAGGACGCGGGTGAAGCGATGGGGGGTTGGGTTCGGGTCGGTGTTCGGTGTTGCACGGTTCAAAGAGGGCACTCCTGGCTCAGTCCGTGGTTCGCATGAGATTCCTGTGAAGCTATGCGTTCGTTCTCAGGGAAGACAGTCCGCACTTTGGGGGACTCCCCTCGTCCGGGGGACGGAACCTGTTAAGTTGCACACCCGTGTGCACGTTATTACGATGGGGTGCGTGACCACCACCGAGCAGCCCTCCCGCGCGCCCCGCCGCGACGCCACGGAGAACCGGGCAGCCCTCCTCGATGCGGCGAAGACCTGTCTGCAGCAGGACCCGGACGCCTCGATCGAGACGATCGCCGCGGCTGCGGGACTCTCGCGCCGTGCGGTGTACGGACACTTCCCCTCCCGCGACGACCTGGTGCGCGAGGTCGTGACCGCCGGTGCCGCCCGGATCGCCGCAGCCATGCCCACCGCATCGGACCTGCAGGAGCTCCCGCCGGCCGCACGCCTCGCCGCCATCGCTGTGACGCTCTGGACCGAGGTGTCGCACGTCCGCTCGATGGCCCGGGTCGCCGTGCGCAGCCCGTTCGCCGAACCCGTCGCCGAGGTGTTCGCGCCGCTGCGCTCGCAGGTACGCCAGGCGTGCGCGCTCGGAATCGCCGACGGCGCCATGCGGGACGACGTCGACCCCGAGACCCTCGGCCGTCTGGTCGAGGGCGCGTGCATCGCCGTCCTCGACGAGGCCACCCGTTCCGGCACGAGCGACGAGGACGGACGGCGCATGGTGGTGGTGTCGGCGCTGGGCATGGCCGGCATCGACTGGCGCACAGCACTGCTCTCCGAACCCGCTGCTCCCGCTCCCACTCCTGCCCCGAAGGACCACGCATGACGCTCGAACTCGACCACGTCGGCATCGGCGAGGAGCCCGGCGCACCCCTGCCCGTCGTCTCCGCCGTCGTCGCCCCGGGACGCCCCGGGGTCCTCGCCGTCGAGACCGAGCAGGCACCCGTGCTCGCGTCACTCGTCGCCGGCGGCCGCATGCAGCCCGACACCGGCCGGCTGCTGCTCGACGGCCACGAGGACCCGGCAGCCGTCCGCCGCTCGTTCGCCCTCGTGGACACCCCCGGGGTCGCCGAGCCCTTCCCCGTCATGACCCTCAAGCAGATCGTGCGCGAGGAGCTCGCGTTCGCCGGGCAGCGCCCGAACCGTGAGCACGTCGACACCGTGCTCGACGAGCTCGGACTGCGGGACTACGTCGACACCGCGGTGCAGCGGGTGCCGACCGCCGTGCGCGTCCGGCTGCTCGTCGAGCTCGCCCTGCTGCGCGACGGTGTGACCGGCATCGTGATCACCTCGCCCGAGCGGCACGGCGGCGCGGTCGAGGACTGGTTCCAGGTGGTCCGCGACGTCGCACGACGGGGCGTGACCGTGGTCCTCGTGACCTCGAAGGCCGCCGCCACCACCGTCGAGCACCTGCTCGACACGATCGACACGCACGACGGCGTCGAGACGCACGGCGGCGTCGAAACGCACGACGACGTCGCGACGCTCGCGACGCCCCAGACCGAGGACCCCGAGGACGTGGCCCGAACCGACGGAACCGAGCCGGGCCTCCCGGCCGCTCCTTCCGTCACCGAAGCATCCGCAACCGTCCCGACGGAGGCACAGAAGTGACCACCACCTCGCTCGTCCGCGCAGAACTCGCGCGGCTCACCGCGACACCGCTCGCACGCCTGGCGTTCATCGCGCTGATGATCGTGCCGCTGCTCTACGGCGGCGCCTACCTGTGGGCGAACCGCGACCCGTACGCGAAGCTCGACCAGATCCCCGCCGCGATCGTGAACCTCGATGCCGGTGCCACGCTGGACGGCGACCACGTCGACTACGGCAAGGACGTCACGAAGGAGGCCATCGACGGCGCCGACTTCAAGTGGACGAAGACCAGCGCCGCCGACGCCCGCTCCGGCGTCCGCAACGGCACGTACGACTTCGTCGTCACCATCCCGCACGACTTCTCCGAGCACCTGGTGTCCGCGCAGTCCGACGACCCGACGCAGGCGAAGCTCGTCATGACCACGGCCGACACCAACTCGTACCTGGCCTCGACCATCGCCGAGCAGGCGGGCAAGACCATGCGCACCGCCGTCGCCGAGCGCGTCGGCAAGCAGGCCGCGAAGACCCTGCTCGTCGGACTCGCCGACGTCCGCGACAGCCTCGGCGACGCCGTCGACGGTGCCGATGAGCTCGCTTCCGGGACCAAGAAGGCGGACCGTGGTGCGCACACGCTCGCGGACGGCACCGGCAAGCTGTCGTCCGGCGCGGCGGAGCTCGCGTCCGGCACGGCCGACCTACCGTCGCAGACCCAGCAGCTCGACAGCGGGGCGCAGCAGGTGGCGTCGGGGGCGTCGACCCTGGCGTCCGGGCTGGCCAGCGCGCAGCAGCAGACGGCTGCGCTGCCGTCGCAGACGCAGCAGTTGGACAGTGGGGCGCAGCAGCTGCAGTCCGGGCTGCACCAGCTCCGTGACCAGACGGCTTCGCTTCCCTCCGACTCTGCGCGCCTGTCCACTGGTGCGTCGCAGGTCGCCGCCGGGAACGCCACGCTGGCCGACGAGGCTGCACCGTTCATCGCGGGCGTCCAGCAGCTCTCTGCGCAATCGCCGGAACTCGTCGCGTCGCTGAAGCCCGTCGTCCAAGCCTCCACGGTGCTCTCCGAGGAACAGAAGACCCGGCTGCTCGCCGGGCTCGACAACCTGCAGGCCGGCAGCACCAGGCTCGGTACCGGGGCCGGCGACCTGTCCGGCAACCTGCAGAAGCTCAAGACCGGCAGCGCGCAGGTGTCCGCGGGCGCCTCCCAGCTCGCCGAGCAGGCCCCGGCGCTGACGAGCGGCATCCAGCAGCTCTCCGACGGCTCGGACAAACTCGCCGCCGGCACCGGCAAGCTCGCCGCGAAGGCCCCGGAGTTGTCGTCCGGCATCGCCACCGCCGCGGACGGTGCTTCGAAGGTCTCGTCGGGCGCGTCGAAGGTGGCCGCCGGTACATCGAAGCTGGCCTCGGCCGCTCCGACGCTGTCGTCCGGTGCGTCGCAGCTCGCGACCGGTGCGAAGACCGCTGACCAGGGCGCCTCGTCGCTCGCGTCGGGGTTGGACAAGCTCACGACCGGCTCATCGAAGCTCGCGTCGTCGCTCGACGAGGGCCGCACGAAGATCCCGGCGTCGAACGCCTCGGAGCGTGCGTCGCAGGCCTCGGTCATCTCCGACCCGGTCAAGGTCGGGGACGACAACGTCGCCGCCGCGTCGAACTACGGTGCCGGCCTCGCGCCGTTCTTCATCTCGCTCGCGGCCTGGATCGGCATGTACGCGCTGTTCCTCATCCTCAAGCCGATCTCCAAGCGTGCGATCACGGCGGTGCGGAAGCCCCTCGCGGTGGTGTTCGGCGGCTGGCTGACCCCGGCACTCCTCGGCCTGGTGCAGATGGTGGCGCTGTTCTTCATCGTGCGCTTCGCCCTCGACCTGAACGTGGTGCACGTCGGCGGCACGATCGGGATCATGGTCCTGGCTTCGGCGACCTTCGCGGCGATCATCATGGCGCTCAACGTGCTGCTCGGATCGGTGGGGCAGTTCCTCGGCCTGGTGCTCATGCTCGTGCAGCTCGTCACCGCCGGCGGGACGTTCCCGTGGCAGACGCTGCCGGGGCCGTTGGCGGCGCTGCACTTCGCGCTGCCGATGACGTACTCGGTCGACGCGATCCGGCAGACGATGTACGGCGGGAACCTCGGCGCCGCGTGGTCGGACGCGGGCGTGCTGCTCTGCTGGCTGCTCGGGGCGCTCCTGGTGTCCTTCGTGGTCACGGCGCGGCAGACCCGCTCCCGCACGCTGCGCGACCTGCGCCCGAGCCTGATCGGGTAGCGGGGCCGGGGCGCCGGGGGCCGGCGCCCGCTGCACGCGGGCGCCCGCGCGCACGCTTCGTGAGCAGAAGAGGTCGGGTGACATCAGGTCACCCGACCTCTTCTGCTCACGAAGTGCGTTCGCCGAGCGGCTGGTGCACCATCCCGCCGCCGAGGGTGGTCAGGTCGTCGGTGGGCAGGGCTGCTCGGGCGTCCGCATCGAGCACGGCGGACGCGTCGTCGAGGGGATGGAACCCGATGCGCTCCCCGGCGGACAGGTCAGCCGGCGACCCGGTGTTCCGCGACAGTGCCCAGACCACGTGGTGCCCGGGGTCGCGGAGCTCCACGGCCGCGAGGACCAGGCGTGTCAGGTCGTCGGGCGAGGTCCACATGAGCAGCCCCCGGGTCGTCGGCGGCAGCGCACCGAACGCACCGATCCGCGCGGACACGATCGACATCTCGTACCGGTCGGCGAACAGGCTGCCGAGCAGTTCCATCGCGGCCTTCGTCACGCCGTAGTACGTGTCCGGACGGGGCAGCCGGTCGCCGGGCACGCTCCCCGGCTGGTCGAGGGGTTCGGGCACCAGCCCCACCGCGTGGATCGAGCTGGCCTGCACCACCCGGAGCACCCCGGCGACGGCCGCCCGTTCGAGCACGTTCTTCGTGCCGGTCAGGTTCGCCGCGATCAGGTCGCCCCAGGCGGCCTCGGTCGGGATGCCCGCCAGGTGGACCACTGTGTCGACCCCGGCGAGCGCATCATCCACCGCCGCCGCGTCGTTCACCGAACCGGGCACGAACCGTTCCCCGGCGACGACCGGATCGTGGGGTCGCTGTTCGTCGAGCAGCACGAGGTCGTGTCCCGCGGACCGCAGTCGAGGACGCAGGGCGCTCCCGATCCGGCCCGCGGCTCCGGTGATGAGCAGCGTCGCCATGCCGCGGACGCTACCCCCGGCGCGCGAGCAGCGACCTCAGCTGTGCGACCGCGCCGAACGCCGGGGTGTCGAGGTCGGACTTCGTCCACCGGACGACCGCCCAGCCGAGTCGTTCCATCTCGCGGTAGCGGCGGAGGTCACGGCCCCACTGCTCGGCGTCGGTCCGGTGGTGGTCACCCTCGTACTCGATGACGATGCGGTGCTCCGGGTAGGCCAGGTCGACGCGGCCGACGAACCGACCGGCTTCGTCCAGCACGTCGACCTGCAGTTCGGGCTCGGGCAGCCCCGCGCGGACGATCGCCAGCCTCGCTCGGGTCTCCTGCGGTGACCCGGCCCCCACCCGCACGAGCTCGAGCGCGACGCGCAGTCGTCGGACACCCGATCGCGCTCCGGCCAGGGCGACGGCGGCAGCGAGGTCGTCGATCGTCGTCCTGCACCGTCGTTCCGTGACGATGGCGTCCCCGAGCACGACGAGCTGGTCGACCGAGAGCATCGCACCGCAGTCCACCCACAGCGCCGCGGGTGTACTCGTCGGCATCCCCCACCGCTCCGTCACCCGGGCGCGGTCCGGTGTGATGCGGTGCCCGACGACCCCGTGGCGGCGCGGCTGTGCGATCGGCACGGGACTCGTGACGTGCACGGGGCCGTCGGCGGCAGGGACCGGCAGCTGCCAGAGGACCGCCGCCGAGACGTGACTGATGAACTGCCCGGGAACCAGGACCGGCCGGAACGCCCGGATCCGGTGGACCGGGTCGGGCGGACGGTCACGTGCCCATCGGATCGACCGGGTCGGCCGGATCAGGTCACGCCGTCGGAGTCGTTGTCGGGAGACGCCCGCGCGGTCGGCGGCACCGACGTCGAACGCGCGCCCGCGCAGCGGTGTCGGAAGTGGTCGTGCTCGCATGACGACCACGCTCGCGCCCCGCGCCCACTGCCCGCGCGCTGAACGCGACTTCTGTGCACAACGCACCCCGGGCCTCCCGTGTGGAGGACCAGCCACGCGCGGATCGTGAGCAGAAAAGGTCGGGTCGCCGCTCCGCACCCGACCATTTCTGCTCACGAAACGAAACCGACCCCGCCCGCTACGATCGACCCACGAGCCAACGGAGGTCGAAGCGCATCATGGGAGACGGCAAGCCCGCGACCATCTACGACGTCGCCGCACGCGCCGGGGTCTCGAAGTCCCTCGTCTCCCTCGTGCTGCAGCGCTCCCCCCGGGTCAGCGACCAGCGCCGGGCCGCCGTGCTCAAGGCCATCCAGGAACTCGACTACCGCCCCTCCACCGCGGCTGTCTCCCTCGCCGGCACGCGCAGCCGCACCATCGGCGTGGTCCTCGACGACTTCCGCAACCAGTGGTTCGTGGACCTGCTCACCGGCCTGCGCGAGAGCCTGCAGGACCAGGGGCACCGGCTCGTGGTCGCCGATCGGTTCCTCAACACGGGGCTCGATGCCTCTCCGGTGGAGGGCTTCCTCTCCATGCGCGTCGAGGGCATCGTGATCGCCGGCGAGCCCACCACCGACCTCGCGATCCCCGCCTCGATGCCGCTCGTCATCGCCGGTGGCCGGGTCGCGATCCCCCGCGCGGACACCGTGGCGAACGACGACCACGCCGGTGGCGGCATCGCGGCGCAGCACCTGCTCGACCTCGGCCACACCCGACTCGGGTTCGTCGGTGCGAGCTCGGCGGCCTCGGCCGAACGCCAGTCCGGTTTCGAGCAGGCCGCAGCAGCACGCGCCTCTGTCGTCACGACGGTCTTGCCGGGTGAACCCACCGAGGAGGCCGGTTCCCGCGCCCTCGGCATGCTCCTCGACGAGCACCCGGACGTCACGGCCGTCTTCGCCGCGAACGACGTGATGGCCCTCGGCGCCCTGTCCGAACTCGCCGAACGCGGGTTGCGCGTCCCCGAGGACGTCTCCGTCATCGGCTACGACGACACCCCGGTTGCCGCGATGCGGTACGTCGGCCTGACGAGCATCGACGACCGCAGTGTCGAGATCGGTCGCGGCGCCGGCGAGCGCCTGCTGGCCCGCATCGCCGATCCGCGGATCGCCGCCACGGAACTCCTCGTCGAACCCCGCCTGGTCGCGCGCCGCACCACCGCCGCACGCTGACGCGTCAGCACGGACCCCGGCCTGGAGGCCCGCCCCGCCTCCGCCCCGCCCGCTTCGTGAGCACGAATGATCGGGTCCAGGGCCCGTACCCGACCATTTCTGCTCACGAAGCGCCCGGCAACTCCGCGTGCTGGACGACCCACGAGTGCATGACGATCGCGGCCGCCGCCGAGGCGTTGATGCTCCGCGTCGACCCGAACTGCGTGATCTCGAGGTGTGCGTCGGCACCGGCGACTGCCTGCTCGGTCAGCCCGGGGCCCTCCTGCCCGAACAGGAACACGCAGCGCTCCGGGATCGTCGCGGTCTCGATGCGTTCGGCACCCGGGGTGTTGTCGATCGCGACGACGGGACGCTGTTCCTCCGCCATCGCGGTGAGGAACGCCTCGACGTCAGGGTGGTAGCGGATGTGCTGGTACCGGTCGGTGACCATCGCTCCGCGCTTGTTCCACCGGCGTCGTCCGATGATGTGCACGGTGCCGGCCAGGAAGGCGTTGGCGCTCCGCACGATCGACCCGATGTTCAGGTCGTGCTGCCAGTTCTCGATCGCCACGTCGAACGCGTGCCGGCGGGTGTCGAGCTCGGCGACGATGGCGTCCATCGACCAGTACCGGTAGCGGTCGAGCACGTTCCGGGAGTCCCCCGCTGCCAGCAGCTCCGGGTCGAGCCGCGGGTCGTCGGGCCAGGGTTCCGGGTGCGGCCCCACCCCGTTGGTCGTCAGCTCGTGCGACGGTTCGGGCGCAGTGGTCACCCGACCAGCGTACGGCGCACACGGGACCGGCCCGACGACGGCAGCGCCCGGCGGCGGCGCGGGCTCAGGCGGTGCCGGCCCCGTGGGCGATGCGCGACTCGATGCCGGCGATCAGGATGTCGAGGCCGAGCGCGAACCGGTCGTCGTAGGAGTGCTCGCCGAGGATCTCGCCCACCAGCCGGTGCCGCTCGGGGCGGCCGGCCTCGGAGTCCCCGCGCCCGACCTGCACCCCGGCGTGCCCGACCACGAAGTCGTAGACGACGAAGAAGGTGTACATCGCCTCGGCCGGCGGCAGCCCGGCGTCCTGCAGGGCACCGACGACCTTCGCCACGACGGCGTCGGACTCGGTCGAGGCGAGCGGGGCGCGCTGGCTGTGCGACTCGAGCACGAGCGGGTGGGTGCGCATCAGGTCACGGAACGTCGTGGCGAAGGTGCGGACGACGGCGTGCCACTCGTCCGGCCAGACGAAGGTCGCGGTGAACTCGTCGACGGTGCGGCGGACGAGTTCGGCGTGCAGGTCGTCCAGCCCGCCGATGGTCCGGTGCACGGTCATCGGAGCGACCCCGAGCCGCACGCCCAGGGCTCGGAAGGACAGCCGGTCGAGGCCGTCCTCGTTCGCGATGGTCGTGGCGGCGTCGATCACCTGCTCGCGGGAGAGCACGTTCGGGCGGCCTCGGCGTCGTCGTGGCGTCACCTCGAGCTCCGTCTCCGACACCGGGGTGGGTCGGGGCGCGGCGGACGGGGTTCCGGGTTCGACGAGCACGAGGGGCCTCCTTGATTCGGTACGTGTCCCGAAAAGCGTAGGGCAAAAGCCGACCGCGGTTCGGTGTCTCGACCTTCTCGGGTCTGGCAGCAGCGCGCAAGAGCCGCCCCGGGCCTCCCGGCCCTTTCCGAGCCGGCCACGAGCCGGGCCTGAACCCCTGCGCAGTAGGGTGAGGGCCATGGCGACCCGAGACGACGTCGAGTGCTGGCTGACCGACATGGACGGCGTGCTCGTCCACGAGAACCAGGCGCTCCCGGGCGCGCCGGAACTCATCCAGCAGTGGCTCGACGACGGCACCGAGTTCCTCGTGCTGACGAACAACTCGATCTTCACGCCGCGCGACCTCAGCGCCCGGCTGCGGGGCTCGGGCCTGCACGTGCCCGAGGAGCGGATCTGGACGAGTGCGCTCGCCACGGCCGACTTCTGCAAGTCGCAGATGCCCGGTGGCTCGGCGTTCGTGATCGGTGAGGCCGGCATGACCACCGCCCTGCACGAGGCCGGGTTCATCATGACCGAGACCGCGCCCGACTACGTCGTCGTCGGTGAGACCCGCAACTACTCGTTCGAGGCGATCACCAAGGCCGTCCGGCTCATCCGCGCCGGTGCCCGCTTCATCGTGACGAACCCCGACGCCACCGGCCCGAGCGCCGAGGGGGTCCTGCCGGCCACCGGCGCCATCGCGGCGATGATCGAGAAGGCCACCGGCAAGCAGCCCTACGTGGTCGGCAAGCCGAACCCGATGATGTTCCGCTCCGCGATGAACCGGATCGGCGCGCACTCCGAGAACACCGGCATGATCGGCGACCGCATGGACACCGACGTGCAGGCCGGCATCGAGGCGGGGCTGCACACCGTGCTCGTGATGACGGGGATCAGCGACCAGGCCGAGATCGACCGGTACCCGTTCCGCCCGAGCGAGGTCATCTCCGGCGTGCACGAGCTCGTGCGCACCGAGCCGTTCGAGGTCGAGCTCTAGCTCGAGCTCTAGCGGCCCACGCCACCCGGTGCGCCCGTTCGCCGCAGACCGCTCGATGACGATCCGGTGAACAGAACCGCCCTGCGGTGAACGACGGGAAAACTGCCCCCGCAGCGACTCTATGGTTGCCCTGATCGAGCCGAAAGTGGCTCTGATCAGGGTTTTCTGTGAGTTGCTACAGGATGGGGTCATCGGTGCCGATGTCGGTTCGTGCCACGACGGCAGTGGTCGTCGGCGCGCTCGGGGCACTCGTGGGGACCGCGATCGTCGCCCCGCACCTGGTCCCCTCGCCGGCCCCGCAGACGTCGGCGGTCACCGTGCAGGCCGGCACCGACGCCTGCGGGGCGGGGTGGCCCGCGAGCCCGGACCGCGCCCTCGCCGGCCCCCAGACGTTCCGGATCCACAACACCTCCGTCGCCGGGATCGAGGTGCAGCTGGTCGACCCCACGAACGGCGCGGTCTACCTCGACGCGGAGGGCCTGGGATCGGGTGCGACGCACGACTACGGCGTCCGACTCCCCCGCGGCCAGTACCGGTTCCGCTGCCTGCCCGCCGACGCGAACCCGAGCACCGGACCCGTCGTCCACCTGCGCGGCGCCACCCACGTCAGCGACGAGACCCCGGGGATCGTCCCGGTCACCCGCGACGACCTGATCCCCGCCGCGAAGTCGTACGGCGCCTGGATCGAGAGTCGCCTGCCGGCGCTGCTCGACGACGTGCGTGCGCTGGACGCCGACGTCCGTGCAGGTGACGTCCGCGCTGCACGGCGGGACTGGCTGACCGGGCACCGAGAGTACGAGCAGCTCGGAGCCGCCTACGGTGCGTTCGGCGACGACGACACCGCGATCAACGGGCTCCCGGCCGCCGGACGGACCGCACTCGACGACCCGCACCTGACCGGCTTCCACCGCGTCGAGGCGCTGCTGTGGTCGGGCGCGCCCAGCCGTCGCGCCGTCGCGCCCGCCGACGCCCTGGTCGCCGCCGTCGCACACCTGCGCCGGACGTTCCCGACCCAACGGGTCGACCCGCTCGACATCGGCCTGCGCTCGCACGAGATCCTCGAGAACGCGCTCCGCTTCGAGGCGACCGGGGCCACCGACGCCGGCAGCCACACCGCACTGGCGACGATCGACGCGAACACCAGCGGGACGGAACACGCGCTCGAGCCGCTCCGGTCGATCCTGCGGACCCGCTACCCGGGCCTCCGGGCCACCGATCGCGCGCTGGCGACCCTCCGCGCCGACGTGGAATCACACCGACGGCCCGACGGCAGCTGGGACACCCTCGGCGGTCTCGACCGCACCGCCCGCGAGCACCTCGACGCCGACCTCGACGCTGCGCTCGAACGACTCGCCCCCGTCGCCGCCATCTGCGACCCGAGGAGGACCTCGTGACCGAACGACCGCAGCGCCAGGGCCGGCAGGGCCTCCAGAGCCGGCAACTCCCACGCGGGATGGACGCGGCGACGTACCGACGGATGACCGAGGCGCACGCCCGCCTCGGACTGTCCGCCGACGGCAGCGCGTGTCCCGCCGGTGCCCCGGGCGACCAGCATCCGCCGACCGGCCCCACCCGCGGCGTCGGCCGCCGCGCGTTCCTGACCAGCGCGGTCGGGGCAGGTGCCGGAGCCGCCGCCGCGGCGGCGAGCCTGACCGCCGGGGGTGGGACGGGCCTCCAGGCAGCCGCCGCGACCACGGGCGGTGCCGACGCTCCGCCCGGTTCCTCGTACGCGTTCCACGGGGCGCACCAGGCCGGGATCACCACGCCCGCGCAGCGACAGTCGGCGTTCCTGGCGTTCGACGTGACCGCGGCCGACCGCGGGGAGCTCGCCGACCTGCTCCGGACGATCACCGAGCGGGCCCGGTTCCTCACCCGCGGCGGCACGCCTGCCGACGTCGGGATCACCGCGCCGCCGGCCGACTCCGGCGTGCTCGGACCGGAGGTCGCGGCCGACGGACTCACCGTGACGGCGAGCGTCGGCGCCTCGCTCTTCGACCACCGGTACGGCCTGTCGGGGCAGCGCCCGGCGCGGTTGCGGACGATGGAGGACTTCCCGAACGACGACCTCGACCGGTCGATCTCGGACGGCGACCTGCTGTTGCAGGTGTGCGCGCACAACACCGACACCGTCCTGCACGCGGTCCGCGACATCGCCCGGGCGACCCGCGGCGGCATGCAGGTGCGCTGGCGGCAGGACGGTTTCGCGTCCCCGCCGCGCCCCTCCGGCACCCCGCGCAACCTGCTCGGGTTCAAGGACGGCACCGGCAACCCCTCCACCGCGGACCGCAGCGTCATGGACGACCTGGTCTGGACCCGCGGCGGACAGGACGGCGAACCCGACTGGGTCACCGGGGGCAGCTACCACGTCGTGCGGACCATCCGGATGTTCGTCGAGTTCTGGGACCGCGTCTCGCTGCACGAGCAGGAGAACATGATCGGCCGGCACCGCGACTCCGGTGCCCCGCTCACCCGCAGCGGCGAGTTCGACGACCCCCGGTACCAGGACGACCCGACCGGCGACGTCATCCAGATGGACGCGCACATCCGGTTGGCGAACCCGCGCACCGCCGAGGCCCGTGCGCAGCAGATGCTCCGTCGTCCGTACAACTACGACAACGGCACCGACACGAACGGCGACCTCGACATGGGCCTGCTGTTCGCGTGCTTCCAGGCCGACCTGGAACGGCAGTTCGTCGCCGTGCAGAAGCGCCTGGTCGACGAACCCCTTGTCGACTACGTGTCACCGGTCGGCGGCGGCTACTACTTCGCCCTGCCCGGGGTCCGCCACGCGGACGACTGGCTGGGCCGTCGGCTGCTCACACGGACCTAGCCGGGCCGTCGCTCGAACGCGCCCGCCCGCCCGCCGCAGGGCCCCACCGCTCCCCCACCGCCCCACCGTCCCGACCAGTGAGAGGTTCCACGTGTTCCGACCTTCCGAACGACGCGTCCAGCAGGGCGCGCTCGCCATCATGGCCCTGGCGGCCGTCGCCGGGACGGCCCTCGCCATCCCGCAGTCGGCGTCCGCCGCGGACAACTCCCTGAAGACCACCACCCCGATCAAGCACGTCGTCGTCATGTACGACGAGAACGTGTCGTTCGACCACTACTTCGGCACCTACCCGAAGGCCGCGAACACCGACGGCACCCGCTTCACCGCGGCGCGGAGCACCCCGAAGGTGAACACGCTCGCGTCCTCCGGCACCCTGACGAAGAACCCGAACGCCTACGCCCCGTCACGGCTGACGCCCGCCCAGGCGCTCACGTGCGACCAGAACCACAACTACCTGCCCGAGCAGAAGGCCGTCGACGGGGGTGCCATGGACAAGTTCGTCGAGAGCACCTCGGTGGACACCTGCACCGGTTTGTACGGGTCCCCCGGCCTGACGATGGACTACTACGACGGCAACACCACCACCGGGCTGTGGAACTACGCCCAGAACTACGCGATGAGCGACAACGCCTGGGACACCGGCTTCGGCCCCTCCACCCCCGGGGCGCTCAACCTGATCAGCGGCAACACCCACGGTGGCACGGGCGTCGACTCGGTCACCGGTGCCACGGTGCCGACCTCGACCGCCGTCGTCGCGAAGGACGCCGCCGGCCAGGGCACCGTCACCGCCGACCCTGACCCCGCCTTCGACGACTGCTCCGACAAGGACCACACGTCGACGTCGAACCTGGTCAAGATGTCGGGCAAGAACATCGGCGACCTGCTCAACGCGAAGGGCGTCACCTGGGGCTGGTTCCAGGGCGGCTTCACCCCGACGACGGCCTACGCGGGCACCGGGACCCTCGCCAAGTGCGACGCCACCACGACGAACGTGGGCGGCTCGGTCAGCAACGACTACTCGCCGCACCACAACCCGTTCGCGTACTACGCGTCGACCTCGAACCCGCACCACCTGGCACCGACGAGCGACCGCATGATCGGCTCCACCGACCGCGCGAACCACCAGTACGACCTGTCGGCGTTCGACACCGCGCTCGCCGAGCACCGGATGCCCGCCGTGTCCTTCCTCAAGGCGCCCGAGGCCCAGGACGGCCACGCCGCGTACTCCGACCCGCTCGACGAGCAGAAGTTCCTGACGTCGAAGATCAACGAGATCGAGCGGTCGCCGGAGTGGTCGAGCACGGCCATCGTCATCAACTACGACGACTCCGACGGCTGGTACGACCACGTCGCGCCGACGATCCTGAACGGCTCGACGGACTCCTCGAACGACACCACGGTCTGCACCACGGCCGCGACCAAGGTCGGTGTCGCCGGTGGGTACCTCGACCGCTGCGGCCCCTCGCAGCGGCTGCCGTACCTCGTCATCTCGCCGTTCGCCAAGCAGAACCACATCGACCACACCGCCATCGAGCAGACGTCGACCACGAAGTTCATCGAGGACAACTGGTCGACCGGGCGGATCGGTGACCAGTCGTTCGACGCCCGGGCCGGGTCCATCCGGAGCATGTTCGACTTCACGCACCCGCAGCACCGCGAGGTGCTCCTGAACACGAGGAGCGGTGCGGTCTCGCGGATCGTGTCCACGGCCGTCACGCCGAAGCCGACCCCGAAGCCCACGACGAAGCCGCACACGGGGACCGGCGGCAGCAGCACGGGCGCGAGCACCGGTTCCGGTGGAACGGCAGGAACGGCAGGAACGGCAGGAACGGGCGCCGGCACGGGCAGCGGGGCCGCGACTGCCTCGAGCGCCGCAGCAGGAGCCGGGGCCGCGGGGCAGACCGTCGCCGCCGATCCGTCCGCGACGCGCCTGGCGTTCACCGGCGTGCAGCTCACCGGGGTCACCATCGCCGCGATCGTGTTCCTGATGGCCGGCATCGCGCTGGTCGTCGTCCGCCGTCGACAGCTCCGGTGTCGGGCCGACTGACACGGAGCGTCGGGTCGACCGACACGACACGCCGAGCCGACTGACACGTCGCGTCGCGTCGCGTCGACCGACACGACCGAACCGTGCCCCGGAGCGTGCTGCGCTCCGGGGCACCGTCGCGTCCGCGCGGGGTCGCCACGCGCCGGTCGGGTCAGCGTCCGCCAGTGCAGCGGCCGTCGCGTCCGTTCCCTCAGACCACGTCGACCTGGAGGCGCGGCTCGCCTCCCGCCACCACGACCGCCCCCATGGGCGGTACCGTCCGCCACCGCTTCGCGAGCCGCCGCGGCCGGTCGTCGTACCAGGCGATGACCCCGCCGGCCACGATGCCGAACGCGAGCACCCCGAACGAGAACAGCCCGATCACGCCGAGCAGCGTCAGCTTGCCGAAGTCGCTCGGGTCCGCGGTCGCCGAGAACCCGATCGACCCGAAGTCCCAGAAGGCGTGCAGCAGCACCGGGGCGAGCAGCGACCCGGTCAGCCGACGCGCGACGTACAGCGTCGACCCGAACGACGCCGCGAACACGACCTGGATGAGCGTCGGCCCGATCCCGGCTCCGGCGAGCGCGTTGAGCAGGTGCAGCAGCCCGAACAGCGCACACGACAGGGCCCAGACCCCCATCTCCGGCAGGCGCCGCCGCAGCCCGACGAGCAGGGTCCCGCGGGCCATCAGCTCCTCGAAGACCCCGACGAACAGCACCCCGACGGCGAGCAGCAGGAAGTAGTGCGCGGGCAGCGCCGTCCAGTCGATCAGGGGCAGCCGGACGACGCACACCACGAGCACGAGGATCGGTGCGAGCATCGTCCACCGCAGCCGCGTCCGGACCGGGTCGACCGTGGCGATCCGCCACCAGCCGAGCGCCGTGACGAACAGGGCGAGTGCCACGACGGCGATGCCCTCGGGGATGACCAGGGCGTGCACGACGCTGTCGACCGTCTGCGCGAGGGTCGCGTAGTCGTCGCTCGGCCGAGACCGCCAGGCGCTGATCGCCGCGAAGACCACGATCGGCGCGAGCCCGAGCAGCAGCGACGGGGGCACCGGCCAGCGACGGCGGCGGGCTCGGACGGGGGCGGTGGTGGTCACCTCCCGGTTGTACCAGGCGGGTCGTACGATTGGCGGTATGCGCCTGCCATCCCTGTCCACCATGGCAGAGGACTACGTCAAGCTCATCTGGAAGGCCAGCGAGCGCGGCGGGCCCGGCCTGGCGACGCGGGACATCGCGGCGTCGCTGAAGGTGTCGGCGTCGACGGTGTCGGGCAACCTCAAGAAGCTCGACCGCGACGGCCTGATCGAGCACACCCCGTACTACGGCGTCGTGCTCACCCCGCTCGGGCAGCAGGTCGCGGTGGCGATGGTCCGGCGACACCGGCTGATCGAGACGTTCCTGGTGGAGCGGCTCGGCTACTCGTGGGACGAGGTCCACACCGAGGCCGAGGCCCTGGAGCACGCCGTGTCCGAGCAGTTCCTCGACCGGGTCGACGCCGACCTCGGCCACCCGACGCACGACCCCCACGGTGACCCGATCCCCGGGGCGGACGGCATCGTGCCGGACTCCCCCGGCACGCTCCTCGGCGCGATCGAGCCGGGAGCGTGCGGCACCGTCGACCGGGTCTCGGACGACGACCCCTCGCTGCTGCGGTACTTCGACGAGCTCGGGGTGGGGCTGGGCACGCACCTGCGGGTCGAGCGGGTGCGGGACTACGCCGGCGTCATCGCGGTGTCGCGGCGGGCGACCGACGGCTCGGAGTCCCTCGTCGACCTGCCGGCTGCCGCCGCGTCCTCCATCTGGCTCGCACCCGACGGCGACTGACCGCGCGGCGTGCGCGGGCGGGATGGTCGGGTGGTCTGCCGGCCACGGCACCCCGCTCACGTCCGCCGAGCGGTCACCATCTGTCGCCCGGCAGCCCCGCAACCGACCGTTCGCGACCACTCGGCACCCAACGCACGGGGCGTCGCGACCGCACCGCGGCCCGCGAACCCGCGTGGCGACGGACGGGAGGCCCGGCGCGCGGCCGCCACGCGCCTCCCGTCCGACGCCCCCACCGGTCACGGCACCCCGCTCACGTCCGCCGAGCGGTCACCATCTGTCGCCCGGCAGCCCCGCAACCGACGGTTCGCGACCACTCGGCACCCCGGCCACGGGGTGTCGTGACCGCGCGACGCGCCCACCCCACCACCGTGACAGCGACGGTTCGCGACCGCCCCGCGCTCCCGGCCGGGAGCGCCCGCCTGCCCTAGCCCTTGACGGACCGCGTCCGGCCGAGGGCGACCTCACGCCGGGCCCGTTCGAGGGCGAGCGCGGATGCCGCATCCGGGTCGTGCAGCAGCCGTTCGGTCTCGTGCACGTGCTCCCGGACGGCGTCGGTCCCCCGGTCGGCGGCCGCGACGAGGACCGGTCCGACGGTGTCTTCGCCGAGTCCCACCAGAGCACGCGACAGGCTGAGCCGACGCTCGCGGTCGCCGATGCCGAGCTGCACGGCGAGGGTCCGCGCGAGCGACGCCCGCTCGTCGTCCGGCACCAGTGCGACGGCCGTGCGCCAGGCGGCGCGGAGCACCTCGTCGTCGTGGTCCTCGAGCAGCGGGCGCACCGCCGGCCACGCCTCCGGGTCGCCGATCTTCGACAGGGTGTGGAGCGCCTGGCTGCGGGCCTGGGGCTCGGGGCGCTCGAGCTCGGGCAGGACGCGGGCGACGACGTCGTCGGCGGGGTGCCGGGTGAGCGCCCACGTCAGCATGTCGCGGACGAAGAAGTCCGGCTCGACGGCGCACTGTGCCACGAGCACCTCGAGGTCCGCGGGGTCCGGGGTGGTCCCCGCAGCCATCACCGCCTGCAGCCGGGCGGAGGATCGCGGATCGGCGAGGGCATCGGTGAGCGTGGTCATCCGTCCATCGAAGCCCCTCGCGCCGGGGCCGTGTCAAGCATCGGGGCATAGCGTCGGGAGACGTGCGGTTCGCTCCCACCGCACCTCCGACCACGAAAGGACCTCCGCATGCCCCGCATCGGTACCAGTGACCTGCACGTGTTCCCCCTCGCCCTCGGCGGCAACGTCTTCGGGTGGACGGCGGACGAGTCGACCTCGCACCAGGTCCTCGACGCCTACACCGCGGCCGGTGGCGACTTCATCGACACCGCGGACGTCTACTCGGCCTGGGCGCCGGGCAACTCGGGCGGTGAGTCCGAGCGGGTCATCGGTTCGTGGCTGCGCGCCTCGGGCAAGCGGGACGACGTCGTCATCGCCACGAAGGGCTCACAGCACCCGGAGTTCCAGGGCCTCGCCGCGGACACCGTCGCCGCCGCTGCCCGCGCGAGCCTCGAGCGCCTCGGCACCGACCGGATCGACCTGTACTACGCGCACTTCGACGACCAGTCGACCCCGCTCGAGGAGACCGTCCGCGCCTTCGACCAGCTCGTGCAGGACGGCCTGGTCCGCTACACCGCGATCTCGAACTACTCGAAGGACCGCGCCGCGGAGTGGATCCGCATCGCGACGGAGAACGGCCTCGCCCAGCCCGTCGCCATCCAGCCGCACTACAACCTGGTCACCCGCCAGCCGTACGAGGCGGAGATCGCACCGCTCGCGCAGGAGCACGGACTCGGCGTCGTGCCGTACTTCTCGCTCGCCGCGGGGTTCCTGACCGGCAAGTACCGCTCGAAGGACGACTTCGCGGGCAAGGACCGCGAGGGCCAGGTGTCCGGCTACTTCACCGACGAGGGGCTCGCCGTCGTGGACGCGCTGTCCTCGATCGCCGACGCCCACGGCTCGGAGATCGCCACCGTCGCACTCGCCTGGCTGCAGGCGCAGCCCGACGTCGTCGCGCCGATCGCGAGCGCCCGGAACACCGAGCAGCTGCCGGCGCTGCTGGCCTCGGCGGAGCTCGAGCTCACGGCCGACGAGCTGCAGACGCTGTCCGACGTGTCGGCGAAGGTGCCCGCGAGCGCCTGACGCCGCGCTGCCCGCGCTACCCGCCGCGCGGCCCGCGCCGCCTCCGACGCAGAACGACATCCCCGACGTCGCACGACATCGGGGATGTCGTTCGTTGCACACGCGGACAGTCCCGGGGCACGAGGAACGACGATGTCGTTGTCGTACGACGTCGACATCGTCGTTCTACGTCGGACGTCGACCGGCCGCCCGACCCGCGCCGCCCGCCCGACCCGCCCCTACGCCCCCGGCGCCAACGACCCGGTCAGCGGCTGCCCCGACGAGCGCGTCACGAAGCACGCGATGAACCGGTCACCCTGGTCCCAGGTCGCCTGGTCCGGCGCGTAGGAACCCTGCACCTGCACGTCCCCCACGGCAGCGGCGGCCGAGGCGTTCAGCGCCGTGTCGGACTGGCACTGGTCGGCCGCCTGGGTCGCGAGGGCCTCGGCACCGGGGTAGGTGTCGCCCTCGACCGCGAGCCGTGCGGTCAGCTGCCCGATGTGCGGCGTCGCGCAGTCCACCACCGTGAAGGTCTGCGACCACGCGTTCGTGAACGGCGACAGGCACTCCCCGCCGGCGAGGTCGGTCCACGGGTGCTCGCCGGGCAGGGCCGGGGTCGTGGCGAACTGCAGCGTGGCGGCCGGTGCTGCGGCGTCACCCGGCTGCGAGGCCGACGCCGACGGCGCAGCGCTCGGTGTCGCCGGCGCTGACGAGGCAGCCACCGGCGACTTCGTCGGCACGGCCTGGTCGGCGATGTTGTTGCCGAGGATCCACTTCGACAGCAGGAACACCAGCACGATGAGCACGAGGATCAGCGCGATCGACCCGTAGATCAGCAGCTGTTTGCCGCGCTTGCCCTCGTTCCGCAGCCGCGCGAAGCCCTCGTTGATGAAGTTGTCGCGGTCGCCGGACTGCCGGTCCGGACCGCCAGCCGGCCGTCCGGCAGCAGCGGCCGGCGCGGGGGCAGCAGCAGGAGCGGCAGCAGCCGCGGGCACGGCAGCCGCGGGCATCATCCGCGTCCCGGTGTCCTCCGGGTCGTAGCCGGTCCCGCCGAGCTGCCCGACGGCCTCGGTGCCGAACAGGTCCTTGATGGCACTCGTGTCACTGGTCTCGCGGCCGTCCCACTCGGACTGGTCCAGGTCGTCCGGCGCCGCAGCGGGAAGGGACTCCGGCTGCGGACCGGTGTCGTTCCCACGCAGTCCGAGCACGGCGTCGAGGTCCTGCCCCACCGACGGCGGCAGGTGCGCCGGGTACTCCTGGGCACCCGCCGCCGGCTCGACGAGCGGCGGTGCCGCGGTCGGCGGCACGGTCGCGTCGGGCTCGGACCACCAGGGCGTCCCGGCCGCCGGCATCGCGGTGGTCGGGGCATCGGCCTGGAGGCCCTCGGTCGCGTCCGGCACGTCGGCCTCGGCGGGCGCACGGGGCACGTCCACGGCCTCGGTCGCCTCCGACGGAGCACCAGCGGCATCAGCAGCGGGAACGGCAGCCGGAGCAGCCGTGTCCGACACGGGCGCGGCCGGGACCGCCGGGGGAACCACTGGGGGCACCGGGACCGCCGGCGGCACCGGGTAGGTCCGCGGTGCCTGCGGCAGCCCGGAGGCCGGGGTGTCGACCTCGCCGGCGACGACCTCGTCCTCGTCGTCCAACTCGTCGGCGAGCGACCAGGACCCGGCGGACAGCGCGGTGGTGTCGAACGAGTCGGTGGTCAGCGTCGCCGGGACCTCGCCGGGCTCGTCGTCACCGATGGCCCAGTCGAACGGCCGGTCGTGGGCGCCGGTCTGCGTGGGGACCGGCCCGGTGCTGGTGATGCGCAGCAGGTCGGTGAAGGTCGGCGGTTCCTCGGTCGGCGGCAGCACGTTCTCGACGCCGAGGGGCTGCGGGGCAGCGGGGGCAGCGGGCGCCACGGACTCCGGGTGGTTCCCGGTCGCTCGGCCGAGCCAGTCGACGTCGGCGCGGCCCTCGCCGAACGGGTCGACGCGGCGACGCTCGTCCTCGATGGCCTTCGACGCGGCAGCTCGTTCGTCGCGGTGGGTCTGTGCCGTCGGCAGCACGATCGACGACGGGTGCGGCGCGGTGGAGTCCGGCGCGACGTCGGCGGCGGCCGGGATCCGGTCGTGCAGCGTCGATCGCTCGTGCTCGACGACGGCGTCGGGGTTCTCGGATGGCGCGAGCAGCTCGGGCGGCATCGAGATGGCCTGGGTCGCGCCGTCGTCGAGCGCCGGAGCCGAAGCGGCTGGCACAGACGCGGCAGGAGCCGGCGCAGCAGGAGCAGGAGCAGGAGCAGCAGGCTCGGCGCCCTCCGCCTCCCCCTCGGCCACGAACGGCTCCGGCAGCGGCGCGCCCGTCTCACGGGCGGTGCGCTCGGCCTCGCGGCGCTCCCGCCGCGACGGCCAGTCCTCCTCGCCGCGCGGAGCCCCGAAGATGTCCGCAGCGCTGCGGAGACCGTGGAACGGAGCGTCCGATCCGGACGCACGCCGAGCCTCCAGGCCGTCGTCCCCGTCTGCCGGGCCGGCGGTGCCGTCGGGTTCGCGTGCGTCGTCCGGACGCTCCTCGGTCACGCGGTCAGCCCCAGATCAGCCAACCCGATGGCCGCGAAGTACGGGTAGCCAGCTGCCTCGATCGTCTCCTTGGCACCGGTGTCCCGGTCGACGACGACCGCGACGGCGGCGATGATCGCGCCCTCACGCTCGAGCGCCTCGGCCGCCTTGAGCGGCGAGCCGCCGGTGGTGGAGGTGTCCTCGAGCACGACGACGCGCTTGCCCTTGAGGTCCGGTCCTTCGACCTGCTTGCCGCGGCCGTGGTCCTTCGGCTCCTTGCGGACGACGAAGGCGTCGTAGGTCAGGCCCTGGGCCGCGGCCTGGTGCAGGACGGCGCTGGCGATGGGGTCGGCGCCCATGGTCAGCCCACCGACTGCGGAGACGTCCGGCACCTGCTGCACGAGCTCGGTCATGACCTGCCCGATCAGCGGCGCGACGCGGTGGTCCAGGCTGACCTTCCGCAGGTCGATGTAGTACGTCGCCTTCTTCCCGCTGGTCAGGGTGAAGTCGCCGTGGAACACCGCTTCGGAGGAGATGTACTGGATCAACTGTTCGCGCGCGTCGGTCACAGCGCACAAGGGTAGTCGGTCGGGCCCGCAACGCGCTCCCCCAGCCTGTGGGTCTGTGCGTACCGGCACCGAGGCGGCCTCGGTACGCTCCGGGGCATGTCCCGAGCACCGCGTCGCCCCGCCGTGGAGCCGGCTCCGTCCGGCGGCCGCCGGACCGGTGGGGTGGCCGTCACGATCGGACGGGAGGCCCTGGGCGGCCTGGTCGCGCTGGCCCTGGCCGTCATCGCCCTGCGCCACGTCGTCGCGACGGAACGGGTGGCGTTGCTCTGGTACGACGGCGACTCGGTGCTGCTGCCGCTCGTCGAGCGCTCGCTGCAGGCCGGCCAGCCGTTCGAGTGGGCGATGTCGCCCGCACTCTTCTTCTTCCCCGAGCTGCCCGTGTACCTGTTCTGCTCGCTGGTGACCGGGACCCCGCAGCAAGCCCTGGCGCTGAACGGGGTGCTCGTGCTGCTCGCGGTCTACGCGCTGGTGCGGGCAGCCGCGAACGAACTGATGCCGTCTGCCGGGCGACCCGCGCGGATCGCAGTGTCGGCGGGGGCGCTCGGCCTCGTCACGCTGCTGGTGCTCACCGAGTCGTCGGCGACCGCGACCTCGCTCGAGCTGGCGTCCCTGCTGCTCACGACGACCTACTACTACGGTGCCGTGCTGGCGATGCTCGGCACCGCGGTGCTCGTGCTGCGGGCGGTGCGCCTCGGTCGGGCGTCGGTGCCCCCGCTCGTGGTGCTCGGACTCGTCGCCGCGTGCACGACCGCGTCGAACCCGCTGTACGTGCCCTGGTCCGCCGCTCCCGTCGTCGTCACCCTCGGGCTCCTCGTGCTGGCACGGCGGGTGCCGTGGCGCCCCGCTGCGCTGCTCGCCGGTGCCGTCACGGTCGGATCGGTCGTCGGGTACCTGGTGCGGATCCCGCTCCGGCCGTTCGTCTCCCTCGACCCGGCGACGTACGTGCAGCCGTCGCGGGCCGGCGAGACCCTGCGGTTCTTCGCGGCGCTGACCGACGACCGGGCGGGCACGGCACCGGGCGACCTCGGGCTCCTGCTGCTGTTCGCCGGGGTGCTCGTCACCGTCGGCGGCACGGTCTGGGCCTGGCGGGTCCGCACCGCACGCACCGTGCTGGTCGCGACGGTGCTGCCGCTCGTGACCGTCGTCGCAGTGTCCGTCGGGGTCGTCGTCGCCGGGTCCGAGACCCCGCGCTACCTGCAGCCGATCGTGACGGCACCGCTGCTCGCGCTCGTCGCCGTGGCCGAGCTCACCCGCACCGCGGTCCGCCGCACCCGCGTGCACCGCCCGCACCGCGGGGTCCGGGCGGGGGTGGCGGTCGCGATGGCCGCCGTCCTCGCGACCGGGATCGCCGTGGCCCCCGGCTCCGCCCACGCCGTGTCGACCGCGCGGTACCCGGCGGCCGCGTGCCTGGACCGCTGGGCCGACGGACGCCAGGTCACCGGCGTCGGGCAGTTCTGGACGGTCCGGCCCCTCGCCACCTACGCGGCGACGAACGTCGGGCTGCTGCAGGTCCGCGACACCTTCGAGACGTACCCGTGGCTCGTCGACCTCGGCGCCTACCGCGACGCCGACCCGAGCTTCGTGGTGGTCGGGTCGCACGACCTCTGGACCACCGCGGTCGAGGACTCCCTCGGCCCCCCGGCGACGATCACCCACTGCACCGGGTTCGACGTCTACGACTACGCCGGCACCGCCGGGCAGGCGATCCTGCGGCGCGACGTCGTCGGGAGCGCCGACGTCATCCGTCGCGACCGTGGCTTCTGATCCACTGCTGAAGTTGTCCACAGCGGCGCGTTGCCGTCCGATGCTCGCTGTACGGATGTATAGGCTCGTGCTCGATGTCTCGTCCCACCAGCCCCCGCGCCCACCGTGTCCCCGTGCGCCTGCGCCTCGCCGTCACCGGCCTGGCACTCGCGGGCCTCGTCGGCACGGTCATCGCCGACGCTCCGGCCGCCCAGGCGGTGACCTACCCCACGTGGGACGAAGTGAAGTCCGCCCGCGGCAAGGAATCCGCCAAGCAGGGGCAGATCACCGAGATCCGGGGCATCATCAGCGAGCTCGACGCCAAGGTCGAGGCTGCCGAGGCGAAGGCACAGAAGCTCGGCGACGTGTTCTACAAGGCACAGCGCAAGGCCCAGACCGCGGCCGAGAAGGAACAGCAGCTCCGCGCCGACGCCAAGGACCACGCGAAGGTCGCCGACCAGAGCGCCGCGCAGGCCGGGCAGTTCGCCGCGCAGATGTCCCGCTCCGGTGGCGCCGACGTCACCACCTCGGTGATCACCCAGGGCGAAGACGCCAGTGACCTGCTGTACAACCTCGGTGCGCTGAGCAAGCTCTCCGAGCAGGCCGAGCGTGTGCAGGCCGCCGCGAGCGCCGACGCCGCCGTCGCCAGCTCGCTCGAGGCACAGGCCGACCGCGCCGCCGAAGCGCTGGGCGACCTCGCTGCCGAAGCCGAAGACCGCATGCAGGAAGCCCAGGCGGCGTCCGACGCCGTGCAGGCCGCCTACGACGAGCAGCAGTCGAACAAGGCCCGACTCGACGCCCAGCTCGCGACCCTGACCTCCGGCCGCGTCCGGACCGAAGCCGAGTTCGCCAAGGGTGAGCGCGTCCGCAAGGCGGCGGAGGAGAAGGCGGCACGCGAAGCCGCAGAGCGCGCAGCCGCCGCGCAGCGAGCAGCTGCCGCACAGGCCGCCGCGAACTCCGGCGGGGGCGCGCCGTCAGGCGGCGGCTCGACCGGCAGCAGCGGCTCGGGCGGCGGCGGTTCCGTCGGCGCGGGCTCCGGGACCGGCTGGGTCCGCCCGGCCAGCGGCTACGTGATCAGCCCCTACGGGTACCGCGTCCACCCGATCACCGGCGTCGTCACCATGCACGAGGGCACCGACCTGGCGAGCGGCTGCTACACGCCCATCGTCGCGGCCTCGGCCGGCACCGTCGACTACGTCGGCTGGTACGGCGGCTACGGCAACTACGTCCGCATCAACCACGGCGGCGGCGTGCAGACCGCGTACGGCCACATCGTCGACGGCGGCTTCCGGGTCGCCACCGGGCAGCAGGTCTCCGCGGGGCAGCTCATCGCGCTCGTCGGCTCCACCGGGGCGTCGACCGGCTGCCACAGCCACGTCGAGGTGCACATCAACGGCGCCACCACCGACCCGGTGCCCTTCATGGGCGCTCGCGGGGTCGCCTTCTAGCCGATCGGCCCCGGCTCGGGGTCGTCGATCCCGTCGTCGCCGGCGTTCCACAGCGCCCGGTACCACGCGGTGCGCTCCGGGTCGTCCGGCAGCCCGTACGCCCGGTGGAACAGCGGCTCCCAGCCGGGTCCGTAGTTCCAGCCGAGGGCCATCGTCGCCACCGCGATGTCGGCCCAGCGGTCCGCGACCCCCATCGCGTCCAGGTCGACGTGCCCGCTCCACCGCCGGTCCGCACCGATGAGCGTGTTCGGCGTGCACGGGTCACCGTGGCAGACGACGATCCGGTCGGTCGACGGCTCCGGACCGAGACCGCCCGGGCCGCGGACGGCGTCGGCGTCGGCGCTCGCCTCACGCGCGCGACGGAGCCGGTCCGCGGTCGCCCACGTGAACGGGCAGCCGTCGACGGGCAACGTGTCGTGCAGCGCGCGCAGACCCTCGCCCACCGCGACCACCGCGGTCCGGGGTTCGTCGTGCCAGCGCGGGTCGACGGCGCTCCAGCCGGGCACCGCGCGGGTGTGCAGCCAGACGCCGTCGTCGTCGGCGCCGTGGTCGAGCACCTCGGGGACTCGCGCGTACCGGGACGCCCACGTCAGCCGCGCTGCCTCGCTGCTGATCCACGATCCGTAGGCGTGTGGCAGGACCTTCACGAACTCCTCGGCGTGCGCATCAGGACCGATGCGGAACGTCGTCCCGCCGATCTGGTTGTGCCAGACGAGCGCGACCTCACGCCCCCGGGCGACGTCGGTGACCACGCGCGGTACCGGGACGGTCTCACCCGGCCGGGGAAGTCCACCGATCGAGCGCACCACGGCGACGCTCAGTGCACGCGGTCCGGGCGGGAGGACCCCGACCCACCACGGGCGATCTCGAGCAGCACGGGCAGACGTTCGCCGAGCAGGGCGTCCAGGTCGGCGACGACGGCCTCGACCCGTTCGGTGATCTCCCGCGGCGCGGCACCCCGGCGCGGACGGACCCGCACCCGGATCGCCCGACCACCACGGACCCGGTAGACGTCGACGGCGAGCGAGCCGACCTGGGGCATGTCGCCGATGGCCGAGGAGAGCGCGTGCTGCACGGCGGTGGACTCGATGCGCACCGAACCGGCGACGCCGTCGGCCGAACCGTCGCTGTCCACGACGGTGCTCTCGCGGCCACCGCCGAGCGTCGTCAGCACGACGAGTGCGAGCACACCGAGCACGACGCCACCGCCGAGCACGCAGGTCCACGCGAACACCGAGTCGTCACGCGACGCCCCGGTGCCGAGTCCGGCGAGGGCATCGCCGACCGTGCGCCACCACGAGGCGACGAGGGGCAGCCCCTGCGCGGTCTGCACCAGGATCGCGGCGACCCCGGCGACGAGCAGGACCAGCCCGAGCACGACGAGCGCCGTCCGGCCGAGCCCGCGGTTCGTGGCGTTCATCCGTCCACCCGTCCGGTCGGCTGCACCCGGACCCGCGCGGCCAGCGGCGGGTGCGCGTCGATCACGGCGAACTCCCGCTCGACGGCCTCGGTCGCGGCGACCGCGGGGACGTCCACCCCGGCTGCGGGCCGGAGCACGACGTCGACCGTGCGGCGGCCGACGGTGCCCACGGCGGCGTCGGCGCCCAGACGGGTCGCGGATCGGGCGGCTCGGGCCGCGGCGGAGGCCAGGACCTCGTCGTCGACGACGACTGCGAGCCGGTCGGACGACATCACGTGCCGCGGACGGCGCTGGGGCAGGATCCCCTGCAGCAGGAGCACGAGGCCGATCAGGGCCACGACGGCGCCGATGCCGATGCCGATGGTGGAGTCGAGGCCGTCCGGAGCGGCGAGCGCGGCGTCGACCACGGCACGGGGGTCGACACCGAGCACGTTCTGGTCGAGCAGGACGAGCGCCCCGGCGAAGACCGCAGCGGCGGCGAGCACCAGGGCGATGAGCATCGCGACGACGACGGCACCGGAGCGGGAGACGTGGGTCTCGCGGCGCAGCAGGCGGCGGTGGGTGGCAGCGTGGTCCCCGGTGGGCGCGCCGACGAGGGGTGGGGCGGTCACCGGACCCTCCGCGGGGTGTCCACGACCGACGAGGCGAAGGTCACGGTCACGCGGGCGACCTGTCGGCCGGTGATGGTCCGGAAGCGCTCGGCGATCGTGCCGCGAGCCCGGTGCGCCGTGGCGACGACCGGTTCGTCGGGGAGTGCGTTCGAGCCCAGCACCGGCAGGGCGAGCGGGGCGGTGATCTCGACCGCCAGTGCACCGCGACCATCGTCCGCGACCCGGGCACGGACCTCCCGGAAGGCCACCCGCAGTGCTTCGGCGGCGACCGCCTGGGCGGTGTGCACCAGCGCCGACGTGCCGATGCGGTCGGAGCCGCGGAGCCGGACGCCGCTGTCGCCGGTCGTGGCGACGGCGGCGTCGCTCACGACGAGCTCCGGCGTCCGCGCAGCACGTCGAGCAGGCGACGGAAGTCGACGTCACCCGTGACGATGCGGGCGACCAGTGCACCGACCGCCATGCAGACGGCGACGACGACGAACGCCCAGAACCCGAGCGTCACGGCGACGATCGCGAGCAGGGCGCCGGTGCCCATCCCGACCACGGTGGCGTTCACCGGACCCGACCGTCCCGGGTGTCGAGCTCGTCCGCGACGCCGTTGAGCGCCGGGATGTTCACGTCGTTGATCGCGATGTTGACCTCGGTGACCTCGAGGCCGACGAGTTCGGTGACGGCGTTCGTCACGGCGGCACGGACCGCAGAGGCGACCTCCATCATCGGCGTCGGGTAGTCGACGACGATGGTCAGGTCGACGGCGACCTGGGTCTCGCCGACCTCGACGCGGACACCCTGACCGAGCGCGCTCGAGCCGATGGCGTCGCGGATGGCACCGAACGCCCGCGAGGCGTTGCCGCCGAGCGCGAAGACGCCGGGGACGTCTCGGGCGGCAATGCCCGCGACCTTCGCGACGACCGTGTCGTCGATGATGGTCCTGCCCTTGGCGGTGACCTGCGTCGTGGTGGTGCCGGCGGGCTGGGTGCTCCCGGCCCCGGTGCCGAGCGTGGCTCCGGTCGTGGTCCCGGTCGGGGTCCCGTCGACGCGGTTGGTCGTCGATGCCATTGCTGCCTCCGTGCGGTCGATTGCTGGCCTCCAGCGAACACCATCGTGCCGTACGCCGCACAGGCGGCGCACGTCGCGCCCGCCCGTGCCGCTGGTCTCGCCGACCTCGTCGTCAGTCGACACCGGTAGGTTCTTGTTTCATGCGCGTGGCGACCTGGAACGTGAACTCCGTCCGCACCCGAGTGGGTCGGATCGTCGACTGGCTGGTGCGTGAGGACATCGACGTCCTCGGCATGCAGGAGATCAAGTGCAAGCCGGAGCAGTTCCCGGTCGAGCAGTTCGAGGCCGCGGGGTACCACGTCGAGGCGCACGGTCTGAACCAGTGGAACGGCGTCGCGTTCGCCAGCCGGCTGCCGATGGAGGACGTCACCCGCGACTTCCCCGGCCAGCCCGGGTTCCTGAAGGGCCACGAGGGGCCGGACCTGCCGGTCGAGGCCCGCGCGATCGGCGTCACGGTCGACGGCGTGCGGCTCTGGAGCCTCTACGTGCCGAACGGCCGCGAGCTCGGCGACCCGCACTACACGTACAAGCTCGACTGGCTCGCCCAGCTGGCCGACCGCACCTCGGAGTGGATCGAGGCGTCGCCGGAGACCCCGCTCGCACTGATGGGCGACTGGAACGTCGCACCGCTCGACCAGGACGTCTGGGACATGCGGGTCTTCGAGGGGTCGACGCACGTCAGCGAGCCCGAGCGGGCAGCGTTCCGCGAGTTCGAGGCGCGGGGCCTGCAGGACGTCGTGCGCCCGATCGTGCCCGACGGCTACACCTACTGGGACTACAAGCAGCTGCGGTTCCCGCGCAACGAGGGCATGCGCATCGACTTCGTGCTCGGCTCGCAGGCCTTCGCGGACGTCGTCACCGACGCCTCGATCCACCGGAACGAGCGCAAGGGCGACGCCCCGAGCGACCACGTCCCCGTGGTGGTCGACCTCGACCTGGACACGTCGCTCGACGACGACCGCCCGATGATCTTCTGATCGGAGTCGGGTCACCGGCCCGGCTCGGATCGGCGCCCGTCCGGCTCTGTTACGCCCGGCGTCCGCCGTGATTGAGCCGTCCGTCACGCCGACGTAGGTTTCCTGCACCGAACCCCTTCGAGAGCAGGTGAAGCCATGTCCCGCACGACGATCCTTCCCATCCAGCGCCTCATGGCGACCGCAGCCCCCGGTGCGTGGCGCGACGGCATCGTCGTCGAGACCCGCGCAGCCGACGCCGTGGTGCTGTTCCTCGACGGGAGCATCACGCAGCTGCGGGTGGCGGACGCCGACAGCGCCCTGTCGGTCGGCGAGCCGGTCGCCCACCACCCGGTCGCAGAGATCCTCAGCGCCGGCGGTCGACAGACCACGGCACGGGTCGCGTAGCGCGCACGCGTCGCGGAGCGCGCACGCGTCGCGGAGCGCGCACGCGTCGCGGAGCGCGCACGGAGCGGGTCAGACCGCCATCGAGTCGAGCATCGCCTGGCACTTCGACACCATCTCGTCGCAGGCCATGGCGCAGTACCGGCACGACTCGTCCATGTCCTGGTGCTGGCGGCACTCGGCGGCACACGCGGTGCCCATCGCGACGACGGCCATGAGCATCGCCTGCATCGCGGCGGTGTCCATCCCCATCGGACGCATCATCATCCGCATGCCGGTGTCGGCGAGCATCGCGGTATTCGAGCACATCGCGGCGCAGGTGGCCATCTCGCCGCCCATCCGCATGTCGGCAGCCGAGCACATCGTCGCCGCCATCGACGCGGCGTTCATCGCCATCATCGTGTCCTGCATCATGTCCATGTCCATCTCCATGGGCATGTCCGTCATCGACATGTTCTTCATCATCGCCATCGTGTCCATCGCCGGTCTCCTCGTCGTGGTCATCGGTCACGAGGCGGTCCGCCCCGCGTGCCCGCCAGGGTACGCGCGTGCCGTCCGCGCTTCGTGAGCAGGAATGGTCGAGTCGGCGGACGCGACTCGACCATTACTGCTCACCATCCGCGGTGGTCGCCACCACAGCCGGACGGGAGGCCCGGTGCGCCCCCGCCACGGGCCTCCCGTCCGCCGCGCGGCGCGTCCAGGGCGCGCTACGGGTGCAGCAGGGCGGCGATCGCGACCAACACGGGCACCGAACCGAGCGTCGAGATGAGCACGACGTCGCGCGCCACCGGGACCGCTGCCCCGTACCGCTGCGCGTAGTTGAAGACGTTCTGCGCCGCCGGCAGGGCACCGAGGGTGGTGAGCACGAAGACCTCCTGGTCGCCGAGTCCGAACACGAACCGGGCGAACACGAACGCCACGGCCGGCATCACCACGAGCTTGATCGACGACGCCACGATGACGTCGGTCCGGATCGCCGGGTCCCGCAGCGGGGTCGCACCGTGCAGGCTCATCCCGAACGACAGCAGCACGACGGGCACCGCGGCCGCGCCGACGAGCGAGAACGGCTCGAGCACCGGGGCGGGCAGCGTGATCCCGGTCGCCGAGCACACCAGCCCGACGAGCGAGGCGATGATGATCGGGTTCCGGAACGGCCCCGCGATCCGCCTCCCCCATCCGCCGCCACCCGCGGTCGCAGCGTCGAGGATCGTCAGCGCGATCGGGGCCATCACGACGAGCTGCAGCAGGATCACCGGGACGACCGCGGTCGCCTGGCCGAGGACGTACACGGCCACGGGCAGCCCGATGTTGTTCGCGTTCACGTAGCTCGACGCCAGGGCCCCGACGGTGGTCGTGGTGACGGGGCGGCGCAGCACGAAGCGGAACACGGCGGCGGCACCGAGGGCGACCACGGCGGCGCTCAGCAGTGAGACCCAGAGCATCGAGGACAGCAGCGACGCGATGTCGGCGGTCGCGATGGTGTGGAACAGCAGGCACGGCATCAGCACGAAGAACGCGAGCCGGCTCATCACGAACTGCGCGTGCGGGCCCAGCAGGCCGATGCGTCCGACGACGTACCCACCGGCGATGATCGCGCCGATGATCGCGAAGCCGGTCAACACGCCACCCATCCCGTCCATCCTGGCACCTGCCGGCGGTGATGTGACGTCACTCAGGTCGGAAATGCGTACGCATCGAATACCGTTGAGCGCATCATGACCTCGACGAACGCCGACACCCTCACCCGGTCCACCGACTCCAGCCAGCCGCTCGTGCCGCTGCTCGAGGAGCGCTGGAGCCCCCGCTCCTACGACGAGACCACGACGATCTCGGACGACCAGCTGGACGCCGTCCTCGAGGCCGCTCGCTGGGCACCCTCGGCCATGAACTTCCAGCCCCGCCGCTTCATCGCCGGCCGCCGCGGTACCGAGACGTTCCGGAAGATCAACGAGAACCTGCTCGGCTTCAACGCCGCCTGGGCCTTCCGCGCCAGCGCCCTCGTCGTCGGCGTGCTCGAGACCGTGACCGCCGACGGTGAGGAGCGCCCCTTCGCGCAGTACGACCTCGGCCAGTCGCTCGCCGCGCTGACCGTGCAGGCGCACGCCGAGGGCCTGCACGTGCACCAGATGGCGGGCATCGACGCCGCCGGGCTCCGTGCCGCGTTCGACCTGCCCGAGCGCTTCCTGCCGTACACGGTCACGGCCGTCGGCACCGTCGCGCACCCGTCGCAGCTCGACGACAAGGCCGCCGAGCGCGAGGTCGCCCCGCGCACCCGCATCCCCCTCGACGAGGTCGTCCTCGTCAAGGAGTGAGCACCGGCGGCACCGCCGCCCGCGATCGCCACGACGGCCGCGTCCCTGCGGGGACGCGGCCGTCGGCGTACCATGACGTGACATGGATCAGCACCAGGACGACGCCCCGCCGGAGATGAACTTCTACACCCGGAAGTGGGTGCGACCGGAGGACCTCAACGCCAACGGCACCCTGTTCGGCGGCAGCCTGCTCCGCTGGATCGACGAGGAAGCCGCGGTCTACGCGATCATCCAGCTCGGCAACGGCAAGGTCGTCACGAAGTACATGTCGGAGATCAACTTCCTGTCCTCGGCGAAGGAGGGCGACATCGTCGAGATCGGCCTCGTCGCCACCCGGTTCGGCCGGACGTCGCTGACCATGCGGGCCGAGGCGCGCAACCTCTTCACGCACCGCAGCATCCTGACGATCGACGAGGTCGTGTTCGTGAACCTCGACGAGGACGGCAACCCGGCCCCGCACGGCTACACGGACATCACCTACGCCCGCGACCGGGTCCCCGCCACGCACCGCGCGTGACCCCGCAGACTTCGCGCAGCACCGGGGCACCCTGTCGGTCGCACCCTGCGCGTGGTCGGCGGGCTCTGGCAGGATCGGGGGCATGACCACGCCCCGCCTCGTCGCCTTCGACCTGGACGACACGCTCGCCCCGTCGAAGTCCTCCCTCGACCCCCGCATGCTCGAGACCTTCGCGTCCCTGCTCGAGGTCGTGCCGGTCGCGGTCATCTCCGGCGGCAACTTCACCCAGTTCGAGCAGCAGCTCGTCACCCCGCTCCGGCAGCGCGACGGCCTGACGCTCGACGCCCTGCACCTCCTGCCCACCTGCGGCACCCGGTACTACCGCTGGGAGGACCAGGACTGGGCGCTGCAGTACGCCGAGGACCTCACCGACGAGCAGAAGGACCGCGCCCTCGCCGCGGTCGAGGCCCGTGCGAAGGAAGCCGGGTACTGGGAGTCCGAGACCTGGGGCGCCATCCTCGAGGACCGCGGGTCGCAGATCACGTTCTCCGCCCTCGGCCAGGCCGCCCCGGTGGACGTCAAGAAGCAGTGGGACCCGACCGGCGAGAAGAAGGACCACCTGCGCCGTCTGGTGCAGCAGGACCTGCCCGACCTCGAGGTCCGCTCGGGCGGCTCCACCAGCATCGACATCACCCGCAAGGGCATCGACAAGGCCTACGGCATGCAGCGCCTGGCCGAGATCACCGGCATCGCGCTCGACGACATGCTCTTCGTGGGCGACCGGCTCGACCCCGAGGGCAACGACTACCCGGTGAAGGCACTCGGGGTCCCCTGCCACGCGGTGCAGGGCTGGGAGGACACGGACGCGTTCCTGACGGAGCTCATCCCCACCCTGCGCTGACCGCGCGGCGGACGGGAGGCCCGTGGCGGGCCCGCACCGCGCCTCCTGTCCGTCCGCGGTCGCGTCCAGAGCCGCGAACGCGACCGACGCGGCCGGGCGCTCAGCCCAGGCTGCGGACGGCCTCGACGAAGGCGCGGATCTTGGCGGGGTCCTTGACGCCACGCTCCGACTCGACACCGCTCGACACGTCGACGCCGTCGGGGTCGAGCGCCTCGACCGCGGCGACCACGTTGGCCGGGGTCAGCCCGCCGGCGAGGATCCAGGCCTCGTCCACGCCCTCGATGGTGGCCGGGTCGACGAGCCGACCGCTGCCGGGCACGGCGGCGTCGAGCAGCAGCAGGTCGTGGTCGAACGCGGCGCGCTGCTCGGGCGTCTCGCGCAGGTAGTCCTCGGCCGCGATGGCCCGGATGGTGAAGAAGCCGGCGTCGCGCGCGCGGGCGAAGTCGGACGCCGACTCGCCACCGTGCAGCTGCAGCGTGGTGAGCCCGACCTCGGAGGCGATGCCGACGATCTCGTCGATCTTCTGGTCACGGAAGACCCCGACGGCGTCGATGCCGTCCGGCACCCGCTCGACGAGTTCCTTCGCCAGGTCGGCGGTGACGGTCCGGGAGCTGCCCGCCGCGAAGACGAACCCGACGGCGTCGGCACCCGCGTCGACGGCGGCGTCCACGGTGTCGGGCGTCGACAGGCCACAGATCTTGATCCAGCGCTGGTCGGTCATGCTGTCCATCCTGCCAGGGTGCTCCGGTGCCCGGAGCCCGGCGCCGCCGGGCGGGTCAGTGCAGGGCGCCCGCGACGTAGGCGGCCACGCACGCCGCGGTGACGCCGAAGGCCGCGAAGGACCCGACCAGGACGTTTCGCCGACGCCAGCGCCGCACCGCCGAGAACGTGCCGCGCCTGGCGTGCCGGTGTGCGGCGCGGTGCATGCGGTGGTCGCGCTGGTGCTTCACGCGTTCCGGACCGAGCGGCACCGGGCCGGTGATCTGGGTGGACCCGCCGCGCAGCGCGTTGGCGATGGCGACCGCGGTGGGCCGGCGCTCCGGGTCGCGGGCCGTCATCCGGCTGAGCAGCTCGCGCCACTCGTCGGCGACGTCGTCCGGGATCTCGGGGTCGCGGCGGAGCCGGGCGAGTGCGGCCTCGATCAGGGTGCCCGAGTACTCCTGCTTGCCGGTCAGCGCCTCGAGCAGGACGAGCCCGAGCGAGTACACGTCGGTGGCGAAGCTGATCGGTTCGCCGGCGACCTGCTCCGGACTGAGGTAGGCGGCGGTGCCGATGACCGTGCCGTCGTTCGTCAGGCGGGAGCCGTCGACGAAGTGGGCGACGCCGAAGTCGGTGAGCTTGACCGTGCGGGCGAACCCGGACGAGCCCTCGTCGCTGATCAGGATGTTGGCGGGCTTCACGTCACGGTGCACGATGCCGCGCGAGTGCACGTAGGCCAGGGCGTCGGCGAGCTGCGCACCGAGGTCGGCCACCTCGTAGTTGTGCAGGGCGCCCTCGGACAGACGGCGGAGCAGCGTCGTGTCGGCGATGAGCTCCATCACGATGAACCGGTGCGGACCGTCCTCGAACTCGTGGGTGCCTGCGTCGTACAGCGGGATGAGGCCCGGGTGGGAGAGCATGCTGAGCAGCCGGATCTCGCGCTCCTGGCGGACGCGGTCGGCGGTGGTCATCTTGTCCGGGGTCGCGAAGAGCTTCACGGCCACGGCCCGGTACGTGTGCTCGTCACGGGCTTCGTAGACGGATCCCATGCCGCCGGTGCCGATGAGCTTCACGAGCCGGTACCGCGCAGAGAGGACGGTGTCCGCCCGCGCGCTGTCCAGCAGGGTCATGGTGTCCGTCGTCCCGTCCGGAGCCCGTGGTTCCGCGGCGCCTGCCGGCGTGTGGGCTCATGGGAAACGGTACGCGTCCGACTCTCGATCCGCATGGCCGTTACGACATCGTGATCGCCGTACTTCCCTGAGTTCCCGGGGATCGACGGGGTACAGTCCGACCTCCATCAGGACGAGGAATCGCGCAAGGAGGACAGCATGGCGTTGTCGAAGGGTGACGAGGTGCACTGGAACACCTCGCAGGGCAGGACGACCGGCACGCTCGTGCGCAAGCGGACGAGCGACTTCGAGTTCGACGGGCAGCACTTCACGCCGACCGACGACGACCCGTACTGGATCGTCGAGTCGGAGAAGAGCGGCAAGCAGGCCGCCCACAAGGAGTCGGCGCTGACGAAGGCCTGAGGCTCAGTCGCGGGCGGGCTCGGCGCGACGACGACCCCGGGCACCGCCCACGGCAGGGCTGCCGGCCTCGTCGTCGTGGTCATCGGGGCCGCCCGCACGCCGCTCGGCGCGGACACGGCGGACCCGGCGCACGACGAAGGTCACCACGACCACGGCGATCGCGACGTAGAGCACGCGATCGATCCACTCGGTGTAGGCCTCGACCTGGTCGTACTGCGACCCGAACGCGGCACCGAGCAGCACGAGGGCGCTGTTCCAGATGCCGCTCGCGATGATCGTGAACACCGAGAACGTGCCGAGGTGCATGCGGTCGGCGCCGGCCGGCAGCGAGATGAGGCTACGGACGATCGGGACGAACCGGCCGAAGAACACCGCGCTCTTGCCGTGCCGGTGGAACCAGCCGGCCGCCTTGCGGAAGTCGTCCTCGTCGACGAGGGGCAGCTTGCCGAACCACCGCGTGGTGCGTTCGAACCCGATCTTCGCGCCGAGCCAGTAGAGCACCAGCGCCCCGAGGTACGAGCCGATCGTCGCCAGCACCAGGACCAGCACGAGGTTCATCTGGCCGGCACCCGCCAGGAACCCGGCCAACGGCAGGATGACCTCGGACGGGATGGGCGGGAACACCGTCTCGACGAAGAGCATCAGCCCGACGCCCCACTCCCCCAGGCCGTCGATCAGCTGCAGCACCAGGCCGGAGAGCCCGCCGAGGTCCGACGGAGCGGTGGAGTCGCCACTGGCGACGGTCATGGCACGGGCGGTCACGGCAGTCGTCATGCCCCCAGCATCCCTGAACGCCCTGTCAGGACCCGGCACGCTCCCTGGGTGTCAGCCGAGTCCCATGTGGGCGGACCGGACGTGCGCGAGCGACCGGGCGAGCGCGCCCCGGGCGACGGCGTCGCGACCGACGGTCGACGGGGCGAACACCACCGGGTGCCGGAGCTGTGGCGTGACGATCTCGTCGAGCGCGGCGCAGAACACCTCGGCAGCCGGCAGGACCTCGCCACCGACGACGACGACCTCGGGGTCGATCGTCGTCACGAGCTGCACGACGCCGGGTGCCACGTCGGCCGCGAACGCACGGACGGTCTCGACGGCCGACACCGAGCCCTGGGCGGCCGCGGCGAAGACGGACTCGAGGTCCGCGCCGGACGGGATCCGGGCCTCCAGGCGGGCGGGTGCGGCGGGCCAGCCGGTCGAGGCGATGCCGCCCATCTCGCCGGCCGCGCCGCGCGCACCGCGCGCCAACGAGCCGTCGACCACCAGGGCGGCACCGATCTGCCGACCCATCACCAGGTACAGGGCGTCCCGGACGCCGTGGAACCGCCCCCACCGGGCCTCGGCCGTGGCGGCCAGCTTGGCGTCGTTGTCGAAGAAGGTGGCGACCCCGGGGAAGAGGTCCTGGATCCGGCCGGGCACCCGCCGCTCGACCCACTCCGGCACCGCGACCGTGTAGTCGATCGCGCCGTCGCGGTCGACGACCGCCGGCACCCCGAACGTGGCACCGAGCACCGGCGCACCCCCGGCGGAGCCGCCGACCGTGCCACCGACGGGCGCCGTCAGACGACGGACGACGTCCTGCACGCTCGACCAGGCCTGTTCGGCGTCGGCGAGGTCGGTGTACCGCTCCTCGACGCGGGCGAGCGTGACGCCGCGCAGGTCCGCGCGCACGCCGACGATCCCGTGCAGACCGAGGTCCACACCGAGCACGGAGCCGGCCGACGCGTCCGCGGCGAAGCGCTTGGCCCGACGACCGGCCTTGTTCGGGGTGGCGATCGCCTCGGCCTCGGTCACCCAGCCCTCGTCGACCAGGTCGGCGAGCGCCGCCTCGACCGTGGGGCGGGAGAGTCCGACCGTGCGCCCGAGCTCGGTGACCGTGCGGGAGACGTCGTCGCGCAGGAGCTCGTCGAGGATCGCCCGCGAGTTCATCTGCCGCAGGACACCCGGGGTCGTCCCGACGGCACCCGGGGTCGAGCCCGCGGCGCCCGGGGTCGTTGACACGGTCTGCTGCACGGCCATAGCCTCCACATTACGAAAGATCATTGAGGAATGGTGGCTCCGACATGCTCGTCCCACGACCGCGCCGCACCGCTCCCGGTGTCGGGGCCTTCGAGATCACCCCGTCGACCCGGATCGCCGCCGACCCGGCGAGTGAGTCCGTCCGACTGTACCTGCAGCAGACCCTGCGGGGATCGACCGGGCTGCCGGTGCGGGACGCCCTCGACGACACGGCACCGGGGGCCGGCACGATCGCGCTGCGCGTCGCCGACGACCCGTCCCTGCCCGCTGGCCCGACGACGCCGGAGGGCGACCGCGCGGAGTCGTTCCGCCTCACGGTGACGCCGGACGGCGTCGACGTCGTCGGCGGTTCGCCCGCCGGGGTCTTCTACGGCGTGCAGGCCCTGCTGCAGCTGCTGCCCCCGGACGTGTACCGCCGCGGCCGGGTCGCGACCGGCCCGTGGTCCGTCCCCGCCGTGGTCGTCGAGGACGCCCCCGCCTTCGCCTGGCGCGGCGTGATGCTCGACGTCGCCCGGCACTTCCGGACGAAGCACGAGGTCATGCGGGTGGTCGACCAGCTCGCCGCGCACCGGATCAACCGCCTGCACTTCCACCTCACCGAGGACCAGGGGTGGCGCATCGAGATCCGGAAGTACCCGCGCCTCACCGAGGTCGGGTCCTGGCGTCGGGAGTCCCAGGTCGGCGCGCACGTCCCCGGGCCGGACGGCACACTCGTCGTCGCCGGGTTCGACGGCCGCCCGCACGGCGGGTACTACACGCAGGACGACGTCCGCGAGATCGTGGCGTACGCGGCCGACCGGTTCGTCACCGTCGTCCCCGAGATCGAGACCCCCGGGCACGTCCGTGCGGCGCTGGCGGCCTACCCGTCGCTCGGCGTCACGGGCGAACCGGTCGAGGTGTGGACGGAGTGGGGCATCGCCGACGACGTCCTGAACGCCGAGGACGCCACGATCGACTTCTTCAAGGACGTCCTCGACGAGGTCATCGCGCTCTTCCCCTCCGGCTACATCGGCATCGGCGGCGACGAGTGCCCGAAGGTGCAGTGGGAGACCGACCCCCGCACCCAGGAGCGCATCCGCGAACTCGGGCTGCAGGACGAGGAACAGCTGCAGGCCTGGATCATCGGGCAGCTCGCCGCACACGTCGAGTCGCACGGCCGGCGGGCGTTCGGGTGGGACGAGATCCTCGAGGGCGGCACGCTCGACCCCTCCGCCACCGTGGTCTCGTGGCGCGGACTGACCGGCGCACGGACTGCCGCCCGCCGCGGGCACGACGTCATCTCGTCGCCGGACGACCAGGTGTACCTCGACTACCGCCAGAGCGACCTGCCGACCGAGCCGATCCCGGTGTCGATCGCGCTCACCGTCGACGACGTCTTCGCCTTCGACCCGGTGCCGTCGGGGCTCACCGACGCCGAGCGCGCCCACGTCATCGGCGGCCAGGGCAACATGTGGACGGAGCACGTCGACACCGCCCGTCGGCTCGACTACCAGCTCTTCCCCCGCGTCGCCGCCCTCGCCGAGGCACTGTGGTCGGCCGACGTCACCGGGCCGCGCGACCTCGCCGAGTTCCGCGGACGCCTGGCCGAGCACACCGCCCGCCTCGAGGCCATGGGCATCGAGTACCGGCACGAGGCCGGGCCGTTCCCGTGGGAGCAGCGACCGGGCGTCGCGGGGCGCCCGCACTCGCGTGAGGAGCGTGCGGCGTACATCGACGCGGTCACGGCGAACATCGCCGACTGACCTGTTGACATTTCACATGTGAGAGGTTCACACTGGGGAGGACTTCACGGAGGAGACCCCCATGCCACAGCGCAGCATCCCCGGCCTCGACGGGCTCGACATCGACGCACTGATCGGGGATCGACAGCCCGAGGCCGAGCTCGAGATCACCGTCGACTTCGTCCGGGGCCGGTCGGTGCTGATCACGGGTGCCGGCGGCTCGATCGGCAGTGAACTCTGCCGACAGCTCGTCCGGTTCGAGCCGGCGGAGATCATCATGCTCGACCGCGACGAGACCGCCCTGCAGCAGGTGCAGGTCTCCGTGGACGGTCACGGGCTGCTCGACACGAAGAACGTCGTCCTCGCCGACATCCGCGACGCCGACGCCATCCGCGACATCATGCTGACCCGCCGGCCCGACGTCGTCTTCCACGCCGCGGCACTGAAGCACCTGCCGATGCTCGAGCAGTACCCGGACGAAGGCTGGAAGACGAACGTCCTCGGCACCCTGAACGTCCTCCGCGCCGCTGCCGCCGCGGGCGTGGGGACGCTCGTGAACATCTCGACCGACAAGGCCGCGAACCCGACGAGCGTGCTCGGGTCGACCAAGCGCATCGCCGAGCGGTTGACCGCCTGGACCGCCGCCGACACGGGCCACGACTACGTGTCGGTCCGGTTCGGCAACGTCCTCGGTAGCCGCGGCTCGATGCTCCCGCTCTTCGCGGAGCTGATCCGTGCCGGACGCCCCCTCACCGTCACCCACCCGGACGCCACCCGCTACTTCATGTCCATCCCCGAGGCGTGCCACCTCGTGATCCAGTCGGCTGCGATCGCCCACCCCGGCGAGGTCCTCGTGCTCGACATGGGTGCACCGGTCCGGATCCTCGACATCGCACGGCGCATGCTCCAGGCCACCGGCAGCCCGTCCGACATCGTGTTCACGGGCCTGCGGGCGGGCGAGAAGCTCCACGAGGACCTCATCGGACGCGGCGAGACCGAACGCCGCCCGGTACACCCCAAGATCACCCACACCTCGGTCGCGCCGATCGCGCCGTGCGACGTCGACGAGTGCGTCCCCGGTCAGGTCGACCCGTCGGCGCTCGCGATGGCCGCCTGACCGGCGCACGTCCAGCCCGCAACACGACCGGACGACGGACGGGAGGCCCGGTGCCAGCTGGCACCGGGCCTCCCGTCGTTCCCGGGGTCGCGTCGACTACGCGGCGACCGGTGCGCGCTGGCCCACCGTCTCGCCGGCCACGGCAGCCTCGCTGCCCGCTGCAGCCTCGTCGACAGGGCGACGACGGACCCACTTCTTCAGGGCGACGAGCACCAGCGCGGACACCACGGTCCCCGCCAGGATCGCGACGACGAACATCAGGACGTCACCGATCGCGAAGAAGACGAAGATCCCGCCGTGCGGTGCTCGCGAGGTCACGCCGGCAGCCATCGAGATCGCACCCGTGATCGCGGCACCGACCATCGACGCCGGGATGACGCGCAGCGGGTCGGCTGCGGCGAACGGGATCGCACCCTCGGAGATGAAGGACGCACCGAGGAGCCACGCGGCCTTGCCGTTTTCGCGCTCCGGCTTCGTGAAGCCCTTGCGGTAGAGCACGGTCGAGGCGAGCGCGAGTGCAAGCGGCGGCACCATGCCGGCCGCCATGACGGCTGCCATGATCTCGAACGGCACCACGTTCGTGGCGGTCCCGGCACCGAGCCCGGCGACGGCGAACGCGTACGCCACCTTGTTCACCGGACCACCGAGGTCGAACGCCATCATCAGGCCGAGGATGATCCCGAGCAGGACGGCCGAGGCACCCGACAGGGAGTTCAGCCAGGCGGTGAGCTCGGTCATGACCCAGGCGATCGGACCGCCGAGCACCAGCAGCATGAGGCCCGAGGCGATGATCGACGCGAACAGCGGGATGATCACGACCGGCATCAGGCCACGCAGCCAGCGCCAGGTCGGGATGCGCCCGATCCAGTACGCGGCGGCACCGGCGATGAGGCCACCGACCAGACCGCCGAGGAACCCGGCGTTCATGAACACGGCGATCGACCCGGCCACGAATCCGGGGGCGATGCCCGGACGGTCGGCGATGGCGTAGGCGATGTACCCGGCGAGTGCTGCGACCAGGAACCCGAGCGACACCTGTCCGATCTGGAACGCGGCGGCGCCGAGGTAGTAGCCGAGGCCCTCCGGCGGCAGGTTCAGCAGCGTCGAGTTCGTGAGCGTGTAGGCGGCGTTGCTCATGCCCGAGTCGCCGTGGTTCAGCGCGATGCCGTACCCGGAGAGCAGGAAGCCGAGCGCGATGAGCAGCCCGCCGCCGGCCACGAACGGGATCATGTAGCTGACGCCGGTGAGGAGCCAGCGCTTGAGCGACTGGCCGAAGTGCTCGTTCTTGGCGGTGGACTCGCCCTCGACGGCGGTGCCACCCTGCACGCGAGCGGCGTGCGGGTCCTCCGAGGCGCGGATGGCCTCGGCGATCATCTTGTCGGGCTCGTCGACTCCGCGCTTGACGGGTCCGGACACGAGCGGCTTGCCGGCGAACCGACCGCGGTCGCGGACGTCGACGTCGACCGCGAACACGACGGCGTCGGCACGGGCGATGAGGGCCGGGTCGAGGGGTTCGACCTGCGAGGACCCCTGCGTCTCGATGTGCATCTCGGCACCGGCACGCTGGGCTGCGGCGACGAGGGCGTCCGCCGCCATGTAGGTGTGCGCGATGCCGGTCGGGCACGCCGTGACGCCGACGAAGACCTTGCGGCCCGCCTCCGGCGCGGTGGCCGGTTCGGAGGCACCACTCGCCTTCCCGACGCCGGCCTCGGCCACTTCGCCGCTCACCTCGTTGTCGACCAACCGGACGATCTCGTCGGGGGTGGTCGCGGCACGGAGCGCGGCGGTGAAGTCCTCGCGGATGAGCGCGCGGGCCAGGGTCGAGAGGACCGTCAGGTGGTCCTTGTCCGCCCCCTCGGGCACGGCGATCATGAAGACGATGTCGGCGTCGCCGTCCGGGGCGCCGAACGGTACCTTCCGGGCCAGGCGCGAGAACGCCAGCGTCGGCTCGGACACCGACGCCGACCGGGCGTGCGGGATGGCGATGCCACCGGGGACGCCCGTTCCGACGCTCGCCTCGCGCTTGATGGCGTCGTCGGCCAGCGTCGCACCGTCGGCGGCGCGGCCGGTCGCGGCGACGCGATCGGCGAGCACCCGGATGACGTCGGTCGACGTGGCGCCGAGGTCCTCGTCGAGGCCGACGAGCTGTGCGCTGATGAGGCGCGGACTCGAGTCTGCGGACATGTGCTTGCTCCTTCGCAATGGCGCTGATCGCGCGGGTCGTGCGGGTGTTCGGGGAGTGGGGGTGTTCTGGCTGGCTCTG